>JBKQPS010000236.1:0-13084 GCA_052144915.1 Spirochaetia bacterium | reverse complement strand
ACCTTCCCAAAGGGAGGTTTTTCACTACCCGGAGGTAGGGGTCTTCTAACTACTTACGCTACAGAATCTTTTGAGCCGCGCAGGACTCGAACCTGCGACCCGAAGATTAAGAGTCTTCTGCTCTACCAACTGAGCTAGCGGCCCTCGATTCCAGAAGCGCGTCCGGCAGGACTCGAACCTGCGACCTACGGGTTCGAAGCCCGGCGCTCTATCCAACTGAGCTACGAACGCAACGCAGCGAGTGCAGTTCCCCGACCGCAGCGGCAGCCCCGCGCGCCACGGCCGGCGCAGAGCGCCGACCTTACGTCGCCAAAGGCGACGCTTCCGCGCGCCCTCTCAGGCGCGCTAGGGGTGGGTGATGGGTCTCGAACCCACAACTTCCAGATCCACAGTCTGGTGCTCTGCCAATTGAACTACACCCACCGTGTGCCCGAGAAATATGATCAAAGACACGTGCTTTGTCAACAGATCGGCCCCGCAAATGCCATTTCCGGCGCCGCCTTCGTTGAAATCGGCTGGGAAAACGCGCTACTATCCCATTATGCGACGGAGGCATCGATGAAAAGACTGCTCCCCGCCGGCTTCGCCGCCGGCCTCCTGGTTCTCCTGGCCGCATGCTCGGGCTTTCACGCCGCCGGAACAGCGGCGCCCGCTCCCCGTGTGAAGGTGCCGGTCCTCCTCGCCGCCCTCACCGCCGGTTCTTCCGATTCCGCCGACGCGGCTTTCGCGGTGGCGGAAGTGGGGCCGTCGGGCACGATACCCCATGAGAACCTGGAGGGAGGCATCTGGGTCCTCTTCAACAAGCCCGTGATCGCCCTGAAGACACTCGACAAGCCGGCCACCTCCTCGGCCATCCTCAGCATCTCGCCCCGCATCGAGGGAATCTATCGATGGTACGGGTCCCGGCTGCTGGCTTTCGAGCCGAAGGGCCCGCTCGCCCCGGCCACCGAATACACGTTCAGCGTGAGCGGGTCTCTCCGCTCCCTCCAGGGAGAGGCCCTCACGGGGGACACGAAGTTCACCTTCCGCACGGAACCTCTGCAGATCGTCTCGGTCACGCCCTCGGGAGACGACGTGGTGCCCGAGGCAAGCCGGGCGATCGTGGTCACGTTCAACTTCCCGGTGGACATGCCGACGATCCTCCCGTTCGTCCGCCTCGAGGTGAACGGCGCGCCCGCCGCGTTCAAGGCCGCGCGGCCGGTGATCACCGACAGGACGCAGCTCGGACCCTACGAGAACACCGATCGCCTTGTCGTGCTCACGCCGATGAAGGAGCTGCCCTGGGACACCGACATCGAGGTGCGCGTGCTGAAGGGGGCAAAGCCCCGTCCCGAGAACTACGGGACGGACGCCGAGCTCTCGGAGGGCTTCCACACGCTTCGGCCGCTGTCCATCGAGGAGACCAACACGTCGATGGGAAAGAGCGGGGCCACCGGGGAGCTGCGCTTCAACCATCCGATCAACGAGGACACGGCGGCGGCGAACCTCAGGCTGGCCGATTCGCGCTACGAGGTGGACAAGAACCTGGAGGTGTCCGGCTCGTGGGTGTTCCTGCACAACGTGCCCGCGGGCTTCGATTCCACGTTCACCGTGGATATCCTCGCGGGCATCGCGGACACCTACGGACAGAAGCTGGGCGAGGACACGAGCGAGAGCTTTGACGTGGGCCCGGCCGAGGCGTACGTGCAGTTCCGTGACACGGGGCAGAAGATCCTGGAAGCGCAGTTTCCTCCGAAGATCGCGGTCGAAATGCAGAACGTGGACTCCGGGCGCTTCCTCGTCGCCAGGACCGCGAGTCCTTTCGGCCCGCCCCCGAAGGGCGCGTCGAAGGCCATCGACACCGGCAGGATCGCCCGCAACGTCCGTCACTTCGAGATCTTCGACCTCCTGCCGTTCCTGAATGACGCGGGGAAGGGCGCCGCGTATCTCTCGTGGAACTTCAAGGGCTTGTTCTACGGCAGCGACACCAGCGAGGAACTCAAGGACGAGCTCACGGTGCAGGTCACGGACATCGGGGCGTCGCTGAACGTCGGGTACAATACGCTGCTCGTCATGGCGAGCTCCATGGCCACCGGCGCACCCCTCCAGAATGCCCGGGTGAGCCTGCGCAAGGACGGCAAGGTCATCGCCGCCGGCACGACCGACGAGAAGGGACTGGCGGCGGTCGCCATTGCCCCGGGGACCCTCGCGGTCTTCCAGGGAAGCGAAGAAAAGGCGGAGATCGAGATCACAAAGGGAAAAGACCGGCTCGTTCTTCGGCCGTCGGAGATGCAGGGCCGAACGTGGAACGCGAACGAGCCCTACTCCGCCGAGGAAGCGAAGCCGCTCAGCTACATCTGGTCGGATCGCGGCATCTACCGCCCCGGTGAAACCGCTTCCTTTGCCGGCATCGACAGGGATCTCACCCTGGGGAAGTTCACGCCCGTGCCGGGAAAATTCCGCGTGGACCTCGTCAACGGATCCGAGGACAGCGAGGCGGTGGCCTCGGCGACCGGAACCGTCTCGGCTTCCGGCAGCTTTTCCGGTCGGATCGTCTTTCCGAAAGACGCCGAGCCGGGTGACTGGCTTCTCACCTTTCATCGCATCCGCGGCGCGTCGGACGAGAAGACGGGCAGCGTGTACCTGCAGGTTGCCAATTTCCGCAGGGTCACGTTCACCGTCGACCTCACCCTCCCGCAGGCCCAGGCATTCATGGGAGGCTCCCTCGAGGGCCGCTTCTCGGGCTCCTACCTGGCAGGCGGCAGCGTGACGAAGGGGAAATGGAGCTGGTTCTGGACCCGCCGGGAAACGTGGTACCAGCCGCCGGGAGACGCGCTTGAGGAGTACACCTTCGGCGACGTGGAGAAGGGTTGGGCGGAAGACATGGCCTCCGATTCCGGATCCCTGGACGGCACCGGGGTCACCGTTGCCTCCCAGAAGCTCAGCGATGGCGACAAGGGCCGGGTGTACAGCTACGAACTGGTTGCCACGGTGGAGGATATCGACCGGCAGGCGATCTCGAAAAGCGCCTCGCAGCTGGTGTTCTCTTCCGAGCAGCTGCTGGGAGCCAAGCTCACCGCGGACGCGAAATCCGAGGATTCCCTGTACTTCGTGACCAGGGGACAGCCCTTCACGCTGAAGGCCGTCTCCGTTGACCAGGACGGGAAACCGTACCCCTCCGCCGCAGTGAGCGGCAGGCTCCTCCGCGAGGACTGGAAGCTCGTGCGCGAGCTCACGGTCGGCGGCGTCGTGGACACCCGCTACCAGAAGGAGGAAGTGGAAGAAAAGATCTTCACGGTGCAGCCCGGGCAGCCATTCGGCAGTGTCGCGCTGACGACGCAGAAATCGGGATCCTACGCCATCGAGCTCACCGGGAAGGACGCGGCCGGGCGGGAGAGCTTCACGCGGCTCACCTTCTATTCCACCGGCACTGACGAGATCGTCTGGGAGCGGTCCGATGAGAAGCAGCTGGAGATCGTGCCGGACAAGAAGATCTATTCCCCCGGTGAGACCGCCCGGCTGCTCATCAAGAGTCCCCTGTCGAAGGGCACGTACTTCGTCTCCGTGGAGCGGGACGGAGTGTTGGAAAAGAGAGTTCTCGACCTGACCGGGAGCGCCCCGACGATCGACGTACGCATCACGGAAGCGCACGTTCCGATCGTGTATGTCTTCGTTGCTGCTTCCACGGGGAGGACGAAGCCCCCGGCGGACGGGCCGGACGCCCCTGACTTTGGAAAGCCGCGCGGATATTCGGGCATCGTCGAGATCCCCGTCGTGGCGGATTCGCGCACGATCACCCTGAGCATCGCCAGCGCGAAGGACAGCTACCTTCCCGGCAGCGAGGCCGCGGTCACGCTGAAGGCAGTGCGCAACGGGCAGCCGCTGCCCGGCGCGGAGATCGCGCTGGTCGCCTCGGACCGGGGAGTCCTGGACCTCATCGACTACCACGTCCCCGATCCCGTCGGTTTCTTCTACAGTAGAGCAAACTTCCCCGATAAGGTCGCCCACTTCGATTCGAGGGACCTCCTCGTGGACCCGGTCACCTGGAAAGCCAACGATCTGCCCGGCGGAGACGAAAAGGGGGAATCCGCGCCCGCCGGCCCCGGGGTCGCGGTGCGCAAGGACTTCAATCCCACGGCGGTGTTCCGGACCGGGCTCATCACCGGGCAGGACGGGACGGTCACCGTGCGCTTCAAGCTCCCCGATCTCCTCACGAGGTTCCGCTCCACGGCAGTCGCCGTGAAGGACGACACTTTCGGCATCGCCGAGGGCGAGATCCTCGTGCAGAACCCCATCAACGTACGCACCGCCTTGCCGCGGCGCCTGCGCGTGGGGGATGCAGCGACTGCCGGTGTCGTCCTGACGAACATCGATTCGAAGCAGCACGACGTCGCCGTGGGCGTCAGCGCCCAGGGCGTGACGGTGAGCGGCGGCACCAGGAAGACGGTGACACTGAAAGCCGGGGAGACCGCGGAAGTCGCCTTCGACCTGAGCGCGCCGGCGGAAGGCACGGCGAAGCTCGCCTTCAGCGTCGACTCGGACGTCCTCCGGGAAAGGCTGGAGGATTCGCTGGCGGTCGCCGACCCGCACCTGACGGAGTCCTTTACCATCGTCGGCAAGACGAGCGATCTCGCGAAGGAAGCCCTCGTCGTTCCCTCGTCGTTCCTCGGCGTCCCCGAGGAAGGGTTGTACCTGACGCTGGACTCGACGATCGCCAGCGCCCTTGCCGGGGCGGTGCGGTTCCTCGACGTCTATCCCTACGACTGCCTCGAGCAGGTGACGAGCAAGCTCTTCGCCCGGGTTCTCTTTCCCATGCTCGCGGGAGGCGGGCCACCGGATCTCACGACGGTGGTGAAGTTCGCGAACACCGACGGCGGTTTCTCCTACTGGGCGGACTCGGAGCCCCGGCGGTCGAACTACTACGTCACCCTGCGCGTCGCGCACCTGCTGGCCGCGGCGAAGGAGCGGGGATTGAAGATCCCGGCCGAGATCGACGTCGACGCGATGCTCGCGTGGCTGGAGAAGGGCTGGGAGGACAGGGGCAGCTACCTCCAGGCATACGCGCTGTACGTCCTGACGATGTACGGCAGGAACGAGGCGGCGTGGGCGGATGCGCTTTCCCGGCAGGGCGACGAGATCGGGGTGTTCGGATACGGATTCCTCGGTTTGTCCTATTCCGCGATGGGCAACGCGCGCGCGGCGCAGGGGGTGCTCACGCGGTTGAAGAACTTCGTCCGTGTCGGCACGCGCACCGTGACGCTGGTGGGCACGGTGAATGACTGGCTGTGGTACGGCGGAGGCCTGCAGGCGAAGGCGCTGCTTCTCATGCTCTACGCGCGCCTGCAGCCGGATTCGCAGCTCGTCCTCGGCCTCGCCAACGACCTGCTCGCCTCCAACTCGACGGGTTACTGGGAGAACACGAGCAATGCGGGCTGGGTCCTCCAGGCCTTCTCGGAGATCGTCCGGCGCGGCAACGAGATGAACGCCGATTTCACCGCGAGCGTGAAGCTGGGGAACTCCGAGCTCGCGCAGAACGGGTTCCGGGGATTCTCCCGCATGCCGTTCCGGAAGCAGGTGGCGGCGGCGGACCTGGGCAGCGTCACCGCCCGCGAGCGGGGGAAGTCGGCGCCCTCGGGCACCCTCCTCCCCCTGACCTTCGGGCTCACGGGCAAGGGAACGCTGTACTACACGGCGGAGCTGCGCACCGCGATGCTCGCCTCGGGCGCGGATCCCCGGGACGAGGGAATCGGGATCGCCACGGAGATCCTGGACGATACGGGCGCGAGCGTCGCGGGCACCGACCTCGCCCTCGGTAAGGTCTACACGATGAGGACGGTCTTCTATTCTTCGCAGGACCGCACGTACCTCGCGCTGCGGGTCCCGATCCCGTCTGGCGCCGAACCGATCGACGGATCGCTGCTCACGTCGCAGATCGTGAAGCCTCCGGCGAGCTCGCAGAACCAGGACCAGGAGGACACGGAGAATGCGGACAGCGGGTACACGGGAGACTACGGAGAGTACGGCTACACCACCCGCATCTACGACGACGAGGTGCGGTTCTATTTCGACCAGCTGGACCGGGGGAAACACGAGGTCACGTTCCTGTTCCGCACCACCACCCCGGGCGTCTATCCCACGCCGCCGGCTCGGGCCGAACTAATGTACCAGCCCGAGGTCTTCGGCCGGACCGGAGGCACCGTGTACAGGATCCTGAAATAGAGGGGAGATATGGCGCGCATTCGCCTGCAGGACGTGCTGGATTACCATTCGAGCGGCAGACCGGGCAAGATCGAGGTCGTGCCGACGAAGAAGGTCGACACGCAGCGCGACCTGTCGCTGGCCTACACGCCTGGGGTGGCGCAGGTCGTCGAGGAAATCGAGCGGGATCCGGACACTGCGTTCGACTACACCGCACGGGGAAATCTCGTCGCGGTCGTGACCAATGGCACCGCCATCCTCGGCCTCGGTGACCGCGGCCCTCTTGCCGCGAAGCCCGTCATGGAGGGAAAAGCGGTCCTCTTCAAGAGGTTCGCCGACATCGACGTGTTCGACATCGAGCTGGACGCGGCGACGCCGGACCAGGTGGTGGCCGCGGTCGCGGCCATGGCCCCGACCTTCGGCGGCATCAACCTGGAGGACATCAAGGCGCCGGACTGCTTCGAAGTGGAAAGCCGGCTGAAGGACATGCTGGACATCCCGGTGTTCCACGACGACCAGCACGGCACGGCGATCATCACCGGCGCCGCCCTGCTGAACGCCCTGGAAATCACGGGCAAGAGCATCAGCGACATCAAGGTGGTCGTCAGCGGCGCGGGGGCCGCGGCGCTCGCCTGCGCGGAGTTCTACGTCACGATGGGTGCCCGGCGGCAGAACATGCGCCTGGTGGACACCAAGGGCGTCGTGTACGCGGGCAGGCGGGAGAACATGAACCCGCACAAGGAGCGATTCGCCGCGGCCACCGACGAACGCTCGCTCGCCGATGCCGCGCGCGGCGCCGACGTCTTCCTCGGCCTGTCCGGCAAGGACCTGCTTACGCCGGAAATGCTGCGCACGATGGCCGGCACGCCGGTGGTGTTCGCCTGCGCGAACCCCGACCCCGAGATTCGCTACGAGGTCGCGCGCGCCGCGCGGTCGGACGTCATCGTGGGCACCGGGCGCAGCGACTATCCCAACCAGATCAACAACCTGCTGGGATTTCCCTTCATTTTCCGCGGCGCCCTCGACGTCCGCGCGCGGACCATCAATGACCAGATGAAGCTCGCCGCCGCGCGGGCGCTGGCCGCACTCGCCCACGAGGGGGTGCCCGAGTGCATGCTGGAAGCGTTCGGCAGCAGCGCGATCTCGTTCGGCCCCGACTACCTGATCCCGAAGCCCCTGGATCCGCGGATCCTCTTCTGGGAAGCGCCCGCCGTCGCGCGGGCCGCAATGGAGACGGGCGTGGCGCGGCGGCCGGTGGACCTCCCGGGATACGTGAAGGCGCTCCAGGTACGGCGGCAGCACTGCGTGCGCCGCTGCCGCTTCAAGGCCAGCTGCTTGCCGTAGTCAGGGAATGCCGCCAGGAGCGGCCGCGATGGCGAGGTCGGCCGAGGCCAGGGAATGCCGCCAGGAGCGGCCGCGATGGCCGAAAGGCCGACCCTGAAGATTACTGCGGGGGAGCGGTCGTCCGCGACTCGCCCTGCACGACGTCGAGGATCCGGGAGCCGATCTGCTCGCCACTCACGTGGAACGTCACGATGTAGGTGCCCGTCTCGGGAAACACGACATTCGGAACCGGTATCACAAGCTCGACCACGCGCCGCGGCTCATCGACCCGCAGGGTTCCACCCGCGGAGAAAATGACCTGCTGCGTGCGGTCCACGACGAGGTTGAGGGAAAAGGGATGCTCCCCGGCGAGGTTCGTCACCGCCGCGTACACGTACCACGGCGGCAGGCCTGCCGGGACCTGGCGGACGGTGAACTGGGTAAAGGTGCCGATGATCGCCTTTTTCTGGTTGTCTTCGGTGATCACGCGGTCGGCGAGCAGCAACGCGACAAAAACCGGCTCCGGCATCCTGGCGGCGCCTCCTGTGTCTCGGGTCCCCCACTGTACCCCGTTGCTTGACGGCGCGCAATGCCGGCTCCTATAATGCCCCGCATGGAGCGAACACGGAATGGCCTGTTCCCGCTCGTGGCACCTGCCCTTGTCATCGTTCCTGTCGCCGGACTTGCGCTGATCCTCCTCGCCGCGCGGTGGTTCGACACTGATGCGCAGGCCGCGCTGCGGCAGCGCATTGTCGACACGGCGGCCTCCGCGGGCAGGCAGCTGGACGCTTCCGTGCGCCGCCAGGCGGCAGCCACGCAGGCGCTGGGCACATCCCCGATGGTGTGGCTCTGGGTGAAGTTCCAGGGAGAGCATCTCTCCCCGTCCAACCGCTCCCATGCCCAGTGGGCTCTGGACGAGGTGGCCAACTACGCCACCGTCCTGCCGGGGTCCACCGTGTATCTCGCGAGCGAGCGCACCCGCACCGTCTACCAGGGAGGGGCGGCGGTCGCATCCCTCTCCCGCAGTGCCCCGGAGGACTCCTGGTACGCCGCCAGCCTCACGACCGAGGGAGTGCTGGTTTCCGAAGATCCGCACGCGCTGCGCACGAGCATGCGCGTGATGAACGGGCAGACGCTCCTCGGAGCGATCAGCTGCGTGGCCGACCTTCCCGCGGTCGCCGTGGGGGCCTTCTCGGCGGCGGCGGATGAACCCGGTTTCACGTTCGTGCTCGCGGACGGCGAAGGGGCGATCGTGCTCTCGCGGGGCGCGGCGGCAGCGGCGGCAACCTCGGTGTTCGACCTTTTCAGCCCTCCGGCGCGCGCCAGCGTCCGGGCGGCGATGGACGAGGTCGTAAGACCGGGGGCGGTCAGCGTCGACGTGCTCCCGGCAAAGGGCCGCCGTCTTCTCACGGCAGTGACGCGGACACACGCGCCCGGCTGGTACCTGTTCGTCTCCTCGGACCTCCCGCGCGCCTCCGCGGCGCGCATCGCCGCCCTGGCGGGAGTCACGGCGGGCGCGCTTGCCCTCCTGGTCGCGGCCCTGCTGTTCATCGGCCTGCGGCGCGAGAGAGAAAACGACTCACTCGCCCGCCGCCTGGAGCGCGAGCGCGACGCCGCGGCGGGAATCGTCCGTGACGTGGGCGCGGCCGCGCTGCGGCTGCGTTCGTCTGCCGGTGCGCTTCGTGAGCGCGCCGCCATACTCGCTTCCGAGGCGGCACGCGGGAGGGCCGCGGGCGCGGAGGCGGCGAGCCTCCTTGGCGGCGCCGAGGAACGCTCCGCCGAAGCACGCGCGGACCTCGCGGCGCGTCTCCCGCTCCTGGACGAGCTCGCCGCGAGCGCCCGGGATGCCGCCGGGAAATCGCGCGCGGCGCGCTCCGCCGCGGAGAACGCGGGGCTGAACGCGGCCGCCGCGGAGGTGGAGCTCAATCGGGTCATCACGACGGGCAGCTCCGTCGTCCTTTCCGTCGAAAACGCCGCGAAGGGTGTGCAGGCCATCGTGGAGGCGGCGGAACGGACGAGGCTCCTCGCGCTGAATGCGGCTCTCGAGGCGTCGCGGTCTGGCGGACAGGGGGCGAGGGTGGCCGATGACATGCGGAAGCTCGCGGAAGAGGCGGCCGGCCAGGCCCAGGCGCTCGCCGACGCCCTGGCGGACGCGCGGAGCAACATCCGGATCGTGGGTCGCGCGGCCCAGGACGCGGGAAAGGCTGTCCGCCAGGCGTCCGTCGAGTCTTCGGAGTCCGCCCGGGGGCTGGAGGAGACGCGGCAGGGGGTCGATGGGATGCTGTCGCGCCTGGATGCGGCACATGCCGGCGCCTCTCGCCTGCGTGACGAAGCGGGCGTCGCGGACCGCGGCCGCTCCGCGGTGGACGGCGTGGCGAGGATCATGACCCGGGTCGAGGCCCTGTGCGCGGAGATCGCCTCTCTCGCGGCCGCGGTGGCCACCGAGTCGGCCCAGGCGGCGCAGAAAGCGTCCCCGTCCGGCGCATCGGCGCCCCGCGACAAAGCAATTTCTTGACGCCCCCCCGGACCAGTGGTAGAGTTCACCGCATGGGGAGCATCCTCATTCGACAGGTTCCGGACCCCGTTCACAAGGATTTCAAGAAACTCTGTCAGGCAAAGAATACGAGCATGGAAAAAGAAATGATCCGGCTCATCGCCCGGGAGGTCAAAGTAGCGGCACGGCGGAAGGAAAAAGCGCTCCCTGCTGCGTCAGTTCAAGCCCCCTCCGCCTGAGCGGCGGAGAGCAGGGCTCCCCCTGCTCATGTCGCGGGGACGAGAGCCTCCACTTCCTTCTGCATCTTGCCGTGTGCGATCGACGCCTTGCACGTCTTGCACACCTTGATCGTCTTGTCCTTGACCTGCGCCTCGAATACCACCTTGATGCCCGTTCTCTTGCACACGGGGCACTCCCCGCGTCCCTGGCGCACCTGGTCCTTCAGTCCTTTTCCCCGATGGGTCTTTCCCATTGCTCCTCCAGTGAAGATGTAGGCGGATGATAGCGGGGCGGCGGGCAGAGAGTCAAGGCGGCGTTGCAGCGCCAGATTTCGGACTTCCCTCGCCGGGAACAAAGTACACGTAGTCTCGAAACTCCTCGCGGGGATTCCCATCACCATAAGGATGCCCCTCGTTTGCGTTGGCATGACAGGTAATGCAGAAATTGCCCATGAAGACAGACTCTTTGCCGTTCGGAAGATCGCGGGTAATCCAGAGCCAGCCGCCCTGCGCACGGGGGTCTTTCGGAGCCTTGACCATGATGGTGAGCTGAATCGGCTCCTCTCCTGGCGCAGGTTTGGGCGTCTCGTAGATCTCCTTGACGATGACAGTGCCTTCGGGGAAGTTCCAATGGAGCTTTCCGCCCTCCATGGCGGGCGCCGCCCGGAACCCGACAGCGTTCATTCGCGGGATTCTGAAGCGATCCTGGTGACCGGGAATCGGATAGTCGAGGACGACATCCGTGGTGCGTTTCCACGTCCGGTAGTCGGGCGTTGCATAATCGACAGTCTTCGCGGCCGTGCAGCCCGCAAGCATTCCCAGGAGCGCGCAAAAAACCCGACTCGCCTTCATCACCGTCATGGCGACTTCCTCTGCGCATGGCCGCCGAGGAGCCAGACATCCTGCGCGTCGTTTTTGCCCTTGAGCTTCACGGAAAACGGTCCTTTGAACTGGAACTCGGTTTCCACCGCTCGGTGTATCCCGTCACAAACGATGATCTGCATTCCCTTTGCAATGCCGCAGAGACGGCTTGCCACGTTCACCGAGTCCCCGATGACGGTGAAGTCCGCTCGCCGCACCGACCCGACCATGCCGTGAATGACCGATCCGGTCGCGATCCCCACCCCGACCGCGAGGTGATCGAACTCCTCGGCGCTCTCCGCGCACAGACGGACGACGCGGAGCGCCGCTCCGCAGGCCCGGCTGGCGGCCCTGTCCCCGGAGAATACCGCCAGGACGGCGTCGCCCACGAACTTGTCGATGTCGCCGCCGCAATCCTGGATGATCTCCGACTGCTTTTCGAGAATGCGGTTCAAGACGTCGACCACCTGCTCGGGTCCGCGACGCTCCGTGTATGACGTGAAACCGCGCACGTCGGTGAAAAGGAGGGTGCGCAGGACGCGCTTCGGCTCCTGACCAGCCGTGATGGCGCCGATGGTCCCGGCGGAAACGTACTTGGTCAGCTCGAAACGCTCGCGAAGCCCTCCCACCATCGTGTTGACCGTCCGTGCAAGGACACCGATCTCGTCATTGCTTCCCACCGTGACCCGGCCCTCGAAGTCGCCTGAAGTCACCTGCGCGCACACCCTTCCAATCGACTGCACGGGCCTCAGGACGACCCGCCGCAGAAATGATCCGATCACGAGAGCCAGCATCGCCACCATGACGAAGAAGCCGACCCCTGCGCCTCCGATGCTGAACGCCTGCGCCTTGACGACGCTCGTGACATCGCTTCGTATGTCGATGACCCCGCGCACCGTGTGGTCCGCACCGTGACACACCGTGCACTTTGGCAGGTTGATCAGGGGCCGATAGGCGCGGAAATACGCCTTCCCTCCGGCAAGGACCAGGCCCTCGTCATCCCGGAAAAAGAGCTCCTGGGGAGGGAGCCCTGCGGCCTCCGCAAATCGCGGCGTGGGCATCGTCATGCCGGGGGGCGGGGGCCGGTCCCTGACCGGGAAGCGCTCCTGCTTCAGGTTCTGGTTCACTCTCTCGATCGTCGAATTGTCAGAAAAGGCCCTCGTCCCATCCCGTCGATAGAGGGTTATCGTCGTCGCCGCATTGGTGAGATTGACCTTCGTGAAGTAGCCCACGGCCTCCGGGGCGTTGCCCGAGATCATCAGCGTTTCTATGGCGACAAAGTGGTCGTCACCCTGCCTCATCAGGCTCTGGATGGTGAGCTGGTTGCGGAAGGCAACGATCGAAACGGCGAAGGCAGCCATGATTGCGCCGATCCCCACGGCAAGCGCCGCGATCAGGATCAGGTTGACCTTGAAAGTCAGGGAGAAGGACCGAGGCGTGCCGGGCATTTTCACATCATAGCCCGGACATTCAACGGCACCCCTCGAACTGCACGACCACCGTCGCCACGGAATGCGGCTCCATCTCGACGCGCACCGTGTCACCGCTCTGCGTCAGGCTCCCCTGCTCGTCGAGACGGTTTTCGTTCAGATCCACCAGCCACGCCCGGGAGGGCGCGCAGAAAAAGCGCAATGCCGTTGGCCCCTTCTTCCCCTCGGTCTCGTACAGCCGCACCAGCAGCCGGCCTGCCGGCTGCTCTTCCGGCATCTTCAGAACGGAAAATGACGCGGCGCCCTCCAGCGTGAGAAACCCCTGGGTCAGCGGGAGAGAACCGGCGTGGGCGGTGCCGGACACGACGAGGAAGGGGTGCGCGCGCTCACGCGCCGCCGCGACGAGACGCGACGTCGCCGTGCTGTCGGCGAGCGACACCGAGAATCCGAACCGGTGCACGCCGAGCTCGGGGTGCGGATCGGGGTCGATCGAGCTGCGAAGCAGGGAGAGGGAGACGGCATTGCCCGTGCATCGGAAGCCGTGCGACTGGTCCGCGGTCAGCATGAGCGCCTTGCGGCCT
>JBKQPS010000235.1:0-16122 GCA_052144915.1 Spirochaetia bacterium | reverse complement strand
GCAGATTCGAGCACATACGCTACACTGATCGGGAGAGCGAGGAAACAGAGAATGGCAGATCACTCCCTGGCGCGCGAGCACATGGCGGGCCGATCCTCCGCCGTGGCGGTATTCGGGCGAAATTGGGCGATCTTTTTTCTCCTGATCATGATCGTGGTCTTCATCTTCACGGGGAAAAACTTCCTCGCGATTTCCAACGTCCAGACCATCCTCTATTCCGCCACATCCTCCCTCCTCCTCGCCTTCGCGGAGACCTTCGTCATCATCGCCCGGGGGATCGACCTCTCCGTGGGCTACGTGATGGGGTTTTCCACCATAGTGTGCGCCGGGGTGATCCGGGACCTGTACGCCACGCAGTTCGGCGTGCACTGGCCGGCGGGAGTGGCAATCGCCCTGGGCATCGTGGCGGGCCTCGCGGCCAGCCTGGCCTGCGGCCTTGCCAGCGGGATCCTCGTCTCCCGGTTCCGCGTTCCCCCGTTCATCGCCACCCTCGGAGTCCTGGGCGTGGCCTACGGGTTCACCCTGCACGCCAGCGACGGGGGCTTCCCGATCGCCTTCCTTCCCAACGTCCTCACGGAGATCGGCAATGGCTACGTGTACTATCACAACCCCATCCTCCATGCCTCCAGCTTCTTCGCGCCGCCCGTGGGAACCACGGGACCGCAGATCAAGGAGCTGGTGAGAATCTTCCCGAACACCCTCATCCTGACCCTGGTGTTCCTCGTCGTACTCTGGCACCTTCTCAAGAACACCCGCTTCGGGCAGCACACCTATGCCATCGGCGGGAGCATGGACGCGGCGGTCCGGGCAGGCATCGACACGCGCCGACACCTCATGCAGGTCTACGTCCTTTCCGCGCTCCTCTCGGGGCTCGCCGGTATCATCTGGGTGTTCCAGACCGGGCAGGGCAACTTCGTCCCCATGGGGTCGAACCTGGAGCTGTTCGCCATCGCGGCGGTCATCATCGGGGGAGCGAGCCTGAACGGGGGCAAGGGAAGAATCATATCTACCCTGGTCGGGGTGTTCATCATCAGCGTCATGGCCAACGGCCTCACCCTCACCGGGGTGGAACCTTTCTGGCGGTTCATTGCCACGGGGGTCATTCTCATCGTGGCCATCGTGGTGGACCAGCTGTTCCCTGACCTGCTCTGAAAACGGAGAAGGAGCGCGACGTGACCGGGAGAAGCGGATTCGCAACTTTCGTCGGGCAGCGGTGGGCCGTGCTGTTCCTCTGCCTGGAACTGGTGGTCTTCAGCATCGTCGGCCAGGGATTCTTCAGCCTGAACGGGGTCCAGATCGTGTTGTTCTACGGGACCTCGCTCTTCCTCCTGGCGACGGCGGAGACCTTCGTCATCGTCACGGGAGGGATCGACCTCTCCGTGGGCTTCATCATGGGGTTCTCCGCGGTCATCTCTGCCCGTATCGTCGCGGCGATGGTCCTTGCCGGCATGACCCCGCTGACGGCGATCATCCTGGCCATCATCGCCACCCTGGCTATCGGCCTGCTGCCGGGCCTTCTGAGCGGTTTCCTGGTCGGGCGGCTGAAAGTCACCTCCTTCCTGGCCACCTTTGCCACCGGCGGCATCGTGTACGGGATCTCTCTCCTGCTGAGCGGCGGGGGGGAAACCAAGGGCGTGCCGGACCTCGCGAACGTGATCGGCAACAGCTACTTCCTGTACTGGGCGCAGGGCAAGGGGTTCTCCTTCTTCACCCGGCCCGATGTGGCGCGGGGCACCTGGGTCATCGAGATCCTGCCGAGCATGCTGGTGATCACCGCCGTGGTCGTGATCGTGGCTGCCTTTGTCCTGCAGCGGACCCGGTTTGGGCGACACGCCTATGCCATCGGCGGCAACGAGGACGCGGCGGTCCGGGCGGGGATCAACATCCGCCGGCACTACCTGGTCATCTACACGCTCTCCTCGTTTTTCGCCACCCTGGCAGGGATCATCTACATGCTGGAGTACATCACAGGGAAGCCGGACGCGGGGACCTCGTACCTCCTCGACTCCATTGTCGGGGTGGTCATCGGGGGTGCCAGCCTCTACGGGGGGGCCGGCACGGTCTGGGGAACGATCCTGGGGTGCCTCATCCTCTCGGTCCTGGAGACGGGCCTGCGCATGGCGGGAGTCCCCACCTTCGACAAGTTCATCGCGGTGGGGCTCATCCTGATCCTTGCCGTCCTGATCGACCAGTTCTTCCCCGAGCTTATTCACAAGGAGGACTAACCGATGGAATACGTCCTGGAGGTTCGCAACATCGTCAAGAGGTTCGGCGGTTTGACCGCTGTGAACAACGTCAGCATGGGGGTGGCCGCCGGGGAGGTGGTCGGGCTGCTCGGCGACAACGGCGCGGGCAAGAGCACTCTCATCAAGGTCGTCTCCGGCGTGTATCGCGCGGACGAGGGGAAGGTCCTCTTCATGGGCAAGGAGGTGGATATCGCTTCCCCAATGGACGCCCTGGCCATGGGGATTGAAACGATCTACCAGGACCTCGCGCTGGCGGAAAACCTGAACACGCCCGCGAACATCTTCCTTGGCCGGGAGAAGATGAAGAAAGCGCTCGGAGTCCTCAACGTGCTGGACCACGAGTACATGCACGAGGAGAGCCGCCAGGTGCTGGAGAGGCTGGACATCCTGATCCCTTCCCTTCGGAACAAGATCCGGGCGCTTTCCGGCGGGCAGCGTCAGGCTGTGGCGATTTCCCGGTCCATCTACTGGGACGCGAAGTTCCTGATCATGGACGAGCCCACCGCGGCGCTCGGCGTGGCGGAGCAGAGAAAGGTCCTCGACCTGGTCAACCGCCTGAAGTCGCACGGGATCGGCGTCATCGTCATCAGCCACCAGATGCACGACGTGTTCTCCGTGGCCGACCGCCTGGTCATCATGCGCCGGGGGGAGAAGGTGGCCGAGCTGGTCACGAAGGACACGAACGCCGACGAGGTGGTGAGCCTCATCGTGGGGGCGGAGACCGTAAAGAAATAGCGGGGGGAGGACCGCGGCATGGCATGAAGCTCTTCACGAAGACGCTCCTGTTTTTTGTCGGCGTCATCGTCGTGCAGGCGGTCCTCTCGGTCCTCCTGGTCACCAACGTCACCCGCCGCGCTGACCTGGTGGAATCCGGCCGGGAGCTGGAGGGGGAGGCGACGATCCTCGCCGACAGCTTCAACTCCTGGAAGCGGCAGATCTGGATCAGCCTGATCGGGATCACCAACGACCGGCGCCTCGGCGCGCTCCTGGCCGCCTCCCGTGGTCTTCCCACACAGGAGGTCCTGACGGGAGCACTCAAGGGGCTCGTTTTCGTTTCCAAGGTGGACCTGCTGGTGGTGGGAGGTGCCCACGCACGCTCCCTCGACCTCATCCCGGTGACATACAACACCTTTGAATTGTCCGACCTTCAGGAGCTGGTGAACGTCAAGAGCCAGCCCTACCTGGAGCTGCGGATGATCGGCAGCGTGCTCTGCCTCGTCGGGATCACCAGGGTGTCGGTCTACGGGGAGTCCCCCAAGGACCTCTTCCTCGTCAAGCGGATCGACGCCGAGTTCTGCAGCCAGCTCACGCTGAACCGCAAGTCGCAGGTCGGCCTCTTCCTCGGCTCCCGCTACATCGTCGGGTCCTTTCCCCCCGGCCTGCCGCCTGCAGACTTCAGTGCCGGGCCGCTCGCCGGCGTCTACCACGAACGCTACGACCAGAAAGCCGGCACGGAGCGATTAAACATCGCATTCCAGTGGGCAGGGACCGTCGCCGCGGGCCCGGCGGCAGTCGCGGCACCAGGCGTCCGGGACGGGGGTGACCTGTACCTTGCCACGTTCCTCTCCAACGGCTCCTACACCCTGAGGAGCCTCCAGGCCAGCCGCGCCGTGCTGCTCGTCTCCCTCGCGGCGGCGCTGATTACGATCATCCTCGGCCTGTTTCTTTCCCGAAACATCACGCACCCCATTGCGGCGCTGCTCGCCGGCATGGAGAAGCTGAAGGCGGGGGCCTTCGACACCCGGGTGGGACCGCCGTCTTCGGCCGGCGCCCGGTTCTTCCGCCCCCCCTGGCGTGGACAGGAAGGAGGGTACGAGATCGGGAGGCTCTTCCAGGGGTTTGACGAGATGGCGCACGAGCTGGCCCAGGACAAGAAGGAGATGCAGGCGTACATCCAGTACAATGAGAAGATCATCAGCTCGATCAAGGCGGGCATCGCCATCGTCAACGGGGAGCTGCTCGTCGAGAAGGCGAACGGCACCTTCCTGGAAACCTTCGGCCTGGACGGCCGCGCCGTCACCGGAGCTCCCCTCACCTGGCTGGACATCGACATCGTCGACGAGGCGCTGGTGGAAAAGATCATCGCGGTGCTCCACAGCGGGACCGCCTCCTTCTCCGAGGTCAAGCGCTCGGGCAGCGGCAGGGTCTTCGAGATCAAGCTCTACCCCTTCACCAGCCCCGGCAGCGGCTCGCCGAATCCGCGGCATCCCGCGGCGCGCGAGCCGTCGGGCTGCGTGCTCATGACGGAGGACATCAGCGCAAAAACGGAGCTCGAGCAGAAGATGTTCCAGGCGGAGAAGCTGTCATCGATCAGCATGCTCTCCGCCGGCATGGCCCACGAGATCAACAACCCCCTGGGCTCGATCCTGACAAACGTGCAGAACCTGATCGACGATGAACAGAACGCCGCCCGGAAGGTGTCGCTGAAGTGGATCGAGCAGGAGACGCGGCGGATCGCCCGCCTGGTGCAAGAGCTCCTGAACTTCGCCTCGGGGGATGCCGAGCCGGGGCAAGGCTCCGACGTGAACGGGGTCATCGGGGAAGTGATCCGGCTAGTCGGCTACTCCCTGGCGAAAGAGAACCGGATCCGCATCGACACGCGGCTCGCCGACGGGCTGCCCCCCTGCGTGCTGAGCCCCGACGAGCTCAAGCAGGTCGTCATCAACCTCGTCCGGAACGCTGTCCAGGCGATCGAGGGCCCGGGGAGAGTGCTGGTCTCGACGCGGCCTCAGCCGGCAACCGGGCGGATCTCCCTCGCCGTCAACGACAGCGGGACGGGGATTTCGAAGGAGATGGTCTCCCGCATCTTCGATCCGTTCTTCACCACCAAGGCGAACGGCGTCGGCACGGGGCTGGGATTGTCGGTCGTGTACGGGATCGTCACCAAGCACGCGGGCACGATCGGGGTCAGGACCCGGGAAGGCGGCGGGACGCGCATCGTCCTGGGCCTGCCCGTCCTGACCGGAGCGCCCCGCGCCGCTCCCCTGCCCGTGCCGGACGATTGCGTTCCTCCCGCGCGCGGCGAGCCACGCGGGAGGCGGACCCGCGCCGGCGGCGGGTCCGGCGGAGCGCGCGGATGAAGGGGACCTCCGTCCTGATCGTCGACGACGAGGAGGGTCTGCGGCACGGCCTGGAGAACCTCTTCGAGCGTGAGGGGTTCACCGTCCGTACCGCGGCAAGCTACGAAAGCGCCGTCTCCGCCGCGGCCCGCTACCCCGTGGATGCGGCGATCGTGGACATCCGGCTCAAGGGCGACAGGAGCGGGATCGACCTGCTGCGGGAGCTGAAGAGGCTCGAGCCGGACCTCGTGGTCCTCATCATCACCGGGTACGGCAGCGTGGACACTGCGGTGGATTCCCTGAAGGGCGGGGCGGCGGACTACTTCCTGAAGCCCATCGACAACACCAAGCTGCTGGAGTCGGTCCGCAGGAACCTGGAGCTGCGGGCGCTGGCCAGCGAAAACCGCTTCCTCCGGGACGAGCTGGTGCAGCGCTCGCCGCACACCTTCGTCACCCGCGACCCCGGGCTTTCCGCCCTGCTGGCCAAGGTGGACAAGGTCAGGGACCGGCCCGTCACCGTGCTCATCACCGGGGAGAGCGGAACAGGCAAGGAGGTGCTGGCCCGCTACATCCACTTCGGCGGCTCGCGGCGCGACGCGAGTCTGGTCGGCCTCAACTGTGCTGCCCTCTCGGAAAGCCTCCTCCTGAGCGAGCTCTTCGGGCACGAACGCGGGGCGTTCACGGGCGCCGTGGAAAGGAAGAGGGGGAAGTTCGAGCTCGCCGACGGCGGGACCCTTTTCCTCGACGAGATCGGCGACATGTCCCTGGAGGTGCAGGCCAAGCTCCTGCGGGTGATAGAGGAGTCCGCCTTCGAGCGGCTCGGGGGGGTGAAGCGGATCAGCGTCGACGCCAGGATCGTCACCGCGACGAACAAGAATTTGCCGACCCTCATCCAGGAGGGGAAGTTCCGCGAGGACCTCTTCTACCGGATCAACGTCGTGTCCTTCCACCTCCCGCCGCTGCGCGAACACCGGGGGGATATTCCCCTTCTGGTCGAGCACTTCCTTGCGAAATACAGCGAGCGGTACGTACGAGAGCCCGTCACGCTGGATCCGGCCACGATGGCAGCTCTCTCGGCATACGACTGGCCGGGCAACGTGCGAGAGTTGGAGAACGTGGTGAACCGGATCGTGCTGCTCGGGGAGGCGAGCTTCACGGGCGGGGCGCCCCTCGGGGCGCCGGGCGTCGTGCCGCGAGTCCTCCCTGCCGCGGCGGCGGACAAAGGCGAACCGGGCGCGCCGGGGTCCCGAATGCCGCCGGGGACGGCGGCGGCGGGGTTCCTGAAGGCGGGAGCCGACGAGGCCGCCGCCCGCTACGAGCGGCGCGCCATCAGCGAAGCCCTGGCGAGAAACGGCGGCAACAAGTCGAAGACCGCCCGGGAGCTGGACATCACGCGCAAGACCCTGGCCCTGAAGATGGCCCGCTACGGGCTGTAGGGTGCCTCAGCCCGGGAGTCGCCGGATGAAGTCCGCCATCTCCTCCTGGAGAGACAGGAAGATGAAGCGGTGGATCTTCGCCTGCGCTTCCGGAGACAGGGGCGTGTGGAACAGGACAAGGCTCCTGTCCGCGCCCCCCCGCACGGCCCCGGCGTAGCTTCCCGCCACCCGGCACAGCGTTCCCCTCATCCGAAGCTGCACGTCGTCGAGGACCTCCTGGGGCCGGAGTCGGATGGCCGCATCGAATCGGACGCTCATTCCCGCGATGCTGACGTCGAGGATGGCTCCTGTCACCCGCGCCCCCCGGACAGTCATGTTGAAAGAAGCCTTCTTCGGATCGTCGCACCGGGCGCGCACGAAGCCGCGGCGGCCCTTGGCTTCATTCGCGGCAAGGGTCTTGAGGATGATCGCCTTGCCTTCCGCGAGGCCGAGCTTCATCTGGATGAAGCCGCATGGAACGCCTGCTTCCATCAGGTACTTGCGGGCGAGCTCGGGGTCGGGGTTGTACGTCAGAATCCCGATGCGCGCGGACGCCGTGGCCGACTGGGACATGAAATGGCGGATCCAGGCCTCCCATCGGTATTCCTCGAGAGCCTCGTCGATGTTGATGAAGAAGATCGAGCCGTCGAACGCCGCGGCGAGCTTCGCCGCGACGTCGTGGTCGCGCAGGCTGTAGACCTCGTACTCGTGGGAGAGGATCTCAATGAGGAGATCCTCGTTCAGGACGCTGTGGGGATACAGGAAGAACACCTTGCGGCCGCGCCGCGTCGCTTCCTGCAAATCGTCATGGGTTATGGACACCCGTTCATCCTATCGCTCCCCGGCCACGGGAGTCCACGCACCGGTGCGCGGCAGCGCCGTCGGAAAAGGTTCAACTCTCGAGGAACCCTTCGAGCTCACCCAGGGCTTCCGGCATGGTCCTTCGGCCGAAGCCTATCCGGAAATTGCCCGCAGGGCCGCCGAAGAGCTTTCCGGGTGCAAGGAGAACTCCGCGGGATTCCCGCGCGCCGCGGCACAATTCCTCCGCGTCTCCCTTCAGAAACCGCGGAAACGCAATCGGCCCGGCTTTCGGCCGATGCCATGAGAAAACCTCCGCGTGCCGTGCGAAGAAGCCGTCCAGGATCGCCAGGTTCCCGGCAATGATCGTGCGGCTGCGCCGTTCAAGCGCCTCTGCGTGCCGAAGCGCGACCTCGGCGAGAAACTCGGAAGGGGCGCTCGCGCAGATGGTCGTGTAGTCCTTCAGCTCGGCCATCCGCGCCCGCAGCGCGGCGTTTTGCGTGGCAATCCAGCCGATGCGAAGGCCCGGCAGCCCGTAGGTCTTCGACATCACGCCGAGTGAGATCGCGCGGGGACTCGCCGCGCAGGCCGTCGGCAGCCGGTCAATAGGGTCCTGCTCCAGCCCCCGGTAGACCTCGTCTGAGAACAGCAGGAGGCCGTGGGCCTCCGCGAACTCGAGCGTCCGGAGGAATTCATCCCTGCCCATCAGGAATCCGGTGGGGTTGTGCGGCACGTTCAGGACAATCGCCCGCGTGGAACGGCGCCGAAGCCGCGGAAGATCGTCCGGGTCGAGCACCCACGCCCTTTCTTCCCGCGCCTCCCACCCGCTGACCTCGCAGCCGATGGACCGGGCGACCTGGACCAGGGACTGGTAGCAGGGCTGGTGGACCACGAGATGATCCCCCGGCGCGAGAGCCGCGTGCATGAACAGGAAGATCGCCTCCTCGGCGCCGCTCGTGAGCAGGATGTCTCCGGGCTCGACGGAGCCGGAGATCCGCGCGATTGTCGCGCGAAGCGAGGGGCTGCCCTGGCTGTCCGTGTACCCGAGCCTCAGGTTCCGGAAGGCCTCTGACGCCCCTGGTTCCAGCGCGAGAAGCTCGTCGATGCTCATCGACTCGCAGTCGGAGGCACAGAGAATGTGCTTCGCCGCGAACTCGTGCCGGGCGAAAAACCTCTCCAGGGCAAAGGGCGGCAGCTTCATGGGGCAACATTGCCCGAATAGTGTACTCTTCTCCAGAGGGACGGGAGAATGAAGTACGAATACATGCATCCCCGAGAGCAGCTCGTCACGATCATGCGCCGCGTCTACGGGTATGGCATGACCACGACCTCGGGCGGAAACATCTCGATCCTCGACGAGTCCGGTGACATCTGGATCACGCCCGGGGGAATCGACAAGGGCGGGCTCGTTGAAGCGGATATCGTGCGGATGCGCGGTGACACGGTCGTGGAGGGAACGCACCCGCCCTCCTCCGAGTATCCCTTTCACCGCGCGATCTATTCTCGGCGGCCCGACATCCGCGCCGTCCTTCACGCCCACCCGGCGGCGCTCGTGGCCTTCAGCCTCGTGCGCAGGATTCCGGACACGAGCATCATCCCCCAGGCGCGGTCGGTCTGCGGCGCGGTGGGATACGCTCCCTACGCGATACCGGGCTCCGAAGAGCTCGGACGAAACCTCGCGGAGGCGTTCGCGCGAGGGTTCGACAGCGTCCTCCTGGAGAATCACGGCGTGGCGACGGGGGGTCCGGATCTCCTGACGGCATTCCAGCGCTTCGAAACGCTGGACTTCTGCGCGCGCACGCTGATCAATGCCAGCTCGCTCGGGCAGGCCCGGGCCCTGGCACCGGAGGAGGTCGCCCTGTCCCAGCAGGGGAAAAACATTCGACTGCCCGAGGTGGATCCGCTCCCGCGCTCCTCCGCGGAGCGCAGCCTGCGCCGGGAGATGCGGGAGATGGTGCACCGCGCATACCGGCAGCGCCTGATGACGAGCACGGAAGGCACCGTATCCGCGCGCGTGGACGCGGACTCCTTCCTGATCAGCCCCTACGGTGTGGACAGGAGCTACCTCGACGAGTCGGATTTCGTGATGGTGCGCGGGGGAAGAAGGGAGCGCGGAACCGTCCCCAGCCGCGCCGTGGTCCTCCACCACGAAATCTACGCGGCCCAGGCGGAGATCAATGCGATCGCAAGCGCCCAGTCCCCCGCGGTGACCGCCTTCTCCGTCACCGGCACGAGCCTGGACAGCGCGACCATCCCCGAGAGCTACGTCGTGCTGCGAAGCATCCCGCTGGTGCGCTACGGCCGGCAATTCTCGGACGAACACGCACTCGCGAGGGAAATCTCCGCATCCTCGCCGGTGGCATTCCTCGAGAACGACGCGGTGCTCACCACCGGCGCCACGCTGACGCAGGCGTTCGACCGGCTGGAGGTCGCGGAGTTCAGCGCGCGGGCCGTCCTGAACGCGATGAAGCTGGGCCCGATTGCCCGCATCGACGAGGCGGCCCTGAACGCGATCGAGGAAAAATTCGGCCTGGTATAGGGCGTACCGCGTGACACGCGCTATCCGGGGCCATGACGCCGTGGCGGTCCCGATCCGGCCCGGGTCAACCGTCGACTTTCGGCGCGCCGAGGGCTGCTTCGGACATCTTGCGGGCGAGGTCAGGGGCGATCTGCTCGTGCTTGAAGAACACGAAGGCTTCGTCCCACGTCTGCCCGGCGATCTTCGTCGACCACTCCGCGAGCTCCTCCGGCGCGTAGGACGTCTTTCGGAGGCGCAGGTAGCCCCACGGCGCAGTGCGCTGAAGAAGGGGCTGCGGCTCCTCGTCGGTCTGGCTGGTCACCAACGCAACTCCGTGCTTTTCGAGGAGGGAAAAAACCGCCGGATCGAGCCAGGAAGGATGACGCACCTCGAAAGCGGCCCGCACGCCGGAGAGGCGATCGAGGAATACGGCGAGGCGCTCGTCGTCCCTGGCGAGGTTGGGCGGGATCTGAACGAGAAGCGCGCCGAGCTTCGCTCCCAGCAGGCGCGTCATCTCGACAAGGTAGTCGGTCTCCTCTTCGACACCCTTGAGGCGCTTGTAGTGCGTGATCTTCTGCGAAACCTTCAGGACGAAGCGGAAGGTGTCGGGCACGTGGGAAGCCCAATCTTCGAGGAGCTTCCGCGTCGGCATGCGGTAGAAGGTATTGTTTATCTCCACGGTGCCAAGCCTCGCGGCGTAAAAGGAGAGCATGTCGGCCGGCTTGAGGTCCTCGGGATAGAACTTCCCCTTCCACTCCTTGTAGCTGTAGCCGCTGGTGCCGATGCGGAGAATCATGAGAGAAAGATACTGAAGATGAGAACCCGCGGAAAAGGCCGCGAGGAGGGATCATGAAACAGCCGGTTCTCGGCATCGTCTCCACGGTCCTGGTGATCGTCGTCTCGCTGGGATTCATTGCGATTTTCACCCTCGCCGAGTTCACGACATGGGTCGCCTACGCACTGATCTGCTGCATCCCGATGGTGATCGTCATCGACGTGACGTGGGGGGCGAAACGTCCCGATTTCGCGGCGAGGCATTCTCAGCCCGCGCGGGGGCTCCTGCTCGTGCTGCCGGTGCTGGCCGCCGGCGCCCTGGTGGGACTGGCCCACTTCGTCGCGGTCGGCGGAAGAGTCAGTCCGCCCGCGCCCATGCTTTCCATGTGCATCATCACCACGGTGGTGATCGCCTTCTGGCTGGCCATCATGTGGGGCGGCTGGCCGTTCGTTGCGCTCGCGAAGAAGCCCGTCGTCGCGGGGTTGTCGATGCTGGCCGCCTGCTACGTGGTGAATTACCTGCTCTTCCGGCTCTTCTTCAACTACGGGTTCATGCGGGACTCGTCGGCATCCCTGCAGGCCCTCGATCCGCACGGGCTGTTCAATGCGTGGTACGCGCTGGTCGCCTACGTGACGACGACGGCAGTGATGTTCCTGACGATGTGCTTCGAATTGTGGCCTCTGTCAAAACGGCCTGCGCTGATGCGCCAGCCCCTGCGGGGCGCGATCTGGACGGCAGCCGTGCTGGCGATCGGAGCCATCGCGCTCTTCATTGGGGAAGGATTGCTTCGGATGGATGCGCCGGTGTTCATGGTGCGCGTTCCCATCCCGTTCATTTTCGGCACCATCATCGTCCTGAACATGATGGAGGATTCGGTCTTCGCAAGGTTCTCCCAGCCCCTGAAGGGCGCACTCAATGCGTGCGCGGCGGCGATGATCGGCGTGGTGCTTTCGCGGACATTCGTCGCCCTGGAGCCCGCCATTTCCGGGCGCGCGCAATCCGGTTCTCCCGGCTACGTCTTCGAGATCTGGCTTGCATCGGCTCTCCTGGCCGTGACGTTTCCCTTTCTGATCATCCACGCGGACCTGTTTCAGTTCTGGCCGCTGCGGCGAAAGGATCCGGAGAAAACGATTCGCCCGGGACGCGCGTGAAAGGGATCCCGAGACCCTCCGCGCGAATGCCTCGCGCGTGAGCGCCCTCACGCGGGCGCCGCCCACGCGCGCTCATGTTGCACGATCCAGGGGTGGTTGCTACAATCAGCTCATGACGCGCCGCGAGTTCCTGAAAGCAGCGCTCGCATCCTCTTTCTATTTTGTCTCCCGCAGAGTCTTCCCGGCCGGCCTGACGGCCGGGTCAACCGATGTGGGCATTGCGACCGGTGCAGACTACGCCGCGGCCGTCACGGCCGCGTTGGATCTCATTGGCGGCATGAGCGCCTACGTCAAACCCGGCCACGTCGTCGTCGTGAAACCCAATATCGGGTGGAACTCCCCTCCCGAATGGAGGGCGACCACGGACCCGGGTGTCGTGCGCACGGTCGTGCACCTGTGCTTCAAGGCAGGGGCAGCCCGGGTGTACGTTTTCGACCGCTCCGTCTCGAATCCGCGGCTCGCCTACGTCACCTCGGGAATCCAGAAGGCGGCCGAGGAGGCGGGCGCCCGCGTGCTGCAGGTCGACGATCCGGCGGATGCGAAGGTGTACACGCGCGTCACGATACCGGGGGCGACGTTCATCACCGAATCCCTCGTGAACCGCTACGCGCTCGAATGCGACACATTCGTGAACGTCCCCGTCGCGAAGCACCACGGCGAGGCGGGCCTGACGCTCGGCATGAAGAACCTCATGGGCATCACAGGCGATCAGCGCGGGAAGTGGCACTGGGGGCTCGACGAGGCCATCGTCGACATCAATCGCAAAGTGCGCTCCCGTCTCACGCTGATCGACGCCTCCACCATCATGCTGCGCGGCGGACCCACTGGAGGAAGCCCGTCATACCTCAAACGGCTGGACACGTTTCTCGCGTCGTCGAACGTGGTCTCCGTGGACTCCGAGGCGGCGAAGCTTTTCGGCCGGACCGCCGCCGGGCTCCCGTACCTCGTGGCGGCGGAAAAAGCCGGAATCGGAAAGACCTCGGGATACTCGATCCAGAAAACCTCCGTGTAGGGCGTGGGCAGATGACCACCGGGACTTCGAAGCACCTGAAGATCGCCAGGATCTGCGCGCAGTGCCTGTTCGCCGGGGCATTCCTGTACGTGTTTCTGAGGTCCCGTGACCCCTTCTCCGTGGTGCCCAACCCGTTCCTCCGGTGGGACCCGCTCGTCTTCATCACCAACCCTGGGGCGGCACCGGGTCTCGTGCTGCCCGCGGCAGGAATGATCGTGCTGGCCCTGGCGCTCGGCCGGGTCTTCTGCAGCTGGATCTGCCCCATGGGCGGCCTCATGGAGCTCTCCGACTTTCTCCTCTCTGTCCCCCGGTCCCGCAACCCCTGGGCCCTGCGGCACGGCGGCCCACGCTCAGCCCTGGTGCGAAATCCGCCTGCCCTGGCTGTCCTGGCGGCCGCGATCGTCACTGCATTCACCGGGCCGGCCCTCCTGCCTTTCGTCCACCCCAATGTCTGGATCGTCCGGGTGTTCTCGCTTTCCACCCTGGGGATGGTTTTCCTGGGGCTCATCGTTGCCGCGTCAGTTTTCGGCCGGCGCCTGTGGTGCGTATACCTCTGTCCGCTGGGCGCGCTCTACGGTCTGTGCGCCCGGGTGCCGCTGCCGCGGCTGGCGATTGCCGGCTGCAGCCGCTGCGGCGCATGCGACCGATGCCCAATGCAGGCGGCGGACGGGGAGCGTCGGACCGTCCTCGCCCACCAGTGCATACTATGCTTCGACATGGAGCAAGATTGCGGCGTCCAGGGATTCCGGTTCGTTCGCACCGTGCGCAGAACCCGGTTCGACCCCGGGCGCCGGCAGTTCCTGCTCGCTGGTGCGGGCATTCTCGGAGGGGCCATCGCGGGCGGAGCGCTTGCCGGCCTCACCGCGGTGACCGGCACGAGCGTCGAAACCGGGCGGCACGCGGCCGCTGCTTTCCTCCGTCCGCCGGGAGTAGTGGACGAGGCCGCTTTCCTGCGGCGGTGCCTCCGGTGCCGCCACTGCATCGAATCCTGCCCGAACCGCATCATCGATCCGGCGGGCCTCGACGCGGGAATGTCGAGCCTGCTCACGCCACGGCTCCGGTTCGATCATAACGGGTGCGACTTTCAGTGCCAGGTCTGCCAGCTGGTCTGCCCCAACCAGGCGATCCCCCTGCAGAGCCTGCGGGAAAAGCAGCGCACGCCGATCGGGCTGGCGGCGATAGACGAGGAAAAATGCGTGGTCTTCAAGAACAAGCGTCCGTGCCTCGTCTGCGAGGAGGTATGCCCCACCCCGGAGAAGGCCGTGGTTTTCACGCGCGAGGAACGATTTCACCGGCCCTCGGGTCCGGTGACGCTGAAATACCCCGCGGTGGCGGCTTCTCGCTGCATCGGCTGCGGCATCTGCCAGGCGAATTGTCCCGCAGATCAGGCAGCGATCGTCGTCTCCCGAAGCGTTTCCATTCGGCGCGCCACGAGAACGCTCACCTCGTAGAGCACCAGGAGAGGCGCCATCACGGTAAGCGGCGCCACAATGGGATCCGAGACGGGCGTAATGATCTCCGCGAAGGCGAACAGGATGAACCACGCCACCCGCCGCTGGCGCCGGAGGGTCTCGGCGCGGAGAACCCGCATGCTGACCAGCAGCACCAGCATGCAGGGGAGCTGGAAAACGATCCCACACGCGAGAAGGAAGAACGCCACGAAGGAGAGGTAATCCACCGCGGAAGGCAGGTATTCTATCTGCGGCGGGAACAACCGGGTAAGGACCCGGACCATCATGCCCAGGAGGTAGAATCCGAACACGGTGCCGGCCGCGAACAGGAAAAGCGCGGCCGCGAGAAAGGGCCCCATGCGGCGCCTCTCTCCCGGCAGGAGCCCGGGGCTGACGAAGCGCGCGGCCTGCCATGCCCATACGGGGAAAGCGGCGACTATCCCGGCGTACAAGGAGAGCCGCAACCGTATCATGAACCCGTCCATGAGGCCGAATGCGCGCAGATGGAGGCCGCCCGACGGCAGCAGGAGAATCCGCAGCAGCCAGTCGGAGATGAAGAAGCATCCCGCGAATGCCGCGGCGACCGCCAGCGCAGAGACGATGAGGCGCCGCCGCAGCTCTTCGAGATGCTCGGTGAGACTGTTTCCGGCGCGCGGCGTGTCTACACCGTCAGGCGATTCCCGCATTTGGTGCAGTACCGCGCATCAGCTGGATTGGCCGCGCCGCAGCGGGCACAGAAGGGGCCCGCGCCCGCTTCGGGATAGGGAGAAGCCCGCTCCTTTTCGGCCGGGGTCCTGTCCACGGGTCGGGCAGAGCGCGGACCGTCGGTGACAGGTCCGTCCGCCGAGGATCCCGTGCCCGGTGCCGCCGTGTCAGGGCCGGTCGTCACGCGGTCCGTGCCCGTTGTCCCCGTGTCAGGGCCGGTCGTCATGCGGTCCGTGCCTGTTGTTCCCGTCTCCGGCCCGGCCGTGTTTCGCCTCACCGTCTCTTCTTTGAAACCGTCCGCCATGTCGCGGGCACCCCTCTTGAACTCGGAGAAAGTCCTGCCCAACCAGCGTCCGAGCTGGGGCAGCCGTTTGGGACCGAATACGACCAGGGCAACGAGAACGATCACAACGAGGTGGATGGGCTGGAGACCGAAGGGCATACGCTCCTCCTGCGGGGGTGTCCATCATAGTAGATCTCACCGGCCGCGGAGACAAGGCCCACCGGCTCAAGAAACGACCCTTCAGTGGTCCCGGTCGCGCCTCCCGTGAATTCACCCCTTTTTCACACTCCGATAACCGTTCCTTAACCGAAAACCACTTTCATGGGGGTCAACACTGCCTCTCGAAAGGAGCTGAGATGAAAACCAGCCGTCTCTTGATTCTTGTAGCCGCCCTCATGGTGGGGGCCGCCTTCGCTGCCGGTGCACAGGCCGCAACGCCCGCCGCACCGATGCTCGGCCAGCCCGGATCATTGGTCGAAGTCTACGGCGTGATCGACATGGCGCTGCGCGGGGCCGACAACGCGAACCCCGACGGCGGAACGATTTTCGGCTTTTCCCAGGGCCTGTTCAACGGCAGCCGCGTCGGCTTCCGAGGGACCGAAGGCCTGGGCGGCAGCTTCAAAGCCATCTACGCATTGGAAACCGGTGTCATCGTGCCGGTTGGCACCCTCGATCAGCAGGGACAGATTTTCGGCCGCCAGGCCTGGGT
>JBKQPS010000234.1:0-8611 GCA_052144915.1 Spirochaetia bacterium | reverse complement strand
GCCGCCGCGGTCCCGGGCGGTTGCTTGACTTTGTCAATGGTCGGCATACAATCGGTCGGCATGAGTGACGAGCTGCCGGAGGGCGGTTTCTCGATCGAAAGCCTTGGCGAAGATTCGGCGGAGTCCGCACGGCAGCAGTTCGCCCTCCTCGAGAAGTCACTCGGGTCGATGCGGGAGCCGGCCGCGGCGCGGGCGCTCCTCGACGAGACGTATCGCGCGGCCCATTCGCTGAAATCCGCCATCGACACGCCGCGCATGCCAAACGTGGATCGCCTGGCGCGGCGGATCCAGGACGTTGTCCGGGCAACCCGATCGGGGAGGCTCGCCGCGACGCCCCAGCTTGGTTCCCTGCTCGCGTCAGTCGCGCGCATCGCCCGTGATGCGCTGGGCAGCGCGTCGGCAGGAGGCGCCGAGCCCCTTTCTGCCGCGGCCGCCGCGGCGGGCCTAGAGGAGATCCTCGCGAACCCGGGTGCCTGGACCGTGCCGGCGGCCCTTTCCGTTACACCCGTGCAGTGGGCGCGCGTCGAAGCCGCGCGTCTCATCACCGCGGGAGAGGCAGAGGCGGATGCACGGGCTGCTTCCGCCGCGTTCGCGAAAGCGGCCGGGCGGTCGAAGGCTTCCGCGGAGAGCTTCCGTGCAGCCCTTGCGTCCCACGAGACTGCGCTGCACGAGCTTCGCGAGGCGCTCCCGGCCGGACTTGTGCGGGTCGCACGCGGGGAGCCGACGACCGCCGTTGCCGCCGAGCTTTCCGCCTCCTTGAACGTGCTTTCGTCGAACCTTTCTGCCCTCGACGAAGAGCTGACGCGCGGCTCGGCAGTGGTGGAGGCGGCTGCCGTGCTGGGCGCGCGCGCGGCGCAGAGGGCGGAGGCAGCTTTTGGATCCCTGCGCAGCGTCCGCCTGGACGCAATACTGGAGGACCTTCCCCGGCTCGTGCGCCGCGCGGCACGGGGCGCGGGCAGAAGCATCGGCATCGCCCTGGAGCCGACGAACGTCGAGGTGAACGCGGCACGCGCGGAGACGGTGAGCGCGCTGATCGGGCGGTGCGTCCGGGCAATCGCCGGCACTCCGCGCAGGCGCGGGAAGGCTTCTCGTCGCGTAGCACCGGCGGCTGTCTCCCGGCTTTCGGTTGCCGCGAGCGCGACCGGGGATACTTTGAAGGTCAGGATCGGGTTCGCCGGAGACGCACCAGACATTTCCCAGCTGCAATCCGCGCTTGCGGCCGCTAGCCGGCGCTTTGCTCGCGAAGAGAGCACTTTGGAGGTGGAGAGCGGGAAAGGGGGAAACCAATCGGTCCTGCTTTCGATCCGGGCTGCCGCGGCAGCCACAAGCCGTACCGGCGAGTTCGTTCTCGCGCGGGCGGGAGACACATGGTACGCGGTCCCGTCGTCAGCCGTCGTCGAATGCATCGAGGCCGGGCTGGCCATGGACGAATATGTCCTCGAAGGCGTTCGGCTGCCGACGCTGCGGATGAACGATACGCGGGATCCGCGGGAAGGTGTTGTCGTTCGGACGCCGCGCGGCGCGGCGCTTCTGCTTTTCGATGTCGTGGGACAACGGGAGTTCGGCACGCAGACCGCGGGTGGAGGCGGCGCGGAGCCGACTTCCGGAATCTCCGGGTCGGTCCAAAGACCGGACGGCACTTCGGCGCGGCTCGTCGATCTCACCGTCCTCCTGCCTCCGGCGGGTGGGCAGCCGGGACGCATGCCTGCCGGCCCGAAAGGCACTCGGGGACAGTCCAGGAGCTGAGCGCAACGCTCTGCTGCGCGCCATCTGACTTGACATGTTCACCGCGCACCGTCTATTGTCACCGCGATCAGGGCGGCTAGCTCAGTTTGGTTAGAGCACCAGCTCGACACGCTGGGGGTCACAAGTTCAACTCTTGTGCCGCCCAATCGGTAACTGTTCTTCTGGAAAGAAGTTACCCGCAGACCCCGTCGAAGATCATCTGCCCTCGGAGACCCGCGTAGCAGTTGTGTCGCAGAAAGGGGAAAGGGATGAGACTCAAAGAGGCCTTCAGACTCCACATACAAGTTCGTCATCTCTATGGCTGTCTTCGCCGGCTACAGGCCATCGCTTCCCAGCCTGGGCAATGAACTTGAAAGCTTCTTGCCAATCGAAGGCGGGGAGCGTCGGCGATTCTCTACATACTACGAGCGGAACCCCTTCTATCGTGCAAAGGCCCTAGAAATCCACGGCTTCACATGCATGGTCTGTAGCTTCAACTTTGAAGAACAATACGGTGAGATTGGAGCTGGCTTCATTCACGTTCATCACAACAAGCCAGTCAGTGAGCACTGAATCGGTAGGGCTCGCCGGACAACCCTATGGCCGCGCTTTTGCCGGCAAAGGCGATCGGTGCGCTTTCGCCCGCCGACAAGGCGTACATTTTCGGCAAAGAGTATTTCCCCAGGCTGATTTCCGCGCCGTTGGCCCAGTGCACGCCTCCAAGAAGCGCCGAGGCTCGGTTTCGATTTGTTCAGGCTGGTCATCCGCTCGGGACGGGGGCCCATGTCGGCTTCATTCGAAATAGCATAGAATCGACTGACTTCAGTCGGTCCGGGTTCAGGGAGCACCTCCTGGTGGGTCGGAGCAGTGAAGTCTGGCCGATGCCAGGTAAAGTAGGTAGAGATCTTTTTTGATTTGAGGCGCAACAAGCGACTTTGGCGCTAGCGCGTTTTGCGCAAGGAGACGACGATGGCAGAGCAAAGATTCGCGCTCATCACAGGCGCGAACAGGGGGATCGGGTTCGCCACTGCACGCGAGCTTGGCGCGCGAGGGATTACCGTGTTTCTCGGGGCAAGGGATCCGGGGCGAGGCCGGGAAGCAGTACAGGCTCTTTCCGCTGAGAAAATGGATGTGCGTCATGTTGCTCTGGACGTAACAAGTAGGGAGTCCATCGAAGCCGCCTGTGCAGTGGTGAAGCGCGAAGCGGGGCGGCTCGACATTCTGATCAACAATGCCGGGATTAGTGTCGATTCGGCGGCACAGGTCACACTGCAGGGACTGCGACGAGTCTACGAGACCAACGTGTTCGGCCCGTTCGCGGTCACCAGCGCGTTCCTCCCGTTGCTTGTCCAAGGACGTCCGTCGATCGTTGCAAACATCTCCAGTGGCTTGGGGTCGCTGACTCGAGTGTCGACTCAAGGCTCCAATTCTCGTCCGCGGTACTTGTCTTACGGTTCTTCGAAGACAGCTCTGAATGCGATAATCGTCTATTGGGCGGAAGAGTTGAAGAAGCTCGGGGTCACAATCTTCTGCATTGCCCCCGGCTTCACCAGGACCGATCTCAACGACAATACCGGGACACAACCCCCCGAAAAACCTGCGCGTCTCATCGCGCGTATGGTCATGGAAAGCAATGAGAGCCGCAGCGGTGGGTTTTTTGACGAGAATGGGCCTGTTCCCTGGTAGGCCGAGAAGCCGGTCAACAGTGACCAACTTTCGCCGTGCCCATCGTGATTGAACTGGTTTCCGTTCCGTACTAAGATTGCCGCATGTATACATCCGTTGCAGAGTTTGTCGAGGACTGGGGGAGAGAAAGCGCCAACAGCCTTAAAGTGATGCGCGCCCTTACGGACGCCTCACTGTCCCGGCGGTCAGACCCAGAGGCCAATACGATGGGAAAGATCGCTTGGCATATGGTCGTCATGATCGGGGCGCCCGCTACGGCCGCAGGGCTAGAGGTTGTCGCACCTCAACGCGGGACCGAGCCACCCGCTTCCGCGTCTAGCATTGCCGATGCGTTCGAGACAGCGGCGCGCACCACGAGAGAACAGGCTGTGAAGAAGCTGACGGACGGGCAACTGGCCTCCGAGATCTCACTCTGGGGCAGGACGATGACTATTGCGGCAGCTTTCCAGGGCCTCGTTCGACATCTAATCCACCACCGCGGCCAGATGACGGTGCTTATGCGGGAGGCGGGTCTGATCGTCCCCGGCGTCTACGGGCCATCGCGGGAAGAAACTGCGGCGATCCGGGCTCGGCAGAAAGGCTAGAGGCGTCCGAACAGACATCGCGCGGGGTGCCTGTCGCGCGGATTCAGGAAGGATCATGCACTACAGAAACTTTGGAACCACGGGCTGGTGGGCCTCGGCCTTAGGGTTCGGCTGTATGCGGCTTCCCATTCTCGGGTCGCCGCGGGAAATCGACGAGCCGCTTGCCATTCGAATGATTCGGCGCGCCATAGATACCGGGGTCAATTACGTGGACACTGCCTATCCCTACCATGGAGGCAACAGCGAGGTGGTCGTCGGCAAGGCCTTGGCGGACGGCTATCGCCAACGGGTGAAGCTTGCGACCAAGATGCCAGTCTGGCTTGCAAAGGAGGCGTCCGATTTCGACCGTCTTTTCGATGAGCAGCTCCGCCGCCTTCAGACCGACCGGATCGATTGCTACCTCCTCCATGGCATGGGAAGGGAGCGGTGGAACAACGCGCGCCGACTGGGCATCCAGGAATGGGCCGAACGCCGTATAAAGGCGGGGCAGATCCATTGGCTGGGCTTTTCGTTTCACGACGAGTATTCCGCCTTTGAGGAGATCGTGGACTCGTGGGACCGGTGGACGTTCTGCATGATCTTCTACAATTACGCCAGCGAGACCGTACAAGCAGGCACCCGAGGTCTGCGTTACGCGAGCTCCAAGGGCCTTGCAGTTGTGGTCATGGAGCCTCTCATGGGCGGCAACCTCGTCAACTCGCCGCCCCCGGTGCAATCGATCTGGGAGCAGGCCCCGGCGAACCGAAGCCCGGCTGACTGGGCCCTCCAGTGGGTCTGGAGCAAGCCCGAGGTAAGTCTGGTCTTGAGCGGTATGAGCACCATGGCGCAGGTGGAGGAGAACCTGGCTTCCGCTGAGCGCTCGTCGCCCGGTCTTTTGAAACCCGCGGAATTGGAGGTCGTTGGTCGCGTGGCAGCGGCCTACGAGAAGCTACGTCCGATTCCCTGTACGCAGTGCGGCTACTGTATGCCCTGTCCGAACGGCGTCAACATTCAGCGGATACTGGACATCTACAACGAGTCGGTTGCCTTCGCCAACCCGGCGGAGGGAAAGCGGCTGTACGGGTTTCTCAAAGAAGCGGAGCGCGCGGGGAAGTGCTCCGAGTGCCTGGAATGCGAAGGAAAGTGCCCGCAGGAAGTCCCTGTGCACGAGTGGCTGGGTCGAATCAAGCAGGAGTTCGGCTCCTAGCCCCGCGAGGAGCCCGCCTACCCGGTCAGGTTCTTCACAAAGAAGGTCAACAGTCTCGCAAAGGAATCCCGCGAGGCCCGCACGTTGTAACTTGGCCTGTCATCGTTGAAGAAAGAATGAACAGCGCCGGGATAGATATAGTGCTCGAATGATTTCCCGCCGTCGCGCATGGCCTGCTCGAATCCTGGAATGCCTGCGTTGACTCGCTGATCTTTTTCTCCGTAGAAGCCAATCACCGGACAGTTGATCTTCTTAAGTCTCTCAGCAAGCGGCGCACTCCCATAGAACACGGCGGCGGCAGACAGTTCAGGCTCTTCGCAGGCCAACAGCGCGGAGAGGCCTCCGCCCATGCAGAAGCCGACACACCCTACGCGCTGCTGCCGGGTCTCCGGACGTTCGGAACGCAGGTAACGCACAGCGTCCCGCAGAGGAGACACGAATCGCTGCAAACGGTCCGGGGCGCCGGAGCCGAAAATCTGGCCGAAGCTCTCGCTGATCTGCTGTCTGTCACTTCCCGGCAGCTTGGCCAACTCCGCATCCCGTACCGCGGGATCCATCATGGCGCCCGGAGGCAGGCGCTGCAGGAAGTCAACAGTCTTCCCAATCCGATCCCGGCTGAGCGCCGCCGGTCTCTCCCCCTTCACGGCGTACAGATCAGGAGCAAGCGCGACATACCCCGCAGCGGCAATCCGTTTCGTCACGTTCTCGATCTGCTCGTTGACCCCCCAGGCTTCTTGAATGACGATCACCCCGGGAAGCGGTGGCGCCGCCCGCTCCGGCCACGCGAGGTACCCGGTCTGATCTCCGTACTGCACCCATTCGCTCCTAATTGCCATTGGTTGCCTCCTTTCGGTACGTCGTATCACGGCGCCCGTGGCTGCTCGCTGTCTAGGCCCGACATACTGGCATCATCGTATCGTCCACCGGCAACCGCGGAAACAGGGACCCCCCGTTCAATCTCTTCCAGATCCACAGGCGAGAGCGAAAGCTCGAGTGCGCCCAGAGAATCGTGAAGCTGCTGCCTGTTTCTTGCCCCCAGAAGTGGAACGATATCGTCACCGCGAGAGAGGACCCACGCGCAGGCCAATTGCGCGGTGGTGACTCCCAGCCTTTTCGCAACGGCACCGAGCGCCTGAACGAGGATTAGATTCTGCTTGAGATTAGTCTCCTGGAAACGAGGGAATCTCCCGCGGATATCGGTCTTACCTCGTTCTGGCGGACCAACGTGCGTCAGGAGACCCCGTGAGAGGATGCCGTAGGCAGTCACGCCGATGCCCAGTTCCCGCACGGTCGGCAGGATCTCTCTCTCCAGGCTTCTGCTCATCAGCGAGTACTCTATCTGCAGCGCCGTGATGGGGTGGGCTGCGTGCGCTCGCCTGATCGTGTCGGCTCCCATCTCCGACAACCCTATAAACCGAACGTAACCCGCCTTCACCATGTCAGCCACAGCACCGACCGTCTCCTCAATCGGCACGCGTGGATCCAGGCGCGAGGGCTGGTAGAGGTCCACGTGATCCGTTCCCAGACGTGTCAGCGTGTAGGTGAGAAACGTCTTTACCGACGCCGGGCGCCCGTCGAAACCGATGAAACGGCCCGAGGGTTCGAGTTGTGCGCCGAATTTCACCTGGAGGAAGACTCGGTCTCGCCTGCCGCCCTTCAGCGCCTCCCGCAGCAGAAGCTCATTGTGCCCTCTTCCGTAGAAGTCTCCCGTGTCCAGCAGGGTGACGCCTCGCTCAAGAGCTTCGTGAATGGTAGCGATGCTCTCCGCGTCGTCTACCGGTCCATAGGTGCCGGACATTGCCATGCAGCCCAGACCGACCGCCGAAACCTCCGGTCCGTGGGCCCGTAGATGGCGCGTTTTCATTGCTCCTCCTTGCCAGAGCACTCCAAAGATTTGAACCGTGGTCACCTACACCAAAACAGCCGCCAAGACCCATCGTTGGACCGTCGATAATGCCTTAGTTTGAAAGCCCGCTACCTCCATCTACATTCACAATCGTCCCCCAGATATAGCTCGCCCTGTCAGATACCAGAAATGAAACTGCTGCAGCTATCTCTTCAGGATGGCCAATTCGACCGGTAACGCTCCCTGGGTTTGCCTCGCCGCGCTTTCGATCCGGATATTCCTTGCTCCCGACCGGAGTGCCTGTTGGACCGATTCCAATCGAGTTCACCCGGATACCATAGGGCGCCAGATCCGCTGCCGCGCAGCCAGTCAACGAGTTGATTCCTCCCTTGCTGACCACATAGGAAAACTTATTCCGAATACCCCTCGCCCTGGAGATTGTGATGTTGACGATGTTGCCCCCTTGGTGAGTCTTCATGATCTCTGCGGCATACTTGGTGCACAGGAAATAGCTGCGTAGGTTTGTGTTTATTGTCCTTTCCCATGTTTCCATGGTACACTCGAGTATGGACTCATTGTTGGTGTGCGCAACATTGTTTACTAGCACGTCAAGGCGTCCGTAGGTCTTTCTGATCCATTCAAAGAGTCTCGCAATCTGCTCCGCACTGGCAAAATCGATACAATAGCGGTTCCCCTTGTGGGCGAGGTGAGCGGCGACTTCTTCGGCGTCCTTCTCGTGTCGGGAAGTGACAACGACGGTGAAACCATCCCTGGATAGGGCCTCAGCGATCGCCTTACCGACGTTGTTCGTGGAACCTGTTACCAAAGCAATTCTTTCCATGTTCTGCCTCCGCCATCGCAACGCTTCGGCGGCTTCAGCTCACCGGCTGCCACTTTGCCGGGCAAGTCTGGCCCCCATCTCAAATGCCAACCTGCAGTCCTGGGGAAACACCTCCTGTTTTCTTTTCCTCTTGCCCTCCACGTCAAATCCGGATGTCTCGTACTTGGTGTAGTCATCGAACTGGTACGTGTCTGTCACAACCAGATACTCCGATGACCCGAACGTCCTTCGAAGAACTCCTTCCATGAGCCGGAAGTTCTGCGCGTATCCAGCGCTTTCCACGCGGCTCTCGTTTGCGCCCATCGTGTAGATGAAGCCTGTCGGCAGCTTCCCCTTAAAGAGGCTGGAATGGTTTTGGTCGTAGACGAGGTAGGGGAACAGGAGCCGTTCCAGAAAGGACTTTGTATTACCCGTGATGGATCCGAAGTAGATTGGTGAACCCACGAGAATGGCTGCGCTTTCTGCCCCTTCTCGGAGAAACGGCAGAAGATCATCTCCCGTGGCACACCTGCCGTAGCTGTCGCCGTTTTTCACCTTGCAGGAAAAGCAGCTCACGCACCCCTTGTAATTGTAGTCATAAAGGTGAACGAGCTTCGTTTCAGCACCCTGTGAGGCCGCACCTTGGAGCGCACGCTGCAGCAGAGTTGCAGTGTTCCAATCCTTTCTTGGACTTCCATTAAAGGCAATCACTTTCATATTTCCAACCTCCCCCGGGCTTTCTTTGCGCCGGTACATGATCATCG
>JBKQPS010000233.1:0-10545 GCA_052144915.1 Spirochaetia bacterium | reverse complement strand
AGAGCGAGGTGGCGGCCATCAACATGGTGTTCGGCGCCGCCGCCGCGGGCGCGCGCGTGATGACCTCTTCGTCGTCGCCCGGGGTGAGCCTGAAGATGGAAGGCATTTCCTACCTTTCGGGCGCGGAGCTTCCCGCGGTCGTGGTGAACATGATGCGCGGCGGCCCGGGGCTGGGCAACATCGCCGGGGCGCAGGGAGACTACTTCCAGGCCGTGAAAGGAGGCGGGCACGGGGACTATCGCTGCATCGTGCTCGCGCCGGGCTCCGTGCAGGAACTCGCCGACCTCACCGTGAAAGCTTTCGACCTCGCCGACCAGTACCGCGTCGTGGTCATGCTCCTGGGGGACGGGTACACCGGCCAGATGTCGGAGCCCATCACCCTGCCTGAACCCTCCGGAAAGACCTTCGACAAGAGCGCATGGTCGCTGTCGGGCGCGAAGGGACGGGCTCCGCATATCATTGCCTCCATGCGCCTGAATCCCGAAAAGGCGCTGGAGACCCTCAACCTGCGGCTGCAGGCAAAATACGCGGAGATCGAAAAGACCGAGAACATGTGTGAGTCCACGCTGGTCGAGGACGCCGAGTACCTCCTCGTCGGGTTCGGGCTTTCAGCGCGGATCTGCAAGTCCGCGGTAAGCACCCTGCGAAGATCCGGCATGAAGGCCGGGCTGTTCCGCCCCGTCACCCTCTGGCCGTTCCCGTCGGAGGCGCTCGCCAAGGCCGCCCACGGGAAGAAGAAGGTGCTCGTCGTGGAGATGAACGCGGGGCAGATGGTGGAAGATGTGCGCCTCGCGTTGGGCGCCGCCGCCGTGGACTTTTTCGGCGTCCTGGGGGGACTCACGCCCCAGGTGGACGCCATCGTGGAAAGGATCGCAGGCCATGCCGGTTGATGCTCTCCAGGAAAAGCTCGTGTACGACCGGCCGCGGTCGCTGGCGGACGTGCCCAACCACTACTGCCCCGGGTGCGGTCACGGAATCATCCACAAGCTCATCGCCCAGTGCATCGATGAGCTGGGAATCCAGGAGACCGCGATCCTCGTCGCCCCCGTGGGGTGTTCGGTGCTCGCCTACAACTACCTACGCGTGGACGGGTGCGAGGCCGCGCACGGCAGGGCTCCCGCGGTTGCCACGGGCATCAAGAGAGTGCATCCCGACCGGACGGTGATCTCCTACCAGGGTGACGGGGATCTGCTCGCCATCGGCACGGCGGAAACCATCCACGCGGCCAACCGGGGGGAGAAAATCACGGTGATCTTCGTGAACAACGCCATCTACGGCATGACCGGCGGGCAGATGGCGCCGACGAGTCTCCAGGCCCAGAAGACGAAGACCTCTCCGTACGGCAGGAACCCCGGAGATGTCGGGTTTCCCATCCGGGCGTGCGAGCTGCTGAACACCCTGCAGGCCCCCCTTTTCATCGAAAGGTGCGCGGTGAGCTCGGTGAAGACGATTCTCAAGACCCGGCGCGCCATCATGAAGGGCCTGCGAAACCAGGTGGAAGGCAGGGGCTATTCGTTTATCGAGATCCTCTCCATGTGCCCGACGGGGTGGGGCATGGAGCCGCGAGAGGCCGTGTCGTGGCTGGAAGCCGAAATGGTGCCCATCTTCCCGCTGGGGAACCTGAGAGACCGGTAATGTCACGGAGTACCGTGACGGGGCGAATGTCACGGAGTACCGTGACCGGGGGCGAATGTCACGGAGTACCGTGACCGGGGGGGGGACGCGATGTACGAAGGCATCTTCTTCGCCGGCTTCGGCGGGCAGGGCATCATCCTGGCCGGAAAGATCGTCTGCCTCGCCGCCATGGGAGAGGGGAAGCATGTCTCCCACATCCCCGCGTACGGAGCGGAGATGCGCGGCGGGACGGCCAATTGCTCCGTCGTCGTTTCCGACGAGGAAATCGGCTCCCCGCTCGTGCCGCAGCCCGACGTCTGTATCGTCATGAACACGCCCTCTCTCCTGAAGTTCCAGGGCATCGTGAAGCCTGGAGGGCTCCTGATCTGGAACGAGTCGCTCATCGATGTCACGCCAGAGACGTCCGGCATCGAGATCCTGGCGATGCGCGCGAACGACATTGCGGAAGCCGCTGGTTCCTACCGGGCGGCCAACATGGTGATGCTCGGGGCCCTCCTCAAGCGGCGGCCCGCGGTTGCGTCGATGAACGCCGTTCTTGCCGTGCTGGACGAGGCGGTGTCGGCGCGTCACCGGGAGCTCAACCAGGTGAACAGGAAGGCGCTCGCCGGCGGATATGAAAAGGCATAGGGGGGAGCCGGGGCTCAGATTCCTCTTCTGGCGCATCGACTTCGTCGGCGTCGCGATGGTGGTGACCGGCGCATTCTTCCTCCTGGTGAACTTCAAGATCATTCCTGCCAGCGACTTCGTCGTGCCCCGGGTCCTCGGGATCCTGTTCACCATGGCCGGCCTCATCTTCCTCTTCTTCTCGGGCGCGGGCCGGTGGCTGAGCTGGTTCGTGATACCCGCGGGCGCGCTGCTCACGCTCGGCATCGTGACGCTCGTCTTCGGCTGGAACAGGTTCTTCAGCACGGATTCTGCGAGCCTCTTTTCCCTGGGCTTCGGCCTGACGTTTCTGACGCTGTTCTATTTCCGGCGGGGCAACTGGTGGGTGCTCATCCCGTCCGGCGTCTTCATCGGGCTGTCCTTCTGGGTGGAGATGCTGAGCCATTTCTCCGTGACAGGCTGGCACCCCGTCGCGCCGCTTCTCTTCCTCGGCATTTCGTTCATCGTGATATGGCTGTACTCGGTCCAGAAGCAGCGGATGAAGTGGAGCCTCCTCGTCGGCGCGCTGATCGTCGGCGCCTCCCTCCTGTACCTGCTGGGCATCCTGCTTGCCCGGTGGAGTCTCCTCTGGCCCGTCATCCTGCTGCTCGCCGGGCTTCTCGTGCCGCTGTGGCTGATGGCCTCCGGGCGGCGGTCCCGGAGGCACGAATGACCGCGGGAAAGGCCCGCTGGGAAGCGCGCTGCCGGCGGTGCGGACTGTGCTGCTACGAGAAGGAGTACCGGGGGAGGACCGTCGTCACCAACTTCAGCCGCCCGTGCCGGTACCTGGACCTCCCGTCCCGGATGTGCACGGTCTACGAAAAAAGGTTCGACGTCTGCGCGCAGTGCAAGAAGATGACCATTCTGCACGCGGTGTTCGTCCGCTGGCTGCCGCCGACCTGTGGCTATGTCCAGCACTACCGCCCGTGGAGGGCGGCGGGCAGGCGGCGGCTCGCGTAAAAGTGCCGTGGCCGCGTACCGTGACCGGCAAATGTCACGGAATACCGTGACCGGCCTAGTACTTGAAGGCGCTCTCCCCGATGAACTCTCGAAGAATCGAGGTGGCGGGCACCCACCGTGGGTGCACGGGCGCGAAGTTTGCCAGGAATGAGAGCAGCATGCGCGCCTCCTGGTACTCGGGAGCGTCCGGCTTCACGGATGCCAGCAGGGGGTCGGCGTACACCTTGAGCACTGCCAGCTCGTAGTCCAGTGCGGAATTGAACGCGGAATCGGCGCCGTTCTGAAAGGGAAAGATGTTCCGGTCCTCGCCACGCCGCACGGACGGCCACATCGTCAGCGTCTGCAGGGCGGAGTGACCGCGAAACTGGCTGTCCCGCACGATCCTGCGGATGAGGCGGTTGTCCGTGGTGGGGATCCTGTTGTGGTCGTCCAGGTTGAGCTGGGTGAGGGCGGAGACGTAGATCTTGTGCTTGTTCTCCCGCGGCACCAGGGGCGTCAGGGCGTCGTTCAGTCCGTGGATGCCTTCGACGATCAGGATTGCCCGGTCAGGCAGCCGTGTCTTCCTCCCTTCCTTCTTGCGCGCCCCGGCATGGAAATCGAAGACGGGGGTCGCCACTTCCTCCCCCCGCAGCAGCCGCACGAGGGTATCGTTCAGCAGCTCCACGTCGAGGGCGCCCAGGGATTCGAAATCGGGTTTTCCCTCCTCGTCCCGCGGAGTCCGGTCGTTCGGCTTGTAGTAGTCGTCCAGCGAGATCGTCACCGGATTGCGGCCCACCACGCGGAGCTGGATCATCAGCTTCTTCGAAAAAGTCGTCTTGCCCGACGAGGAAGGACCGGCGATCAGGACGACCTTCACCTGGTCGCGCATCGCGCAGATACGATCGGCGATGCCGGCGATCTTCTTGTCCTGGAGGGCTTCGGCAACCTGGATGAAATCCTGGATGCCCCCTTGGCGGATCAGCTCGTCCAGGCTGCCCACGCTTCCCACGCGCAGGACTTTTCCCCAGTTCTTGTACTCTCGATAGATGGAAAAGAGAACGGGATTCTCCTCGAACTCTCCCAGGTGCAGCGGGTTGTCCGAGGGGGGGTAGCGGAGCAGGAACCCCGGCGGCTGGTTTCGCAAGGCGAACACGGAGAGAAGTCCGGTGGAGGGAACCAGCGGTCCGTGGAACAGATCGAGGAAGCCGTCGCACGAATGGACCGATATGGCAGGATCATTGCGATTCTGCAGGAGGAGGAGCGTGTCCGGCTGGTTGTGCTTCTGAAAATAGGAAATCGCCTCCTGGTAGGAAAGGTGGAGGCTTCGGACGGGCAGGTCCCGCGCGGCCAGCTCCTTCATCTCCGCCTCGATTTTCAGCAGGTCGTCGCGGGGAACCGCGTCCATTCCGTCGAAGTGGTAGAAATACCCCTGCCCGAGGGAATGCCCGATGATGAGGCGGCGTTTCGGGAAAGTTCTCGTGGCCGCCATCGAAAGAAGAAAACAGAGCGACCGACGGTAGATGGCCAGGCCCTGACGGCTTTGCAGCGTGACCGGCGCAATGACGCAGTTCACGGCGAGGGCATGCTGGAGGTGCACCACTTCGTTGTTGACCAGGACGGCAAGGAGCGGCAGAGGCGAAGAGGGAAAAGCCGGGTCTGCCGCCGCGTCGCCCGCGGCCGTCCCCGTGGGGAACTCCTTCGACTGGCCGCCGGGGAACGTCACCCGGACGTTCAAGAAAGCTCCTTGACCTGCTGCGCTTCTTCGGGGCTGAGAACGCCGGTGATCGTCAGCCCTTCCGTGTCGGATACCTGGATCTGCGGAGTATCGACGAGCTTCTTGCCGTCCGGATCCAGCACCACCCGCACGACCGGGCACCGCGGCCTGGTGGGATCGGTCTTGACGACGATTCCCCTGCTGTTGTTCGAGAGGAGCACCGCGGTGCCGACGGGGTCTACGGACAGGGTGTACACGAGTGCTTTCAGGATCTTTTCGTCGTACTGCTTTCGGTTCTTCTGCGCGAGGTCGCGGATCGTCGCGTGACCGTCCAGGCTTCCGGGCCGGTAGGGGCGGCGGGACAGCATGGCATCGTACGAGCACACCACCCCGATGATGAGCGCGTAGTCGGTGATCTTCGGCGCGCTGAGAGCGCGGGGGTAGCCGGAGCCGTCGATCCTCTCGTGGTGCTCGAGCGCGGCGAGGGCGACGTTCTCCGGCGCGGAGAACCCCTTGAGGATCCTGTAGCCGAGCACCGTGTGTGTGGACATTGCCTTCCGCTCGTCCGGGCTGAGCGACTTCGAGGTGCGGCGCAGGTCCGGCGGGAGCTTCAGCATGCCGATCTCGTGCAGGAGGCAGGCCTGGCCAAGCTCGATGAGCCGGTGAGGCGGCGCTTTCAGGTAGTCTCCGATGGCGAGGGCGAGGATCGTGGAGTTGACCGCGTGGGTGATCATGTAGCGCTCGCCGTCGGCGCTCACGTCGAGAAACCGCAGCAGGAAGTCGCGGCTTTCGTGGACGATCTGGATTGCCTTCTTGATCCACTCTGTGACCTGGGCGAGGTTGAGAAGGCCTTCCAGGGAGAATTTCGCGAACAGCCCGTCGGCGAATGCGGTGAACTCGACGTGGAACTTCTGGGCGGCTGCCACCTGGGCATTCTGCTGGATATCTTCGTCGATCGTCTGCGGGGCCATCCCCGCGGTGTTCGTCTTCGACAGGTATCCGGGCATGTCCTTGGCCTTGCCGTCGGTGGACACCTGCGCGTACCGCCATTTCTGGAGGCGCTTCAGCAGCTCCGGGGTCACCGGGGAGTCCGGCGTGAGGAGGATGTAGTTCGTGTCCAGGTACACCGGCTCGTCGAAATAGGTGCCCGGCACCAGGCTCGACAGCGGAATGGCTTTCATCCTGCGATCCCTTCCGACCAGTAACTGCCCGTTTGACGCGAGCTTCAGATTACCCTACTATGTCAACTCTATAATTATAGGGGAATTCCATGAAAATGAAAGCGATATTTCTGCTCTTGAACGCGGTGCTGGGAATCGCCTTCCTCGTTATTTTCTTCACGCCGCTCTTCCTGGTCGGTGGGGACTGGTTCAACGTCTTCTGGATCCGCAACTGGCCCATTGCGGTGGTGTTCGTCCTGACCCTCTGCGCGGTTGACGCCTACTTCCTCCTGAACTGGAAGCTCTTCCGCGGATTGGAGAATGAGAACTGGGGGCAGGTCGCCGGCTTTCTCGAGGACCGCATATTCAAGCGCGGTTGGATCAGCGGCGCCCGCGTTCGGTTGCTGCTGAACACGTATCTCGTCACCTCGAACACGGATGCAATTCTCGCCCTGGAGTCCTACCTCGAGGGGAAGAAGCCCATTTTCATTCCCCGCTTCAGCCTGCCCTTCGGCATTCCTCACCTGCTCTCGAAGGGTCCGAAGGACGCCAAGGCATGGTTCCGCGGAATGCTGTCGCGGCCTCGCCTCGCCGACAGGGAATGGGTGCGCTGGAACCTCGCTTTCAGCCTCTTGCAGGCGAGGGAAGGCGATGCGGCGCGTGCCGAGCTGTCCGCGCTGGTCGACGGGGTTTCGGACCCCGTCCTCCTTCTCCTGACGGTCTACCTTCTCGACGTGCTCGCCGGGGGCGACGCCGCGGTGGAGGCGCGGGTGTCCGCGAAGCGGGACCTGTTGAAGTCCCAGCACACGCCCGCGTCGTTCCAGAAAGCGGTCGAAAAGTCGGGAGCCAATATCCAGGTGGTCGTGCTCTCACGGCTGCTCCAGGACGCCTCGCGGTGGTTGTTCGCGGAAGCGCCGGCGCCTTCCGCCGCCGGTGAGATCGCGCACTAGGACCGACCGGATCTCCTTCAGGAATCGAAAATGTTTCTCTGCTCGGTGAGCGTGACGAAGCCCACGTCGTTGAGCGTGCGGATGAGCACCGCCGCCCAGATGCACTGTGACCAGTAGTACCCGAGGCAGCTCAGGGCGCCGACGAACGCCGACTCTCGCCACAGGCCCGTGCGCCGGGAGGAGACGACCACGATCATGGTGGAAAGCGCGGTGGAGATCACCGCCGCGGTGAACGGACCCCAGATGCCGGCCAGGACGGTGAAGAAGACTCCGCGGTAGAACAGCTCTTCCGAGGGGGCGTGGAAGAACAGGAGCACGGCCTGGGAGAGGACGAAACGCTTCCCGACCGCGCCGGCCTTCAGCAGTGCCCCCCTGTTCCAAAGGATGTGGAAGGCCATGCACGCGACGCCGACGCCCGCGCCCGCGAGGAGTCCACGGCCGTTCAGCCTGAGCATCGCCGGCTGCATCGCGGCGAGGATCGCGAGGCCGTACCCGAGCTGGATGACGCGTACGAGGGAGTCGATGAACAGGTTCTTGAACGAGTAGGGGAGAGCCCACATGTGGATGAGGAGCCCGAGAGAGAGGATGACGAGATCGAGCACGCGCCCCTACCGACGGCGGCTCACAAAAAGCGAGATGCTGCGGTCGTACGTGCGTTCTTCCTCGCGCGTGAACAGACATCCCGGCAGCTCGCTGCTCGCCCGGTGGTAGGCGATACACTGGCAGCACATCCCGTGCCGGGAGCACCCCGCGTACGTGCAGGTGCACATCGTCCCATTCCGCGCCTGATTCGTGCAGTCCATTGGTCTGTATGTACCCGTTTCACGGCCCGAATGCAAGCGCTCCCCGCAAGCGCTTCCCGCGTTGACAGGAGACGGCCCGTACCGCACCATGACGCCACCGTGCGCAACAGTCGCGTCCTCCCGTTTCTCCTGCTTTCCTCTTTGCTCGTCGCCGCGGTGGTCCTGGGGGTCGGCATCGGGGCGGTTCCCGTGTCTCCGGCTGCGCTCGTCAGGCTCTTCCTCGTGAAGCTCGGTCTCCGCGCACTGCCCGCGCCGGAGGGCCGCGACATCACCATCCTCCTCCTCCTGCGCCTCCCGAGGGTCGTCGCGGCCATGCTCGTCGGGTCCGCCCTGGCCACCTGCGGCGTCGTGATGCAGGGGCTGTTCCGCAACCCGATGGCCAGCCCCGAGATCCTCGGTCTCTCGGCCGGCGGGAGCCTCGGGGCTGTTGTCGCGATCACCGCGGGTCTTGCCTCCGGATCGCTGCTTGCAATCCCCGCGTGCACCATTGCGGGGGCGATGCTCTCCGCATCCTGCATCTATCTGTTGTCCTCCTCCCGCGGAACGACCTCGCTCCTGTACATCGTCATCGCCGGCATGGCGATCTCTTCCTTCTTCAGCGGGCTGACTTCTGCCCTGCTGCTTTTCTCGCGGGAGTACCAGGTCAGCCAGTTCATCTTCTGGACCATGGGTGGACTGGACGGACGGACCTGGCAGCACGTCCTGTATTCCGCACCCGTCCTCGTGCCGGGGATGGTCGTGCTTACCTTCTTCTCCCGCGAGCTGAACCTGTTCACCCTCGGGGAGCAGGAAGCGCTCTCTCTCGGGATGCGCGTGGAATCCACCAAGCGGGTTCTCCTCGCCATCGCCGCGGTGGTCACAGGAGTCGCGATCGCCGTGAGCGGGCCGATCGGGTTCGTCGGGCTGCTGGTTCCCCATCTCCTGCGGCTTCTCGTCGGCCCCGATCACCGGGCCCTCCTGCCCGCCTCTGCCCTCGGGGGAGCCCTTTTCCTGGTCCTCTGCGATCTCCTCGGCCGCGCGCTCCTTCCGCCCTTCGAGATCCGCGCGGGGATCGTCACCGCGATTCTCGGAAGCCCATACCTGCTCAGCCTGATCGTCCGCATCCAGAGGCGGAACTCCATGAGGGCGGGATGAACGGCCCCTTCTTCGACGCGCGGGGCCTCACCTGGGCGGTCGGGAACGCCACGATCGTCGATCGGCTGGAGCTCACCGTCCACCGGGGAGAGCTCGTCGGCGTCATCGGTCCCAACGGGGCCGGCAAGACTACTCTCCTGCGCCTTCTCGCCGGCCTGCTGCCGCCGACCGCTGGCGAGGTCCGGCTGGACGGCAGGGAAATCGGCGGCATGGAGAGCCGCAGCCGCGCGCGCCTGGTCTCGTTCATGACCCAGGAGGTGTCCCAGGTCTTCCCTTTCACCGTGCGGGAGATCCTGCTGATGGGTCGCTACCCGCACCTCGGCAGGTTCCAGAGGGAAGGCGCCGAAGACGTCGAAAGGGCGCGGCGGATGCTCTCCTACGTCGGCCTCATGGCTGTCGAAGACCGCGGGTTCGGCGGCTTGTCGGGCGGGGAACGGCAGCTCGTCCTGTTCGCCAAGGCCCTCGTCCAGGACACGGACGGACTGCTGCTCGACGAGCCCAGCTCGAGCCTGGACATCCATCACCAGGACAGGATCTTCTCGATGGCGCAGGAGCTTGCGCGGGAGGGTAGGGCGGTGATCGCCTCGGTGCACAACCTCTCGGTGGCCGCGCAATACTGCTCGCGCCTGGTCCTGCTGGAAAAAGGGCGCATCGCGAGCGACGGCCGGCCCGAGCAGGTGCTTCGCAGCGAAACCCTGGACAGGGTCTACGGCGTTCGAACGATCGTCTCACCGAGCCTGGCCACCGGGAGTCTCACGGTCACGGTGGTGCCGCCGGACAAGGGCGCCGCGGGGTACCGGGTCCATCTCATTGGGGGGGCGGGCAGCGCGGTGAACCTCACGCGCGAGCTGTACCGGCTGGGATGTTCGCTCACCGGCGGGATCGCGCATGAGTACGATTCCGACGAGAAACTGTGGAGGAGCCTGGGAATCCGGTGCATGTCCGTGGGCGCATTCTCGCGGATCACGGATGAACAGGTGAAAGAGGCCGCTCCTCTCGTCGCCCAGGCGGACCTGACCATCCTCTGCTCGTTTCCCATCGGCCAGGGCAACCTGGGCAACCTGCGGCTCGCGTCGATGGCACGGCGGCTCCTGGTTTTGAAACCCGGTCCCGAGGAACTGCCCCGGACGTTCTTCTCGGCGGAGGGCAGGACCCTCTTCGAGCAGGTGTGCGCGGGTTCGCGCGTCCTGGACCGCGAAGGGATCCTCGAAGAGCTGGTGAGGGCCCGGGACAATTCCACGGCTCCCTGACGGCGCCTCAATCTCCGAGCTGCTTTTCCTGGTACTCGAGGAACTTGTCGATCGGCTCATTGTCCGCGAGGTAGCCAAGTTCCATGGCGATCTCGCCGAACAGCCGCTCGTCTCCCGACTGCTGGTGATTGATCACCACCGTGACCTGGGAGGCGGACATCGCGCCGATCCCGACCAGGTATTCCCCGATTTTCTCTGCCATGGGCCCTCCTGAGAGTATACTGCCGGAGACGGGGGTCGAACCCGTACACCCCTTGCGAGGCAGGGGATTTTAAGTCCCCTGTGTCTGCCAGTTCCACCACTCCGGCGTAGCCCCAC
>JBKQPS010000232.1:0-32958 GCA_052144915.1 Spirochaetia bacterium | reverse complement strand
GTGTAGGCCTGGCATCGGTAGGTCACCTCTCCGACCCGCATCCCATGGGCGTACCTCTTCAGGAACTCCTCGTCGATGGCCCTCCCCGTCTCGACGAGGTACTGCTTCTCGATGCGGGCGCCCGGGTGAGAGACGATCCGTGCGAACTCCCCGTCGTTCGTGAAGAGAATGAGCCCGCTGGAGAGAAAGTCCAGCCTGCCCACGTGAAAGAGCCGTTCGCTGATCGCGGAGCGGAACAGGTCGCGGGCGAGGGGGCGGTGCTGGGGATCCGTCTGGGCGCAGAGGTACCCCGGGGGCTTGTGCAGCGCGATGTAGACCCTCTTCTGCGTGGCGGCGATCTTCCTGCCGTCCATCGTGATCACGTCCGTGGGAAGGACCTTCTCCCCAGGCCGGGTTACGGCTGAGCCGTTGATCGCGATCCGGCCGTGTTCGATGAGCGTCTCGCAGCTCCGCCGCGAGCCCAGGCCGCACCGGGCGAGGTAGACCTGCAGGCGCAGCCCGCCGCGATCCCCGTTCTTCAGGCCCGGCCGCCCGCGTTCTTCGCTATTCCTGCTCAAAGCGTTCTTTCTCCAGTCCGTCGAGCTTCGGCAGGTCCGAGATCGTCGTGAGGCGGAAGGCCTTCAGGAACTCGCGCGTCGTGCCGAACTGGATCGGTTTTCCGGGCACATCCTTCTTGCCGACCTCCCGGATGAAATTGCGGCTCGCGAGGAGCTTGATCATCCCGTCCGCGGAGACGCCGCGGATGCTCTCTATTTCCGCCCGGGTGATCGGCTGGGAATAGGCGATGATGGCGAGTGTCTCCAGCGCGGCCTTCGAGAGGCGGTTCTCCGCGCTCTTGCCGTACCGTTCCCGGAGCTGCTCCCAGAGGATCTTGCGTGGCGCGAAGGAGTATCCGCCCCCTATCTCGACGATTTCCAGCCCGTGTGCGTCGGCCTCCAGCGCCGTCTGAAGCTGCAGGATTCCTTCCTGCACGGCCTCCAGCGAGAGGCCGGTGATGCCCGCGAGCTTCCGAGGCTCCACGGGATCATTTTCCAGCAGCAGCACCGCCTCGATGAGGGCCGCCTCCTTGCTGAGCTCCATGTTCCTACCGGTCCTCCGGCGCGCCCGCCGCGAGCTGCGCCTCCGGGGTCTCGCGGGCCCTGATCCGGATGTCCCCGAAAAGCCTGTTCTGCAGGACCAGAATCCTGCGTTCCTTCACGAGCTCCAGCACCGCCCAGAAGGCGCAGACGATCTCCAGGATCGACCGCTTCTTCACGAGGTCCGTGAACATGAACTCCTCCTGCCCTTCGAGGATCTCGGCGATCAGGGTGATCTTTTCATTCACACTCACCTCCTCGTACAGGTCGATGATCCTTTCCGAGGAGAGATTCGACAACAGGGAGCTGAAGGTCTGCAGCAGGTCCCACACGCTGACCTGGTCCCAGATGCCTTCATCCGAGAAGGGGAGGATCCGCTGGCTGCTGTTCCGCTCGATGATCCATTCCACTTCCCCTTCCCTGTCGGACATGAGATCGGAGAGCTTGCGGAACTTCTGGTACTCGATGAGCTTTTCCACGAGCTCCCGGCGGGGATCCTCCAGCTCATCGTCCATGCTGAGCTCCAGGGGGAGCAGCATCTTGCTCTTGATGTACAGGAGCGTGGCCGCCATGAGGTGGAACTCCGTCATTGTTTCCAGGTCTATTTTTGCGGCAAAGGAGAGGTACGCGAGGTACTGCTCGGTGATGGAGGCGATCGGGATGTCGTAGATGTTGACTTCCGACTTCCTGATCAGGAACAGGAGGAGGTCCAGCGGGCCGTCGAAATCGCCCAGGTGAAAATGCTGTTTGTCTCCTGCGCCCGCGCTCGCATCAGCCATGAATGTGAGTTCCGGCTCCCTTCGTGGTGCGTGTGATTGCAGGTACGAACGCCGCCGTCACGCTTCTGTATTTGACGGATCAGTATACCCGCCCGCCCGGTGAAGGTAAACACCCTTGCTGCCGCCCGCCTGTTTCTCCAGAGCGGCGCGCGCGTCCCGGAACAGCATGCCGCTTCGCGGATCCGCGCAATCCGGCTCGAGCTCGAGCAGCGGCACGAGCACGAAAAGACGTTCCGCAAGCAGGGGGTGAGGAACGACGAGGTCCGGCGTTTCGATCACGCGATCCGAGCACAGCAGGATGTCCAGGTCCAGGGTCCTCGGCCCCCGGCGGACCTCCACGGACCTGTCCCTGCCGAAGTCTGCCTCTACCTGCTGAAGCCGCGCAAGCATCTGGTGAGGCTCCAGCAGGGACCATGCCTCCCCGACCGCGTTGAGATACAGGGGCTGGTCCTCCACGTAGAGGGGACGAGTCTCGTAGATCCGGGAGAGGCGTGCCTCCGCGCACAGGGATTCCACCCGTGCCCAGGCACTTCTCAGCGTTTTTTCCCTGTCCCCGAGATTGGAACCGAGGGCGATGAAGTATCGCCATCCGCGGTGCGCCCGCGAAGAGTTCGCAGGGGCCAGGCTAGAACAGCTCCTTGTCGGGGTCCTGCTCTTCCGGTTCCGCATCCGAGTCAGCCGGTGGACCCGCGGTCACCCGGGCCTTCGGGAGCGGAACAGGGCCTGCAGCAGCAGGCGGCGCGGCAGGTGCCGGCGCCTCACCATCCTTCGCTTTGCCGGGTGCCGGTGACCCGGGCCTGGCGGCGAAAAGCACGTCCCTTATCTTCTTCTCCACTTCCGCGTAGACCGCGGGGTTGGACTCCAGGAAAAGCCGGGCGTTCTCCACACCCTGGCCGATCCTCTCTTTCCCGTAGGAGTACCAGCTGCCCGCTTTCTCGATGAAATTGTTCTGCAGCGCGGCTTCCAGCAGGCTTCCGACGGCGGAAATTCCCTTGCCGAACATGATGTCCATTTCCGCTTTGCGGAATGGCGGGGCAACCTTGTTCTTGACGACCTTGACCCTGACCTTGTTGCCCACGACTTCCTCGTTCCCATGGGCGATGCTCTCCACTTTCCGGACCTCCAGGCGCATCGACGAATAGAACTTGAGAGCGAAACCTCCCGTGGTGGTTTCCGGGTTGCCGAACATCACCCCGATCTTCATGCGGATCTGATTGATGAAGATCAGGCAGGTGCGCGTCTTGGAGATGATCGCCGTGAGCTTCCGCAGCGCCTGGCTCATGAGCCGGGCCTGCAGGCCCATGTGAGAGTCCCCCATGTCTCCTTCGATCTCCGCCCGAGGAGTGAGGGCCGCGACGGAATCCACGACGATGATGTCCATGGCGCCCGAGCGGACGAGTGACTCCACGATTTCCAGGGCCTGCTCTCCCGTGTCCGGCTGCGAAACCCACAGCTCGTCCACGTTGACGCCGAGGTTCTTGGCGTAGACCGGATCCAGCGCATGTTCCGCGTCCACGAAAGCCGCGATGCCGCCCTGCTTCTGCGATTCCGCGATGGCGTGCAGCGCGAGGGTGGTCTTTCCCGAAGACTCGGGTCCGTAGATCTCTATCACCCGGCCGCGCGGGTATCCCCCCACTCCCAGGGCAGCATCCAGGAGGATCGATCCGGAGGGGATGACGTCAACATCGACGCGGGTGAAGTTCTCTCCGAGCTTCATGAGGGATACCTAGCCGAATTGCTTCTCTATCTGGAGACGGGCGGCTTCCAGGGCGCGCGATTTCTCCTCCTGCACGGCCGACTTCTTCTCCGGAGCTGGAGCCTCTTTTTTTGCCATTCCTCACTCAGCCTCGCTTCCTCATATGCCTGTAGTACGCCCGAAATGCCTTGCCGATTGCGTCACGGTTCCGATAAGTATAGCCGGAAGGCCATGGATGTCCAGTAGAGGCATTTTCCCGCTCCTTTTCCTGCTCGCCGCGCGAGTCCTTTGCGCGCAGGACTGGGAGAGCTTTGCCGCGGCCAGCGACCGCTCGGCAGACCCGATCATCCTACAGACCATGGCCGCGGGTGACCTGGAAACCAACATTGCCCTCTGCAAGGGACTGGCCCGTCGGAGCGACAGCGATTGCCGCGCGATCCTCGAATCCCTCGCGGCCGGGCATGCGTCGCGCACCACGCTGCACTCGGAGCTGCTTCTGCGCTATCTGCTCGAAGGCGTTCGAAGTGCAAATCCCCAGGAGGCATCACTCGCGCAATGGGCGGCAGCGAACGCCTCAGCCCTCGACGAGCTCCTTTTCAGGATCGCCGAGTGGAGGAGCCCGCAGCTCGAGGGTGTGCTGCTCGCGTTTGCACTCATCGCCCCGGGCCCGCAGGGCATGCACGCGATCATGGACGTGGGCGATTCACTCGTCCGCGAGCTGGAGTCTTCAGCGGGCCTGATTCCCTCGGAAAGGGAGGCCCTCGTCCTGGACTTCCTCGCTGCTGCCCGGAAAGCCGACCGCGCCGACTTTTTCCCCAGCTGCGCGGCTATCGCGCGTCTTTCTCGGGACAAGGTGATCGTGGAGGCGGCGCGATCCGCGGCCGCCGCCCTCGCCTCGGCGTCCTGAACCCCACGTGGACTCGGCCAGGGCTTTCTGGTAGATTCCGGCCATGCGCGGCCGGCTCAAGATATTCTCGACACGGTCCCTTGCCGAATACCGACGCGAGGTGATTGCAGCGCTCTCCTCCTATGCACGGAATCAGCCCGAGCTGTTCCAGGAAGAGATCGGAGGAGATCTCGCCGTCTCGAGGTTCGCCGACGGTGAGATGGAGGCGGAAATCGGCACGTCGGTCCGGGGCTGCGACGTGTTCCTGCTGGCGGGAGGCGCGCGCAGCGCGGCGGGCATTTCATCGGAAGAGAACAAGATGGAGACCTACCACGCGGTGGACGCGCTGCGCCGCGCCCAGGCGCAGAGGATCACCGTGTTCGAGCCGTACTGCAGCGCCGGCAGGTCCGACCGGCTCACGCGGAGGAACTCGGTGGGCCTGTGGCTGCATTTCAAGATCCTCATCAGCCTGGGCATCGATCACTACATCACGTTCCAGCTCCACTCGGAAAAGTCCAAGACATTCATCGACCCGGCGCTCTGCGTCGTGGACGACATCCCCGCCCAGTCGCTGCTCCAGAGGTTTCTCTGCGACCACCTGATCGTCACTCGCACACGCCTGCAGAAGGAAGTCCACGACAACTGGCTGTTCTGCTCCGTGGACGCCGGTGGCGAGGCACTGGCGAAGCGTTTCGCCGCGTCCTTCGGCACGAAGATCGTCATCAGCCACAAGCAGAGAGACTACTCCATGGCGAACTCGGTGGAGTCCATCAGCATCCTCACGTCGGATCCGATAGAAGGGAAGGTCCTCTGGATCATCGACGACATGATCGATACGGGAGACTCGGTGTGCAAACTCGTGCGGGAGCTGGCCAAACGCTCCCCGGCCGAGATCAATATCGCAATCGTGCACGCGGTCTTCTCCCCGCCGGCGCTCCAGCGCATCGGGGAATTGTGCGCCGAGCGCCTGATCGGGACCATCCTCGTGACGGACACCGTTCCGTGCACGCAGGAGGTGTTTCAGCAGCTCCCGTGCGTTCGCGTCGTGCCGTCCACGGTCATGGCGGCTGAGATCGTCCATCGGCTCAACAGCGAGCAGCCGCTCTCCCCGCTCCTGGCGCAGTTCAGCGCGGGCGACTACTTGAAGGAATAACGGCCCGCCCTGAGGCGGAGAAATCCCTCGCCTGCCAGCTGATCGAGTGCCAGCCGCATTCGCGGGTCCGCCCCGAGCTCACTTTCGATTTCGTCAAGGGATGCCCTGCCCCTCGTCGTGATCGCCGAGAGAATCCTGCCTCTCAATTGCCGCAGCGATCCTTCGAAACGCGGCTGCGGCCGGTACCCGGTGCTTCGGCGATTGGGATTCACCTGGCCTTTCGCAAGAGCGTTCCCGTAGTCCATGAGCGCGTAGTACCACTCTCGCGGGCGTTCCCTGTCCAGCGTCTCTTCCACCAGGGGCACGATGCGGGAGTCGGGAACTTGTTCCTGATCCGGAAAGAAATGATGGAGGAAGACCCTTCGAACGTTGGTTTCGACAAAGACCAGCGGTTCGTTGTAGGCATAGACGATGACGGCCGCCGCCGTTGCGTGACCCACGCCCGGCAGCTCCATGAGCACCGAAATCGTTCGCGGCAGCTTTCCGCCGAACGACGTCACGACCTGCCGGGCGCCTTCGCGAAGTGCAAGCGCGCGCCGGTTGTAGCCCAGGCCCTTCCACTCCTCCATGACTTCCCGGATGCTCGCCGCGGCCAGCCGCCCGAACGAAGGAAAGGCGCGGAGGAACGCCGCGTACTTCGTCCGTACCCGCGCCACGCTCGTCTGCTGGAGCATGATCTCGGAGACAAAGACCCGGTAAGGAGTGCGGTTCACCCGCCATGGCATGGCACGGGCACTCGACTCGTAGAACTTCCACACACGCGCGCGGAACGATTGGATGGACGGCCTCAAAACCTCCTCTCCGAATCGAAATGAATGTTGCGCATTGAACCGCATTATAACCACAATTTCCTTATCTACGAATCCTCCGGAAGCCAAGGGAGGCGAAAAGCAACAATCTTTACAAGTCCGTGGAGGGACACAGCCTCAGTCCGAGTGATGACTTCGATTGGGCTTTCGTGCACCACATCGTCGAACGATGAGACGTCCGATGATCCTGAAGTCGTAATGAAGAAGATACCGCAGTGAGCGCGGAACCGGAAAAACCGCGGCGCCTGTTTCGCGACGAGACCGGCAAGGTCGATCTGTCGACGAACGCCACGAACGATTCGGTCCTGGTGGCGACTCCTCGGGCAACTCGGAGGCAACCAATGTGACCAAGGAGACTCCCTGATCATGCAAATATCTTTTTTTGGTGCACTCATGACGGAAAAGCTCTATGATATCCGCAGCGGCGTCGCAGATTTCTTCCTTTCGCGGGCGTTGATAAGCGTCGTCACGATGGCACTCAACCTCGTGGTTGGACTTTGGCTCTGTCATACCCGGGTGCAAGGAGCACAAGATGCAGAGAAAGGGCGGCGGGACATCTCATCCTCGGACGAACAAGTATCGCCACAGTTTCCATCATTCCGCGGTTTCCCTTTGGGAAGAAGACATCTCCGAGCTGCGAGATATGATAAAGGACTGGCGGGCCCGCGGAATCCGCGACTTGCACACCTACCTCGCAGGCCATCCCCGCGTCCTGAAAAGGGCCATTCATTCGATCAAGGTCGTCGATGTCAACGACGTGACGCTTCAACTCTACGAAGCGAAGGACAAGAAGGAGCTGCTCGGCCCCCTTGACATCACCCTCGACACGGACTCGATCCCCGGGATAAAGGAGCTCGTCACCGCAATTGCAGAAGGGCGGGAAGGGCTGGAAACCGAATCCACGGCGTTGACTCGCAAGGGCAGAAAGCTCGATCTCCTCATCAAGTACCACATCCCGGCCGAGAGCGATGAATATCCTTATGCGCTGGCGAGTATCATCGACATTTCTGAGCGCAAGCGTCTGGAACACGCGCTTTCTGAGGAAAGAGCCATGCTGCGAGCTGTAATTGATGCAATCCCGGATATCATTTTTCTCAAGGACAGGCAAAGCCGCTTCATCCTCGCCAACCAAGCGACCGCCGACGTCATGGGCGCGAGCTCGCCTGCCGAGCTCATCGGCAAGACTGATCGGGAGTTTTACCCTGCGGACATGGCGGAGGAGTTTTTGTCCGACGAAAGAGATGTCATCGAAAATAGCCGCCCTCTGATCGACAAAGGAGAGCCAAAACGGATCGCGGGCTCCATACGGTGGATCGCCCAGACGAAGCTCCCGGTCCGTGATGCGGAGGGAAGGATCACGGGACTTGTCGGGACCGGCCGCGACTTCACAGAGCGCAGGCGGTCTGAGGAGGCGCTGCGCGAAAGCGAGGAGAGATATCGCACCGTCTTCATGGACGCACCCGCCGGGATCTTTCATTCGACCCTGGAAGGGAAGATCCTCAGCGTCAATCCCGCCTTTGCCCGGATGATGGGATATGACTCTCCTGAACAGATCGTTGAAGCCGTGAACAGAAAGAACGTTGCGGAGGTCCTGTACGAGGATCCCCAGGGCCGGCCTGTCATCATCGATGCGCTTGTGCGCGACCCGGGCTGGCACAAGGTGGAGAACCGATACCGTCACAAGAATGGCGGTGTTGTTGTCGCCCAATTGATGCTAAGGATGTACGTCCCCCCCGGCGCCACAGACCAAGAGCTTGAAGGTTTCGTCGAAGACATCACGGAACGCAGGCTCGCCGAACAGGCACTCTCCCGGGAGCGGACGTTCCTCACAGCTCTCATGGACAACATTCCCGACTATATCTACTTCAAGGACAGGGAAAGCCGCTTCATCCTGAACAACAGAGCGCATGCACAGGCGCTGGGAGCGGGCAGCCCTTCAGAAATGCTGGGAAAATCCGATTTCGACTACTTCGGGCCCGAGCATGCGCAGAAGGCATTCGACGACGAGCAGCGCATCATCCGGACCGGCCAGCCACTCGTCGGCGCCATGGAAGAGGAGACAAGGCCGAACCGGCCCCCGTCATGGGTGTCCAGCACAAAGATGCCATTGCGCGATGAGAAGGGTGCGATCATTGGCACCTTCGGAGTATCGCGGGACATGACAGAGCATCGGCAGATGGAGCAGAAAAACCTTCGCCTGGCGACCCTCGTCGACTCCTCCGACGATGCCATCGTAGGCACTGACCTGGAGCGCAGGATCACCGTGTGGAACAAAGGGGCGGAACGCATCTACGGATACGCCGCCGAGGAAGTGCTCGGTGCCACACTCTCCCCACTGATCCCATCTGAATATGAAGAGGAAACGCGAATTGTCCGAGAACGAGTCATGCGAGGCGAGCAAGTCACAAACTTTGAAACGACGCGGCTGCGCAAGGACGGCTCGAGGATCACTGTCTCCATGACCCTGTCCGCCATCCGCGATTCAGAGGGAAAAATCGTGGGCATGGCGTCAACCGCACGGGACGTCACAGCACAGAAGGCCTTCGAAGCGCAGATCAACAGGGCCCAGAGACTGGAGAGCCTTGCGACCCTTGCCGGGGGTGTCGCGCACCAATTCAATAATATCAACGCCGCGATCAGCGGGTGCTTGCAGATGCTGCAGTCAGAGAAGGAGCTCTCGCCCGAGGCCGCCTCCTACGTGAAGGCAGCCTCCGCCGGCGTGCAGAAAGCGGTTAACATCACAGACAGACTCCTGGTCCTGACCGAACCGGGAGGAGCTTCGGAATCTCTGCGGCTCGATGTCCTGGCGCGCACCGTGCTTTCACTCCACGAAAAGAGGATTGAGGAGGAAAAGGTCCGGCTCGTGCTCGACCTCGCCGGGTGTCCGCTCGTGGTGGGCAGCGAGAAGTCCTTGAAGTTCGTGCTTGCGAGCTTGATAGGCAACGCTTTGGACTCTCTCCTGGATCGGCCCGAACGGATGCTGGCCGTGAGAACGGGCAGCAGGGAAAACGCCGCGTATTGCGAGGTGGGGGACTCCGGCTGCGGCATTCCAACGGAGGCCCTGCCCCGGATCTTTTCCCCTTTCTTCTCCGCGAAGGGAGAATGGGCGCCGACAGGCTCGCCGCAAGCGCGACTGAAGGGCGTCGGTCTGAGCCTTGCGATCTGCAGCAGATTCGTGTCCGAGTGTGGCGGTAGGATCGATGTGGAAAGCGTTCCTCAACAGGGCTCGACGTTCCGCGTCTGGTTTCCTGCCGCAACGTCCACGCCCACTGAAACAAAAGAGGGCTAATGAGTCATCTCCTCTTGTCGGCGGCCGCGAGATGTCAGAGGACGGAGGTTACGAGGAAGCGTCGAAGCAAATGGCAACCGTTAATCAGAACAGCTTTTGCGAATCGAGGAGGATCGTCACGGGCCCCATGTTCGTGTACGAGACCTCCATCGAGGCCTGGAACTCGCCGCTTGCCACGGGGATACCGGCTTCGAGAAAGTGCTGAAGAGCCGCCTGGTAGAGAGAGCGCGCTTTCTCCGGGTCCGCGGCTTCGGTGTAGGATGGCCGCCGCCCTTCGCGGGCATCGCCGAACAAGGTGAATTGTGAAACGAGCATGACCCCCCCGCCGATGTCCCGCACGGAAAGGTTCATCTTGCCGGCCTCATCGGGAAAGATCCGAAGATTCAGGACCTTGTCGCACAGGAAGCGGGCGTCGCCTTCGGAGTCTCCCCTGCCGACGCCGAGGTACACCAGCAGGCCCTTCCCGATCTCCCCCGTCGTGCGCTCGCCCACGCGAACCGCGCAGTCACGGATTCGCTGAACTACTGCGCGCATGGCTCCCCGCGGGTCACTGCGCGAGCCGGTGCACGGAGGTGCCCAGCAGGGTCAGGGCGTTGCCGCTGGTTCCCACCTGCCCGAGCACCTCCACGGCGCTGCCGTTGGCAAGGTCGGCCGCGAAAGTCAGTGTCACGGCCACGATCCCCTCGAGTTGCTTCTCCTGGTCGTAGCCGACCAGCAGATCGAAGGCGATGGAGTCTTTCGCCACTTTCAGATTGGCGACCTTGCCTCTCCAGAGCACAGACGCCCCGTCGTAGAGGGCAGGCTGCCTGGTGACCGCCGCATAGGTGTACGCGTCCCGGAAGGTGTCGAACGTGGCCGGCGTCACGAATCCCTTGAGCATCCGCGCTCGCTCCTTGACCGCGGGTGCGGCATTCGAAAGGAGGATGCGGTTGATGTCGACGACGGCCAGGTTGTCGCGGTAGGCGAGCAGCTCGTTCTTGGCCTTCTGGAATGCCTGCCGCACTTCCCCCTCGCGCAGGACGAACGGGAAATCGGTCCCGACATCGATGAACGAGGAAAGGCCGGACGGTATCTCGATGACGGACACCCCCGGACGCTGCGGACCCTGCGGGCCTCCCAGTCGGACTGCGAGGTAGCCGACTCCTGCCAGGACGAGCACGCTCAGGCAGACGATGAGGAGGGGAGCCAGGGCCAGGCGCCGCGGAGGGGGCGGGAAAAGCGTCTTCATGCGTCCCGACTCGATGAACTCCTGGAGCGAGTCGGGGGTCATGCCCTTTCGGAGGAGATCGAGGCCCCGGCGGGCGATCGGGTTCGAGGGCTGGATCTCGATGACCTCGAGCCATCTCTTGATCGCATTTTCGTTTTCCGCCTTGCGGAAATGCACGGCGGCAAGCCCGAGGAGGACACTGGGGTCGTCATCCTTCAGCTGCTGTGCGCGGCTGATATAGGAAAGCGCGCCACCGAAATCTCCTGCATGGAGGCAGGAGAATCCCAGCAGCTGGAAATAGTCGAAGCTTTCCCGGTAACGGAACACCTCGGGCTCGAGCAGCCGGATGACGTCCGCGAACCGCCGGGCCCGAAAGAGCCGCCGCGCCTCCCCCAGGCCTTTGCGCTTCATGGGAAGTCGCCCTACTTGCCAGCGGCGGGAGCGTACCGGCCCGCGCGGCTCCCGAGCTCTTTCAGCGTGGACTCGATGAGGGCGAGCTCGTCGTCGGAGATTGCCCCCGGCGTCCCGATCTTTGCGTCGATTTCGCTGAGGATCGCATTGACGGCGGAAAGATCCGCGCGCGCGGCCTGGGCGTTGCTCCCGGCATTCTGCGCGGCGGCAAGGGACTGCTGGACACCCGCCGCGAAGTCAGTGTTGGGCGGAGAGGCTGCCGGCACCCCGGCCCCGTATCCGGCCTTCGAATACAAGCCGAGCACGAGAGTGATCGTCGTTTCGCCCGCGCGCGGAATAGTTCGCGGCTCGTAGTATTGCGCCACCGCGGAATCGTTCTGGGAATAGGGCAGCAGGCTGAAGTCCACCGCCGACGAGGTCTTGTACGCCCAGCTCGCGTCGCTCAGCCGCTTCCAGTTCGCGAACACGACCCGGTCGGGAACCGTGACCCCCGCGCCCGTCAGCATGACCTGGAGGCCGAAGTCGTTCGGATCGCCGGCGAGCGGGGACAGCCACCACGCTGTCTTGTCGGCAGGGGTGAGGGTGAGCTCGTGTGTCATCTGCGTGAGCGTCGGCGTGCGAAAATGGACCGAGCTCGGTTCGCCGAGGTACGTGTCGAACAGGTAGCGGGCGCCGGCCGCGATGTCCCGCTCGGAAAGGTTTCTCATGCTCAGGTCGATGCGGACGCCCGTGCTCACGGGGGAGTCAAGGGAAGGAACGAAAGTGAATGTCTCGGTCACCTGGAGAAAACTGGACTTCCAGACGAACCGGGCGCCGCCCGCCGCTTTCTCCGCACTTTCGCTGAAATCCGAGCTTTCTCCCATGCGGTAGACCTTGTTCCCCACGACGATGCTGAGAAACGAGGTGCGGGGGTCCTGGGATGAAAAGAGGGGAACGAAGACGCCGCCGGCTCCGCCGGTCTGGCACGCAATCGAAAAGCGTCCGGCACCCTCGATCAGGGAAAGGCGCACGCGGCCGTCGGCCGCGTCGAGCCCCCACAGCGTCCCTGCCGCCAGCAGGAGCGCGGGAAGGAGAACGCAGGGAAGCGGCCGCACGGCACGGAGAACGCGCAACGTCATTTCCCGGTCCCCCCGTTCGCGGCCATCCAGAGCAGGTAGGTTTCCTTCAGGGCGAGAGCCGCTTCCTTGGCGTCGAGCAGCCTCTGGAGCCGCGCGGCCTGGTCCGACCCCGGAGAAGCCGTTGCCGGCACCGCGCCGCCTGCCTTGAGCTGCGCGGCGAGCTGGGCTGCCTCGTCGGTTTTCTTCGCGAGCTGCTGCTGGAGGTCGGCGATGAACTTTCGATCGTCCGCGGAGCCGGAAGCGGCCAGCCGCTTCTGGTAGGCTTCGATCGCCTGCACGTAGATCCGCTCCCGGTTCTGGTACTCCTCGTCGCTGCGCAGGAGCTCCTCGTGGCTCCACTTGAGGAGCTTGGAAAGCTCCACTTCCCTCCTCTGAAGCTGGATCAGGGACACCTTGTACTGGGCGGCCTCGACTTTGACGCTGGTCGGGTAGTCGGCGACGATCTTCTGATACACGGCCAGCGCATCGTCCAGGCGGCCGAGGCCGTACATGCTCTCCGCGGCCCAGAACCATGCGCTGGGCACGAAGGTCGACTTCGGATACGCGGCGATGAAATCCTGCACGGCCTGGATCGCGCTTTCGTACTGCCCCTGCAGGTAAAGCAGCCGTCCCTTCTGGTACATCGCCTCTTCGTAGTCAGCCGCCCCCGCGAAGGTCGCAAGGTAGAACTCCAGGTTGTGCTCCGCGTCGTCCAGCTTTCCAATCGCCATGTACGACTTGGCAAGAAGGAGATACGCCGCTGCCTTCTGCGGGCCGGCGTCCGGATCGAGAACGACGTTGTGGAAGAGAAGGATGGCCCTGTCGTACTGGCCGTTTCTGAACTGGTCGATGCCGTCCTTCAGGTCGGATCCGGGGCCCGACGTCTGAGCAAATCCCCGCAGGGAACCGAAAAGAACAAAGATCAAGAGCAGTGATGGCATGATCGCCGTTCGGGGATGTGACATTGGCCTCTTACTCTCCTCCTTAGACTTTCGACCTGCGAATCTTCAAACTGAACGGCATTCTACCATTTGCCGCGCTCGAATGCTACTTCCCGCGCGTCTCCATTGACGAAGAGCGTCGCGGCGTGCGATACTTTTCACAGGGCGCGTCGGAGGATAATTGCTCCTCGCGGAGCATTTTACGCGCCGCTCGTGCAGCCGCGCGTGCACGCCGGGCAGGGGGATTTCACGGGTTCCGTCTTCGGCGCGGCGAAAGGCCGGTGAGATGAGAGGGGAACGTGCCCGCCGAAGGGAGGGGGCGAACAATCCGCCGTCGGGGGCGCACGGATCCGCGGGGCATCATTCTCCGGAAGCGCACCAGAGTTTCGAAGCCGCGTGCTTGGCCCTGCGCGCAGGGATGTTCGCCGAGGCCGTGAACGGGCTGGAGAGCCTCCTGGAAACGGACGTCGAGTTCCCCGGCGCATCCTCGGCGCTGAAGTGCGCGGGTTTCTGGCGCGAGCGCGGGGAAAAAGAGGGACCGTCGCAGGACGGCTTCGAACGCGGGGAGCAGATCCTGGGCCAGTGGAGGCTGTTCCAGGCTTTCGCGGAGAGATTGGCGGACGTGCCGGAGAGATGCATGTTTGCGATCAAGCAGTTCGTGTTTGCCACTGCCCTGGAGGGCTACAGCGCGGCGGCGCCGGACGCGGAGGAGGGAACGGACCCGTACCTGCTCCTGCAGATCGGGCGCTGCTGCAAGGGAATCGGGAACTACGAACGCGCCGTTGCGTGCCTGGAGCGGGCCAATCGGGAGTCGCACGACGATGCGCGCGTTCTCGCCGAGCTCGCGGACTGCTACTCGCTGGTGAACGAGTCCCGGGCGGCCAAGGTCTTCTTTCGGGAGGCCTACTACGTCGACCCGTCCGCGGTTGACCTCGCGGGCCTGGAATCTCCGCTGGTGCAGCGGCTGGCCGCGAAGCTTCGCGCGCGGGGGTTCACGGAGCCGCTCCTCAACGAGTGGATGCCCGTGTATGGCGCCATCTGGGGGGTGTTCAGCGTGAAGCGGGAGTTGAAGCCGCTGGAGCTCGGCAAGCTCAAACAGGCCATCTACCAGCTGGAAAAGGAGTGCCGGAAACCGGGCCCCGAGCGGGAGCGCGCGGTGCCGAGGCTGATCAACCGGTATTTCTGGCTGATCGACCACTACATGAGCGCCGGCGAGCCGCGGGAGCGGATAGAGGAGGTCCTCGCAAAACTGCGGGAGACGGATCCGGGAGTGCATGAAGAATACACGAACTGAACCGGGCGTGGAAGGAGAAAGAATGGCAACGGAACTGCTGAAGACGATCACCGACCTTCTCAACGAGGAGAAGTGGACGCGGGCGACGCTCAACAGCTACTCGATCACGAACTTCAAGGACCTGGACCTGCTCATCGAGCAGGCCCGCAGCGAGGGAATTGTCGAAGAGGTGCGCGAGCTCACCGGCGAGCACCTGAAGCACACGAGCAACTCGATCATCGCGCTGTACATCTCCGGTGTGCTTGCCCTTTCCCGGGAGCTCGTCGACGACACGAACCTCATCATGCTGATCAGCATCTTCATGGACAACCACAAGTGGAACGTCGTGGAGTACCTGGCCGAACGGATCCTCGCCTACGGCGAGAACAAGTACGCGCTGCGCACGCTCGGGGAATGCTACGAGAACCGCGACGAGGAGGACAAGAAGCTCGAAGTCTGGGACCGCCTCATCCGGGTGGACTACGAAGAGTCGGAGATCGTGAAGGTGCTCGGGGAAAAGCGCGAGCAGGCCGGGGACCTGCCCTCCGCGGTGGATTACTACAAGAAGGCGATCCATCGCTTCATCAACAAGAAGCAGTTCGCCAGCGTGAAGGAGCTGTGGGACAAGCTCATCCGCCTCAGCCCGGAGGATATCGACTTCTTCTTCCACATCGAGGGAAGGATCGCGCGCGCGCTGAACGGGGAACGGGCGGCCTCCCTCCTGGTGACGCTCATCCCGCACTACAAGGAGAAGGAGGACTGGAACACCTCCATCGAAATATTGAAAAAGGTCCTGGCCTACGACGCGAAGAACAACGCGGCCCGCAAGGACATCATCGAGTGCTACCGCATGAAATATGCGTCGCACAGCCAGCTGGAGGAGTACATCAAGATCTCCAACCTCACCCAGAACTGGAGGAGCGTGCACGAAGCCATCGGGGACTTCGAGAAGCACATCGGGTTCGACACCGGCAACTATGTCTTCCATCGTTCCTGGGGCATTGGACGGATCTCGGCGAGCAAAGACGACACTTTCACGATCGACTTCGCGAACAAGACCTCGCACAAGATGTCGCTGAAAATGGCGGTCAGCGCGCTGGAAGTCCTGTCAGCGGAGCATATCTGGGTGCTGAAGAGGACCGTCCCGCGGGAGGAGCTTGCGCGGAAGGTCAAGGACGACGCCTCCTGGGCCCTGAAGACCATCATCAAGAGCTTCGGGAACCTCGCGGACATGAAGAAGATCAAGGCCGAGCTGGTGCCGGACGTGCTGACGGCCGGCGAGTGGTCGCGCTGGAACACCGAGGCGCGTTCCATCCTGAAAAAGGATTCCGCGTTCGGCAACCTTCCGGACAAGATCGACCAGTTCATGGTCCGGGAGAAGCCCATCTCGTTCGAGGAAAAGACCTACAACAAGTTCAAGGCGGAAAAAGGCTTCTTCGAGCGCGTGAAGACGCTGGAAGACTACGTCCAGGGCGGTCACGCCGAACCGGACTCCGACTGGTTTACCGAGATGTTCTCCTACTTCACCGGCTTCCTGAAGGGCTACACGGCGGTTTCGGAGACGGTGATTTCCAGCTGGCTCCTGCTGCAGAAGATAGTCGCGCGATACCCCTTCCTTTCCCTCGGCGTGCAGACCAGCTTCGACGAGCTGTTCGGAAAGATCGAGAGGCTGGAAGACACCTTCTCCCGGATCGAAGACCCGGATCTCCGCAAGGACTTCCTGATCGCCGTGAAGAAGAACGTCCCGGAGTGGCCCGGCGTCTTCACGCGGCTGTTCCCGCTCTTTCCCACGAGGTTCATCGTGGATGAGCTGGTGGCCTCCGCGCACTGGGAGCCGCTCACCTCCATGGTCGTCGGGGTCATGTCCCGCTACCGGGAGCAGCGGGATCCCTTCGTGTGGATGGCGAAGAACCTGCTCGGGGAGCGGTGGCTGGAACGCATGAACGTCTCCCGCGAGAAGATCTACATCGGGCTGATCCACCTGCTGGACATCACCTACCGGGACATCGCGAACAAGCAGAACGCGAGCGCCAACCGCAAGACGAACCGCCAGATCCAGGAGTTCCTGTTCGACGAAGGACGGCTCCTGGAGTTCCTCATGGCGGCGGACACGGATTCCATCACGCGGCTGTACACGCTGGTGGACGACGTGAAGGAGCTCGACCCTTCGATCAAGATCCAGCTCAAGCACCGGATCAAGGAGAAGCATCCGGATTTCCACTTCCTCGGCGAGCCCGGGGCGGAAAAAGTGAGCCTCGGCCTCCTGGTCACGCGGGCGAGCTTCGAGCGCAAGCAGCAGGACCTCAAGAGGGTCATCGACGTCGAGATACCCGAGAACTCCAAGGAAATCGGCGTCGCCATGGCCAAGGGGGATCTCCGCGAGAACGCGGAGTACAAGGCCGCGTTGGAGAAACAGGAAATGCTGAAGGTCACCGCGTCGCACCTGAAAGACGAGGTCCAGCAGGCCCAGATCTTCAACGAGAACGAGGTGAAGACCGACAAGATCGCGTTCGGTACCCGGGTGGCGCTCAGCAACCGCAAGAACGGGCAGCCCGAGGAGTACGTCATCCTCGGCCCCTGGGAGTCCAACCCCACCCGCAACGTCATCTCGTACCTTTCTCCGCTGGGAATGGCTCTCTGGGACCATCACCCGGGAGAAGAGCTGAAGTTCACCATCAACCAGAACGAGTTCCACTACACGGTGGAACGCATCGAAAAGGCGGACCTGAAAAACCTATGAAGACACCGGGTGCGTCGACCGCGCGCGTGGCGCTGATCATCGTCGTCTTCGCGGCCGCCGTCCTCCTCGGGGGCGGCGCCGCCGGGGCGGCGCAGAATATCGACCTCGTGGTCCTGGTGGATACGTCGGCGAGCATGTTTCCCTACTTCGACGACCTGATGAACTATCTCGTCCAGGACCTGCTCACGACCCGTCTTCACCGAGGGGACACGTTCCATCTCATCAGCTTCTCCAGCCTCCCCGAGGTGGAAGTGTCCCTCGAGGTGAACACCGAGGAGGCTGCCCGGCAGGCCTTCAGCCACGTGCTTCTCCTTCACGCCCTCGGGCGATACACCGACCTGGTCTCCGCGATGCAGTTCCTGTACAAGTACGTCAAGGAGCTTCCCGAAACCAATCCGAAGCAGATCCTCATCATCACCGACGGCGTGCACGATCCCCCTCCGGGAAGCCCGAATCGCGGAGACCCTGCAGTCACCCGGGGCGCCGTCGTGAGCGTCGCCCAGGCCATGCGAAAAGAGGGCTGGTCCGTCAGCATCCTCAAGGTACCGCCGGAGCCAGCCCCGGACGAGCAGAACCTGACGAGCTACCTCAAGGACATCGCGGATGCACTGGGCGTGCCGATCGTCCCCTACCCAGTCCGGGACAAGCAACACGTCACCGGTGTCACCACCGGGTACCCCACCCTGATCTTTCCCGGCGCCCTCGGAAACGTCGGCACCCGGTTCAGCGCCCCCTTCAAGGTGAAGAACTGGAAGGCGGAGCCGATCATCGTGCAGCTGTCCAGTGTCCAGAGCGAAGGCACCGAGATGCTGGAGAGAAAAGTTGCCGTGACCGTACCCGCGGGCGCGGAGGCGCCGTTCGATGTTCCTCTGAAGCTTCCGCTCAGCTACCCCACGGGCGCGCACGACGCAAAGGTCCAGCTCGTCTTCGATGGAGATATCCGCATATCCCCGACTGAGGGAACCCTTTCGTTCTCGTACACCGGCAAAGGCGGTTTCCCCTTCCCGCGCCTGACCTTCCTGTACATTCTCTACATCGTTCTCGGGCTGGCGGTGATCTACCTGCTGGTCCGGCTTTTTCTCTACATGCGGAAGAAGCTGGGAGAAGCTCCCCTCTCGGGGCTTGCCCGGGTCCACGGCGTTGCTTCGGCGCCGGCGGCGATGCGAACGAGCGCGCCGCGGCAGGTGCCGCTGATGGGCGCCGCGCAGTCAAAAGGCGGCGCGCGCCGGCAGGTGCCGCTCATGGAATCGCACGCGGTGCAGACGGGTGCCAGAACGCGCCCCACGGTCATGAGCATCCGGCGCGCCCTGCCGCGGCCGTCCCTCCAGCAGGGGTCCCTGCCGCCGCTCATCGAGATGAGAGTGGAGCAGCAGAATCACCGCATCGGATTCCGGAACGTCCACCGCATCGGGACCGGCTCGGCGAAGAGCGTGGGCGGGCGGTTCTCGTCGTTCCTCGTCTTCCTCGTCCCCACTCCCTCCAATATCGCGGAGATCCGGAACGTGGACGGGCGATACGTGTTCACGCCGCGCAGAAGCGAGCTGTTTCCGGGCGTGAGCGGGCCGATCGAGGACTGCCTCGGCAGAGAGATCCCGTTCGTGAGCGTAAAGGGGCACGCGCTTTCCCTGCATTTCCGGGAATGGGTTTCCCCGCTGGAGGAGATAAACCGCATCATGCGCCAGAGCCGCAACGCGGAGGAGTAAGGCGCATGGTTCCCCGCGCGGGTCCATCTACCGTATGGACACGTCTTGTGCTGATGGACACGTAACTATACAGTGCGCTTCGCGCGCGCTTCTAGAGCTTCGCCAGGCTGCGCGCCGCTTCCTGCCGGGTTCCGGAGTTCGGATCCTGCTCGGAGATCTTCTTCACGCGATCCTTCAGGTCGGAGAATCCGTTGGCGCCGATTCCCCGCACGCCGTAGGACCTGACGACAGGATCGTGACTGTCGAGGAACCGGACGAAAAGGTCCTTGAGATCCGCGCTCTTAATGGTGGAGAGCACCTTGGCCGTGGACTCCAGCGTGCGCGGGTCGAAGGAGGTCCATTCCTTCGCGACCACCGCGCGGATGGCCTCCATGCTGGCCGAGAGGGAGTGGGAGGCGAGAATGCCGAGGGCGGTTTCCCTGCTGTCCAGGGGATGGTCCGCGCCCGAGTAGATCTTCATAAGCATGCTCATTGCCTTGTCGCCGCCAATGGCGCCGAGGGCCTGGATGGAGGCGACGCGGACGCTGGGCTCCGGATCCAGCTCGGCCTTGTAGGAGAGAATGGGCACGGCGGCATCCGCCTGCGATGAGCTGAGCGGCCGGGCCAGCGCCTTCGCGCTCTGCTCGCGCACCCTCACATTTCCATCGCGAAGTCCCTGCACGATGCTGGGGAAAACTTCCTCCATGCCGAAATGGGACAGGGCCCCGGCCGCATACAGCCGGATCAGCGCGTCATTCTCCGCGAACATGGTCCGCAGCACGGGCAGCGCGCGCGGATCGCCGATCTTTCCCAGCGAGTCGGCGGCATACATGCGGCGCACCTTGTCCTCGTCCGTGCTCTTCGCGATCGAAAGGAGGACGTCGACAGCCGCCGGATCCTTCAAGGCCCCGAGGGCAAGAATGCAGTCGTTTTTCCGCGCGTCCGGGAAATCGGTGCTCTTCAGCTTCGCTGCGAGCAGCGGGGCCGCGGTCTTGTCACCGGCTGTTCCCAGCGCCTGGATGGCTGCGATCGCCACCACGTTGCTCCCGGCGTCCACGAGCGGCGACAGCGCCGTGCTCAGCCCCGCGCTCGGGAGGGAAGCGAGGTACTGGATCGCCGCGACCAGGAGCGCCTCGTTGGAATCCTGCCACGACGCGAGAACCGCCTTGCCGCGCTCCTCCCCGTCCCGTATCTTCTGCGCCCGGAAGAGGTCGAAGACTGCCTTCTGAAGCTCGGGAGACCTCTGGCCGTTGAGTATCTGAACGAGCTCAGGCGTGAAGCCCTGGTCCTGCGCGCTCATGATGGACTGGACCGTGTCGAGCACCTGGCTGTCGATCCCGTACAGGAGCGTCTGACGGGTGCGGTCCTTCGCGTCGGCGGCTTCGTCGCCGAAGCCGTTGACCAGCGCGAAACACGAGGAGAAGAAAACCAGGAGCCCCAGGACAGCTGCGCCTCGTGGCTTCATCCGCCTCTTCGCCTCCTCACGAGATCCGTGAGATACGGCACGCGCAGAGCCCCATACGCAAGTACCGTCACACCGACGCACGCGGCACATACCGCCACGATCAACGCGGTTGCGCGAAGGGACCCGCCGTGCACCCACAGGTCCGGTTTCCAGCGGAGAAACCCCAGCAGGATCGCGGTCATTGGGAGCGATCCCAGCACCGACTTCCCCAGCGTCAGGAGGATCGGCCGTGCGCCCACCGCGCCGAGTCGCCGGCGAGCCAGGATGAGAAGCATCACCATGCCCGCGGCAAAGGCGATGGAGTTTGCATAGGCCAGGCCGCTCACCCGCAAAGCCGTCTCCTTCAGAATGAGGGAAAGGACGATGTCCAGGGCGGCGATGGATCCCGCGCTCAGCAGCGGGACGACAAAGCTCTTGTACGAGTTGAAAAGCTTCTGGAGGAAGGTGTAGATGCCCATGCTGATGAGGCCGAACGAGTAGCCGGTCAGCGCCCGGGCCGCCATGAGGGTCGCCGCGGGTGTGAACCGCCCCCTCTGCACGGCCGCGGCAATGATTTCCCTCCCGAAGAGGCCGAGCAGGACCGAGGATGGCACCAGCAGCACGAGGAGGAACTGGATGCCGTAGGACACCGTGCGCCGCAGCGCGTCCGTGTGTCCCTGCGCCGCCTGGCGGCTCATGGCGGGAAAAGTGACGGTGGCCACGGACGTCGTGAAGATCCCGATGGGAATCTGGAGAAACATGACCGAGTTGGTAATCGCCGAAACGCTGCCGTCTTCCAGCCCGCTCGCGAAAAACTGGGCAAAGAACTGGTTGATCGTGGCGATCGACGCCGAGGCGAGGTACGGCAGCCACAGTTTCGCGGTGTCCCGCAGGTCCTTGTTGGCCATCTGGAAACTGGGAAGCACGCGGTAGCCCAGCCGGCGCAGTGTGGGCAGCTGGCAGGCGAGCTGGAGAATTCCGCCCACGAAGACGCCGACTCCCATCGCGAGGACGCCGAGCCGTCCGTGAAAGAAGAGGAGGGAGAGAACTGTCGCGAGGGTGAACATGAGAGGGCTGAGCGCCGGGACGGTGAACCGCCCATGGGTGTTCAGAACTGCCATGACGAGCGCGCTCAGCGACACGAAGAGGATGTAGTTGAACATCCACCGCATGAGCTGAACGCCCACGGCGACCTTCGCGGGGTCGGAGAAGGTGAGCAGGCCGGTGACGATCAGCCGCGGGAAGGCAAGGCTGAGAGCGACCAGCGGGACGAGGACCAGGAGCTGGAGTGCCACGAGGGTGCGCACCAGCTGGCGCGGGCGGATTCCCCCCGGGTCCTCCGCGACGGTCGTGGAGAGCACGGGGATGAACGCCGATGAGAAGGCACCCTCCGCGAAGAGCTTTCTCAGGTTGTTGGGGATGTTGAAGACGGCATTGATGGCGTCCGCGGCACCGGCGCCGCCGAAGTAGTAGTTGAAGAGCGCCTGGCGCACATACCCGAAAAGCCGGGAGCCGGCCGTGCACACCATCACGATCACCGTGGTGACGGTGCTCTGCCGGCCCGAAGGCTGCACGATGCCGCCCTCCGACATCCCCTACTCCACGACCGAGAAGGCCACGTCCGACAGCGTGCGGCCGTTGAAAATGCGGGCGATCCGGATCGACCAGGCCCCCACTCCCGCCTGGAAGGACAGCTCGGCGGGTCTTTGCGGTCCAGGGACGATCCACCGGGAGAGGACCTCCCTGCCATCCTTCATCAGGCGGAAGCTCACCGGTCCTCCGCCCGTCATTTCGTTGAAGACGCGGATCGTCACGTCTTCCTGTGAGGGAAACGGCTGCGTCTCCGCGATGGTCGATTTCTCGTCCGTGACGGCGAGGTCCAGCACCGGATCGCGCCAGGGCAGGACACGCCGGGCTCCAATGAAACGGTCATGGTAGTACGGATCGGCAAGAGCGGACACGATCACGCCGGTCCGGGAACCCTCCGACGCGGCGTGGACGATCTTCCCGTCGCCGATGTAGACCCCGACGTGCGTGGGAACTCTTGGCGGCATCTGCTCCGTCGTGTCAAAGAAAAGCAGGTCCCCGATGTGCAGCGGGGAGCGGCTGGCCCTGGTCTGCTGGTACAGGGTTCCCACCCCGCGCGGCAGGTTCGCGCCGATCGTGTCGGAGAACACCCGGTAGACCAGGCCCGAGCAATCCAGCCCGTCGCGGGTGTCGCCGGCATGGACATAGGGGACGCCGAGGTAGGAAAGGGCCGTCCGGATCACCCGTGCCGGAAGCGATTCGGCAGCTTCCGACGGAGGGGAAGAGGCTGGCCGGGGCGCGAATGACGCCTTGATCGCCTGGGCCGGCAGGAACGGCGCGGCGCAGAAGAGGAAAAAAACCATTCCGGCGGCTCGGGCTTTCATCGCGGCAGGTCCTGTGTTCAGTGTCGGCATCTCCTTCAGTCTTCTCCTGCATCGTAGCGCGAAAGGAACGTCCGTTTGAACCCCGGGAAAACGCCCTTCGCGACCGCGTCATGGATGTCCGCGACGAGCTTCTGGGTGAACGCGAGGTTGTGGCAGGTGGCGAGGACGGCAGCCTGGATCTCATGCGCTTTGAAAAGGTGCCGCAGGTAGGAGCGCGTATGGCGGCCGCACGTGTAGCAGGTGCATTCGGCATCGATCGGCCTCGTGTCCTGCCGGAACTTCTCGTTGCGCAGGGAGAGGGGCCCATCCCGGGTGAGGACCTGCGCGTTGCGCGCCGTCCGGGTCGGGTACACGCAGTCGAACAGGTCGATCCCGGCTTCCACGGCTTCCAGGATGTAGGCGGGGGTTCCGACGCCCATCAGGTACCTCGGCTTGCCCTCGGGAAGCAGTCCGGCGCTGAGGTGCAGGAACTCGCTGAACTGCGCGAAGTCTTCCCCCACCGACAGTCCCCCGATGGCATAGCCGGGGAGGTCAAGCGCGGCGATTTCCTGCGCGCTGCGCTGCCGCAGTTCCCGGTAGAAGTTGCCCTGCATGATGCCGAACAGCAGCCCGGGGATCGCCTCCCGTCGTCCCTTCCAGTGCTCCGCGCTCCCCCGCAGCCACGCGGTCGTTCTCCGCACTGCCTGCTCTGCCTCCCCCGGGCCGATGCCGGGCGCGGTACACTCGTCCAGCGGCATCAGGACGTCGCTGCCCAGGTCTCCCTGGATGTCGATGACGTCACGCGGCGTCAGGCGGTGCGACGAGCCGTCGATGTGGGACCGGAAAGCGACGCCTTCATCTTCCACCGTGCGGAACGAGGAGAGGCTGAAGATCTGGTAGCCGCCCGAATCGGTGAGGATGTTGTGCGGCCAGCCCATGAACGCATGCAGCCCGCGTCCCGCGCTGATCACCTCCCTCCCCGGGCGCAGGTACAGGTGGTAGGTGTTGCTCAGGACCAGGTTGACCCCGAGCGACTCCAGCTCGTCATTGCGGATCGCCTTGACAGAGGCGTTGGTGCCCACGGGCATGAAGCACGGCGTCGTCACCGTGCCGTGACCGAGGGCGAGGGAGCCCGTGCGCGCGCCGCTGCAGGGGTCCCGCTGGTTGACCTGGAACGGCGTCATGGCGCAAGGCGCTCGTACGCCTGGGCCGCGGCGCCCAGGATGCCCGCGTCGTTGCGCAGCTCCGCCGCGCGCACGCTGACGTCCCGCCCGATCTGCGGCCAGCAGTGGTCGGGGAGATGACGCCGGATCGGCTCCAAGAGAACGTCGCCTGCCTCGGAGACTCCCCCGCCGACGATGCAGGCTTCCACGTCGAGGACGTTCAGCAGACTGCCGAAGGCCTGCGCGATCCAGGCGCCCGCCTCTTCCATCGTGTCGCGCGCGAATGGATCCCCGGCCTTCGCCCGGTCGACGACATCGCGCGTGGACAGGGAGCCGCCGGGGTCCTTGCCGCGCTTGCGAAGCTTCTCCGCATATACCCGGAGCATCGCGGTGCCCGACGCGTACTGTTCGAGGCACCCCCTGCTGCCGCAGCTGCACCAGAGACCGTCGCGGTTGACGCAGAGATGCCCGATCTCCCCGGCAAAGCCCCGCCAGCCCCGATAGACCCTGCCGTTCAGAACGAGCCCGCCCCCGATGGCCGTGCCGACGGTGATGAGAACGAAGCTGGAGAAGCTCCTGCCGGCACCGAAGGCGAGCTCGCCGGCCGCCGCGCTGGTCGCGTCATTCTCCGAGTAGGCGGGGACACCAAAGGCCCTGGCAAGGTAGTCCTGGACCGAACGGTTCTGGAGGGAGGGGATGTTCTCGCACCCGCCGATCAGGATTCCTTCCGTCTTGTCAATGAAGCCCGGGGTTCCGATCCCGATCGCGGCGAGACTGTCGCCGGACCCTTCTTTCCCGATCAGCGCCCGGAGGGTCCGTTCGACCGGCGCAACGATCCCTTCGAAGCTCTCCCGCGGATCCATCGCCACCTGCGTGCGCGATCGGATCCTCCCCGTCCTTTCGACGAGCCCGATCTTCGCAAATGTCCCTCCGAAGTCGATTCCCGCTGCAATCTCCATTGACTTCCCCCCCGGCTGCCTATGTGCGCGCCGTTCTGAATAGCATGAAACCGAGCACAAGAAACAGGCTGAACGGGGACCATGCCCCGGCGAGCGGGGGAATGACACCGTTCTTGGAGAGGATGGCGGTCACCATCTGCGAGACGTAGAATACGACGGAAATCACCAGCGCGGAGAGAAGGCTCATCAGCAGGATGTTCTTCTTGAAGGCGCTCCCGAGGCTGCTTGCGATGAAGGCGACGATGAGCGGCGTGAATGCGAAAGAATACTTGCGGTACAGGTCCGTGAGGGCCTCCCGGTAGGGAAGCCCGGCCCTCCTGATCATCGCCACGTAGCGCGCCGATTCGCTCCTGTCCATCTCCTCGATGTTGCGCGCGAGGCGTCGAAACGTCGCGGGCGGCTCGCTCAGCAGGGGAGAGTCGTAGCGGGGCAACGAGCTGTCGCTCAGCAGCCGGGTCTGCGGATCCCAGGTGAACGTGCGGCACCCCTGGAGAACCCAGCGCGTGTCATGCCATTCGGCGGACTGGGCGTCGATCCTCATGAGCAGCGCCATGCGCGAGTCCCGGATGACCACCGTCAGCCCGGTCAGCTGCTGCAGCGCGTCGTTGTAGTAGTCCGCCACGTAGACCACCCGCTGGTCGGGGCTCGTCACGGCGACGTTCGACTGGCTGAGGGAGTCGACCTGCTTGACTGCCAGGGCATAGGTCTCGTTCTTTTCCTGGAAGGTGGGAATGACCACCTGGTCCTCGAAGAAAAAGCCCCCCACGCTGAGGGCGATGCCGAGCACGAGAAATGGCAGCACCAGCTGGTACAGGCTCACCCCGGAACCGAAAATGGCGAAAAGCTCGTTGTTCGCGTAGAAGAGCCCCAGGGTGTAGGCGATGGCGAAGAGAAACGAAACGGGCAGGGCGAAAGAAACGCACTTCGGAAGGTACAGCAGCGCGATCCAGGCAACCTGCCCTGCGCTGACATCGTGCGCGAAGTACCGCCAGATGCTCCCGAAGATGTCGATGAGCTGCAGCAGCAGCACGAAAAAGACCAGGGCGAGCAGGAAAATGGGCAGGAACTGCCGCAGGAGCATCTGCCAGAGAAGCCTCATCTGCGCGCCCCCGCGGTGAAGAAAATGCCTCCCGCGATGACGACGATCGCGTCCGGAAACCACATCGAGAGGAGCGGCGAAAGCGACATGCGCACTCCGAAGGTCTGGCCCGCGACGAGCAGTCCCCAGTACACGATGGCGACGAACAGGCCGACTCCGAAGCCCACGGTTCGCCCGCTTCGCCGTGCGCGCACGCCGACGGGGAATGCGAAAAACGCGAACACCAGGCAGGCGATGGGCATCGAGAACTTGCGGTGGAGCTCGACCCGGTAGGACTGCAGGCTCATGTCCACGACGTTCCTTCCCTGTTCCGCGCTCAGGTTTCGCCACAATGCTTCCACCCCGGTGCGTTCCGACTCGCGCTTTCCCCGGTCCTCCGCGAGCGCGTGCTCGGCGGCGCGGAATCCGGCGGAAAGCCCGAGCGTGAGCCGCCGGATGTTCGCGTCCTTCACCGCCTGCGCGGCCTCCTGGTCCCGGGACTTCAGCAGGATCTGCTTCGCCACGTCCGCCGAGCTCATCGTGGACGGCGTCAGGCTCCCGAGGGAGACGCTGGTGATGTTCTTCAGCAATATCGTGTACACCATGGAATCGGCGAGAGTGTAGTCGTAGCGGTCCCCGTCCTTCGGGTAGCTGAGCTGGGAGAACACGTGGTCCAGCGCCAGGGAGATGATTCCGCCCTGCTCCGCGCTCTCGTCCAGGCGCGCGGCTGCCGCCATGATGATCCGGCGGTTTCCCTCCACGGACTTGTCGATGATCATGATGTCGCGCATCTGCCGGCCGTCCACCGCGCCCGTGATGATCGTCGTGTTCTCGAATCGTTTCACCGAATACGGCTCCAGCTCCAGCCCCGGATTCGAGTACAGGACGCGGCGATAGATCTCCGCGAAACGCAGGTTTCCCAGGGGCAGGAAGTAGTCATTCGTCACGAACGAAATCGCGGAAAAGGCGAGCCCCAGCAGGAGCATCGGCAGGAGCAGCTGGCGCGGCGGCACCCCCAGGGAACCGAACGCGAGCAGCTCGTTGTCCGACGAGAGCCGCCCGACGGCCATCAACGCCCCGACGAGGGATCCGAACGGAAAGGAGAACGCAATGACGACGGGCAGCGAGTAGACGATCAGGAGCAGGACGTCCCAGAACGCCACCTTCTTGGAAAAAATCTCCTCCGCCATGACGAGGATCTGGTTGATGAAGAAAAGGAAGAAGAAGAACAGGAAGGCGACGACAAAGGAGATGAGGAATTCCCGGCCGACGTAGAGCCAGGTCAGCCTATGGGTGCGCGCCATCCGCGGCCTCGTCGTACACCGAGACACCCCCGCCGAGGGTGCCGAAATACAGGCTCGGAGGCCTCCACGCGATGGCCGGCACGTCGAGGGAGGCAAGCCCGTCGTGGATGCCGATCCGCCGCCAGGAGCCGTCGGCCTTGAAGCGGACGCTGACCCCGCCTCCGAAGCTCCCGAAATACAGCGCCCGGTCTGTCTCGCAGCTCGAGAGAATCCAGTCGTCCGTGATGTCTGCCCCGTCCTTCGTGTGCTGCCGGACGCTCCCCGCTTCCGGCGCCCATTCCCACAGGCCTTCCCCGTACGTGCCGATCCAGATCGTCCCGTCGCGGGCGGAAAGGATCGTGGTGATGTTCTCCGAGGTGAACCCCGGCAGCGAATCCGAGAGCGTGCTCATCTGTCCCGTCTTCAAGTCGAGGATGACCAGCCCGATGTTCAGGGTCCCGATGAGGAGCCGGCCCCGGGCCGCGTCTTCCGCAATGCAGGTGACGAACCTGCCCGGCAGGCTCCCGTCGGTCACTGGCTCCCAGCCGGATTCTCCTTCGCGGAGGAGCCCGTCCCCGAGGGTGCCGGCATACAGCGCGCCGGCAGCCAGGCGGACCACCTGCACGTTATACGGATGGTCGGCCGACGGATTCCCCTCGGTGCCCCACCGCGCGGTGCCCTTGCCGTACCACGAGAGTCCCTCGGTCGTGCCTATCCACACGCGCCGGTCCGCGACTTCGATCGAACGGGCGTAGGGCGGAACGGGGAACGGATCGCTGCTCCCCGCGGAGACCGAGTACCGCGACACGCCGCCGTTCCACGTCCCCACCCACAGGTCATCGCCGTCCACACGCAGGGACGACACGTTGGAGTCTTTCAGCCCCAGGGATTCCGCCGTGAGAACCGACCAGAGCAGTCGGACTCGCAGCTGTCGGTAGATCTGCCCTTCCGCGGGCGGCAGCGTGTTCCCCGAGACGCGCTGGAAGTAAGCGCGCGCGCGGTCGGGATCGTTCAGCCGGTAGGTGGAAAGCTCCGCGGCGTGCACGAGCGCCAGGTCCAGGTCGGCGCGCGTCCCGCTCCGCTCCCCCTGGAACGTATCCACCGCTTTCTCGTAGTACCCGAGCGCGGCGAGCCACGAACGGGCGTCGTAGTAGTACTTCGCGACGGAGAGGGCCGCCGTGAAGGCAGGACGCGAGCCGGGGGCTGCGTCCAGGGTTCGCTGCAGGAAATAGCGCGCCTTGTAGACATCACCCGCCGCGAGGGAACATTCCACGCTGAGCCCGTCTGCCTCCACGAGGAGAGGAGAATCCGGGAAACGGTCCCGCAGCTCGCGAAGGACGCTCAGCGCGCCGCGGGAGTCCCCGGCGGAGAGCCGTGCGCGAGCTGCGCTCAGCAGCGCCTGGTCGGTGTCTTTTCCCGCGGGCGCGGCCGTTGCCGCAACAGACCCCGCGCAGAGAAGCACGGCCAAAAACGCGGCTCGAAGCCGCGGGCAGCCGGGTGCGCCTCCCTCAGACGCCTGTCGAGCCAAAGCCGCCGCCCCCCCGGGCTGTCTCGTCGATGAGCGGCCGGGCCTGGAAGCGCACGCGCACGACGGGGCTGAAGACAAGCTGGGCAATCCGGTCGCCGCTTCTGATCCGAAACTCCTCCTGGCCGAGGTTCACGACGAGGACCTGGACCTCGCCCCGATAGTCGCTGTCGATCGTGCCCGGCGCGTTGAGCACCGAAATGCCGTGCCGCACGGCGAGACCCGAGCGGGGCCTGACCTGCGCTTCCAGGCCGCGGGGGATCTGCAACCGCAGACCCGTGGGGACGAGTGCCCGGCTCCCGGGTGCGAGGACCAGGTCCTGGTCGAGCAGGGCCTTCACGTCCGCCCCGGAAGCTCCCTCGGACTGGTAGACGGGAACCCCGCCGGGAGCGTCCGTGCAGAAGATGATCGGGTCTTCCATGACTCATGCCTGCCGCGCGCCCCGCGGCACCCCGCGGATTGGGCGCCCCGGTGCCACACGGATTGGGCGCCGGGGTACTCCTTTGGCGAACGAAAACTCGAAACCCCGGAATCGGGCCATGCCGCGGCTCCCGTAGGCGAGGAGGCTGAACGCCTCCCCCCGGAGACATTTCTTCGCATGCAGCTCGATCGCCTCCGGGGTGACCGCCCGGATCGCCGCCACGGATTCCTCGAAGGTGAGGATCCTGTCCATCATCAGGTACTGGCGCACAAGGCGCTTCATCCGGGTTTCCATGTCCTCGCGGGAAAGGATCATGCTCCCGACGAGGTGGCTCTTCGCGTCCTCGATTTCCGCGCCCGACAGGGGCTCTTTCAGCAGGCGCGCCAGCTCCCGGTCCAGCTCGTGGAGGAACCGGGGAGTCTGTCCCGGAGTGGTGTTGGCGTAGATCGTCCACATCCCCGTATCGGAAAAGAAAGTGCGGAAGGAATAGACCGTGTAGCACAGGGCCAGGTCCTCCCGCAGTTTCTGGAACAGGCGGCAGCTCATCGATTCCCCGAAGGCCGTGCTGAAGACGAGGGAGGTGTAGTAGTGAGGGACCTCGTGATCGATCGGGTAGCAGGTGCCCGCGTAGATCTGCACCTGGTTGAACCTGTCGGGGACGAAGGAGGCCTTCCGCTGCCAGCCGGGCGCCACCCGCGGCGCACGACCGGCACCCGCCGGGGAAGCGAACACCGCGGAAGCCAGCTCGCGCGCCTCGCGGACGTCGAAGTTTCCCGCCACGGCGATCACCGTATTGGAAGGAACCAGCCAGTCGCGGGAGAACCCGACCAGCTGGTCGCGCCTCGCGCCCTGGACTTCCTCGACCTCGCCCGTGATCTTCCGTGCCAGCGGATGCTCGCCCCACATCTCGCGGAGGTAGCAGTCATGGCCCTTTTCCTCGGGAGAATCGTCAACGGAACGGATCTCGTTGATGATGACCTCTTTTTCCTTTTCCAGCTCGCCCTGGTCCAAGAGCGAGCCCACGGTCATGTCGGAGAGAATGTCGAAGGCCAGCCGCAGGTGCTCGCGCGGGATGATGGCGTAGACGCAGGTCGTCTCTTTTTCGGTGAATGCGTTGATGATGCCGCCCACGCGGTCGATTTCCTGGGCGATCGACAGGGCGGATCTGCGGGCAGTCCCCTTGAAAAGCATGTGCTCCAGGAGGTGGGAATATCCCCTCTGCCTGGAGCCTTCATCCCGGGAACCGTGGAGAAACCAGAAGCCGATGCACAGGGTGTCGGTGCGGTCGACTGGCTCGAGGAGCAGGCTCGCTCCGCTCGCCAGTCTTTCCGTGGAGATCACCCGTCTCTCCGAGGAGGCCGGGGAGGTCGGTCGGAGTACCCGCCGGATCGGCGGTCAGATCCTCCGCGGGGTCCGTCGTGGCCGCCCCGCGGGCCGTCGCGGAAACCGCCTCCCCGGGGCCTGTCGCCGTCACGGCGCGGCGGCCGCCTCTCGGAGCGCTCCGTCAGGAGTCCGGGGTTGGCCTCCAGCGCTTCCTTCGTGGCGAGGTTGATGCGGCCCATGTGGTCGATCTCGGTCACGGTGACCGTGAGCACCTGGCCTTCCTTCACGACGTCGTCGACATGCTCGACGCGCGTGGCGGCCAGCTTGGAGATGTGCACCAGGCCTTCCTTGCCCGGGAGAATTTCCACGAACGCCCCGAAATCCATGATCCGCTTTACGGGGCCGGTGTACGTCTTGCCCACGACCGCCTCCTCGATGAGGCCCTCCACCATGCGCTGCGCCCTCTCGGCGCCGTCCTTCTGGTGGTTGTAGATCGTGACCATGCCGTCGTCATCGATGTTGATGGTGGAGCCGGTTTTCTCGCTCATGCCCTTGATATTCTTCCCGCCCGGGCCGATGATCAGCCCGATCTTCTCCGTGGGCACCTTGATCGAAATGACTTTTGGCGCGAAATCGGAGATGTCGCTGCGGGGCTGGGCGATCGTGCGGTTCATGATCCCGAGGATGTGGAGCCGTCCCTCGCGCGCCTGCCCGAGGGCTTTCGTGAGTATTTCCGCGCTCACGCCCTCGATCTTGATGTCCATCTGCAGGGCGGTGATCCCGTCTTCCGTTCCCGCAACCTTGAAATCCATGTCCCCGAGATGGTCTTCCTCGCCCAGGATGTCGCTGAGGACGACGAACTTGTCCCCTTCCTTCACAAGGCCCATCGCGATGCCCGCCACGGGCTTTTCCATCCGCACCCCCGCGTTCAGGAGGCTGAGCGTGCTTCCGCACACCGTGGCCATGGACGAGGAGCCGTTGGACTCCAGTATCTCGGAGACGATGCGGATGGTGTACGGGAAGTTCTCCTTCTTCGGCAGCACCATGCTGATGGCGCGCTCGGCGAGGTGGCCATGCCCGATTTCGCGCCGTCCCGGCGAGCCGAGCCTCCCCACTTCCCCGACCGAGAACGGCGGGAAGTTGTAGTGGAGCATGAAGTTCTTCTTCGTGTCCCCGTCGATGTTGTCCATGATCTGCTCGTCCAGCGCCGTGCCCAGCGTCGTCACCACGAGCGCCTGGGTCTCACCGCGCGTGAACAGCGCCGACCCATGGGTGCGGGGCAGCACGTCGATCTCGCAAGTGATGGGGCGGATCTCGGTCGGAGAGCGGCCGTCCGTTCTCCGGGACTTGTTGACGATGGAATCCCGCATGATTTCCTGTTCCATGTCCTCGAAGAGCGCCTTCACGGGCTTGATGTCCGTTTCGGCCAGCCGATCGGCGAAGAACTGCAAAGCCTCCGTCCGGACTGCCTTGATTGCCTTGCTGCGCGTCTCCTTGCCCTTGACGAAACATGCCTCCTCCAGCTTCGGGAAGGCCCAGTCCCGCACCTCGCGGCCGAGGGTGAACGTGCTTGGCCTTTCGACGAGCGGCAGCTTCGCCTTGCCGGCCTTCTGCGCGAGCTCGACCTGGATCCGGCACAGCTCGCGGATCGCCGCATGGGCGAGCTCGATCGCCTCCACGACGAGGGCTTCGGAGACCTGGCGGCCGCTGCCCTCCACCATCGTGATCCCCTTCGCCGTGCCGGCCACCACGAGAGTCAGCGTGCTCGTCTCGATCTGGTCGAACGTCGGGTTGATCACCAGCTTCCCGTCCACGAAGCCGACGCGCACCGCGCCGATCGGTCCCTCGAAGGGAATGTCGGAAATGGTGATCGCGGCGGAGGCGGCATTCATCGCCAGGATGTCGGGGGGGTTCACCTGGTCGGTCGATATCGCCATGGGAATGACCTGGATTTCGCGTCGGAACAGCCGGGAAAACAGCGGCCGGATCGGCCGGTCGATGAGACGGGAGACCAGGATCTCCTTGTCCTTGGGCCTGCCCTCCCGCTTGATGAACCCGCCGGGGATCTTGCCCGCGGCGTAGTATTTCTCGAGGTAGTCAACGGAAAGGGGGATGAAGTCAAGGTCTTCCTTCTCGTTGTCCGCGGCGCACGCGGTCGCGATGACCGCCGAGCCGCCCAGGCGGGCGAACACCGACCCGTTGGCCTGTTTGGCCATCTTGCCCGTTTCCAGGACGAGCTCCTCCTCCCCGATTTTGAATGATACGTGAACCACGCCCTTGGCGTTCTGCTGTTCCATGTCTGTCCTTGCTTTCGCGCTTACTTGCGCAGATTG
>JBKQPS010000231.1:0-8356 GCA_052144915.1 Spirochaetia bacterium | reverse complement strand
TCGCGCTGGTAGTAGCCGATGATCATCTCACCGACCTTGTCCTTGTACTCCGAGTACAGGGTGTCCTTCTGGATCTCGCGCAGGCTCTGGCGGGCTTTCTGCTTCGCGCTCTGCACGGAGACGCGGTCGAACTCCTTCGGGTTGATCTCGATGAGAAGCTCATCGCCGACCTCGCAATCCTCGTTGAGCTGCAGCGCCTCGGCGAGCGGGATCTCGTAGACGGTGTCGTCAAGGTCGTCGTCCAGGACGATCTTCTTCTTCGCGAAGAGCGTCACCTCCATGGAGTCCTCGCTGAACCGGACCACGGCATTGTCGACGACCCCGTATTTCTTCTTGTAGGCGGCCAGCAGGAAGTTTTCGATGGTGCTCATGACGAGATCCTCGGGGATCCCCCTCTCCTGCACGAGCTGCTTGATTGCTTGCGACAGTTCAGACTGCATTTTTTGCTTCCTCAACCTCCACTGAATAGTCCAGTCGCGCCCTGCGGATGTCCGCCAGCGCGAAACCCTTGCGTTCCTTTCCGAATCTGAGCCAGAGCGTGTCCCCCTCCACGCGGTCGATGATCCCGCTTTGCCACTCCGTCTCCGCCCCCGCGAGCACCCGGACTCCCCGTCCGGCGAAGATCTCGTACTCCCGCGGTCCGCGCAGCGTGCGCTCGATGCCCGGCGAGCTCACCTCCAGGCTGATGTCCGTCATCCCTTCGATGGTCTCCAGCAGCGGGAGGAGCATTCCGGACACCTGCGCACAGTCATCCACCCCTACACCTTCCTGTCGGTAGATCACCACGCTGACGCGAGTCGTGCCCTTGCGTCTTCCCAGCGTCAGCTCCACCAGGGAGTATCCCATGCCGGCAAGCACGGGAGCAATCGCCTCACGCACCGTGTCGTGGAAATGCTCGAGGTACATATCCTCCCGGCCACGGTGATCCGTGGCATTCGGCCTCAGTCCCGGCCACATAAAAAAAAGAGTCTGGGACCGACTCTTTCTCCTGAGAAGATACCCCGGACGAGAGGCCTTGTCAACCGAGGCTGCCCGCATTCTATAATCCGGCGTGGACCCCTCGGCCGACGCAATTTCGCGATTCGTGAACAAGACCGTGTCCTTCCGCTTCAACGGACGCGATCTCGCCCTTCGACTTTCCCACGCTCTGTTCAGCAGTTTCGACATCGACGCCGGCTCGCGTCTCCTCCTCAAGACCCTCGCCCAGCGGGTCGAGCTCGACGCGCTTCGGTCCGTGCTGGATTTCGGCTGCGGCGTGGGAGTGATCGGCGCCTGTATCGCCTCGCAGGCACCGAACGCGGAGGTGTCCCTGCAGGACAGGGACGCGCTCGCGGCTGCGTTCGCCCGGGACAACTGTCGAGCGAATGGCCTGGGCCGGGCCTCGTCAACGTGCTGTCTTGCCTTCCAGGGACTCGGAGGCCGGCAATTCGACCTCGTCACCTCCAACCTTCCGGCGAAAGCCGGCGCGCCGGTTCTGGAGTCGTTTCTCCGTCATGCCGCCGGGTGCCTTGCGCCCGGCGGCGTTTCGGCGATCGTCATCGTCGCATCGCTGTCGTCGTTCGTGAAGGAGACGCTTGCCGCGCTGGGCTGCGAGATTGTTTTTCGGGAAGCGACACAGTCCTACGTTGTCATCCACTACCGTGCCGGGGCCGCGGGGGCGGAGACCGATGCGAAGCGCGAAGACCTCTCGCCCTACATTCGGACTGCCGTGCGGTTCACGCCGGACGGATTCTCCTACTGGCTGCGAACCGCGTACTCTCTGCCGGATTTCGATGCCCTCGGGCACGCGGTGGCCCTTTCGTTCGACGTCTTGAAACAAGCCGCGCCTGCTCGCCGCGTGCTTGTGTGGAATCCCGGACAGGGACATCTGCCCACGGGGCTGCTGTCCCGTCCGCGCGGGAAGAGCTCGTCCCTCTCGATCGCCAGCCGAGACACCCTCGAGTGCGCGATTGCGGAGATGAATCTTTCCGCAGCGGGCAGCCCGCCCGCGAGCGTTCACCGCATCTGCTCGGAGGCGGAGCTCCGGAAAGGCTTCCCGGAAGGGTCGTTCGACCTGATCCTCGCATCGCCCCACCCGGTTCCCCGGGTTCCCTGGCAGGCGGAGCTGGCGCAGTCGGCGCGCGTGCTCCTGAGATCGGGCGGGGAGCTGCTCGTCGCCTGCACGAGCACGGAGGTAGCCAGGTTCATGGATCAGAAGCTTGGGCTCCGGCCGGGGGTCAGCAGGAGGTACGCGGGCTTCCGGGCAGCTCTCCTGCGAAAGCCCTGAGGCGTACTTCCGCTCATTCCTCCATCACCAGGGTGACGGCTCTCACCCGCGTGCATCCGGCGCCCCGGAGTGCGCGAGCGCACGCGTCGAGAGTCGCGCCGGTTGTGAACACATCGTCGAGGAGCACCACTTCCGTCGGAAGTACGCGTGTGCGTCCGTCCTGGTGGACTTGAATCTTCCCGTCCAGGTTCTTCCTGCGCTGTTCGTAATCGAGTGATTTTTGCTGCACGTGGCCTGACCTTTGCAGAAGGCGCAGCACGGTGAATGGATGAATGCGTTCCAGTGCGCGAGCCACGAGCTCGACGGCATCCGGTGTCTGCCGCACCTTGCGCGGCGGCGAGGGAACCACGGCACATCCTTCGATACCGGACTCGCGCAGCTTCTCGGCAACGAGTGCGGCAAAGAGAGGGGCGACCCTTGTCCGCCGACCGAACTTCAAGGCGACGAGCAGGCACTTCGCGACGCCGCTGTAAGGAAAAAGAGACATGTTCGAGTCGAATCCGTAGTCGGTCGTACGGCAACGCAGGCACGTTCCTTTCTCGGAAATCAGCTCGATCCCGCACTTCCGGCACCGAGGATCATGGAGGGTACACAGCAGCCTCCGGCATTCGTCGCACAGCGGGCCGCTCGATGCTCCGGCAGGAAGAAGCCATTCCCCGCAGTGCAGGCACCGTCCCGGAAAGAGGATCTCGAGGAGAGCCCTGCCTGCGTTCTGCGTCACGGCGCCTTGCCGCGGTCGAGCTCGCGTTTCAGGCGCGCCAGGAGGGTGAGCGCCTCCATCGGGGTGATGAGGTCTGTCTGCAACGCTTCGATCTGACGGGCCACCATCTCCTGCGGAGAAAACAGCTGCTCCTGCCCCAATGCAACGTTCTCCTGTGCAACGCGCGCGGGACGTTCCGGCGTGCTGTTCTCCATACTGCTCGCGGCACCTGCAACCGCTCCAGGGGCGCCTCCCTGTCGCCCGGGTGGCGCAGCGGCGTCTTCCTCGGCGAGCAGCCTTTCGGCGATCTGGATCGTCTCAGGCGGCAGCCCGGCCAGGCGCGCGACGTGGATTCCGTATGACTTGCTGGAAGGTCCTTCCCGAACGCGCTTGAGGAAGACGATCTCCCCCTCCGAGTCACGCACGTCCATGGACATGTTGGCGATGGCTTCGTGCTGGAGCGAGGTCAGCTCGTGGAAATGCGTGGCAAAGAGCGTCCTCGCGCGCACCGTCTCCAGGAGAGTGACGCAGACCGCGCGGGCGATCGCGAGCCCGTCCCGCGTGCCCGTTCCCCTGCCGATTTCGTCCATGATGACCAGGCTGCGGGTCGTGGCAGTGCGCAGGATATGCGCCGTTTCGTTCATCTCGACGAGAAAGGTCGACTCCCCGCGCGCGAGGTTGTCCGCCGCGCCGACGCGGCAGAAGACCCTGTCCACAATGCCGATCTCCGCGCGGGACGCCGGAACGAAGGAGCCGATCTGCGCCATCAGCGCGATCAACGCAACCTGGCGCAGGAACGTGGACTTGCCGGCCATGTTCGGCCCCGTGAGGATAACGAAGAATCGGCCCGTGCCCGGGCACTCGAGGCTGTTCGGAATGAAGGCACCGCCGGGCCTGTGGGCCTCCACGACCGGGTGCCGTCCGTCGCGGATGGACAGCTCGGTGCCCGGCGTCACCCGCGGCCGCACGTAGCCGTGCACCGTCGCGGCGAACGCGAAGGCCTGGAAGACATCCAGCTCCGCCATGGCCGCGCAGATCGTCATCAGCCAGGGGACGGCCTCCTTCACCCGTGCTCGTACCCCCAGGAAGAGAGTCCTCTCGATCTCGACGATCCTCTCGGACGCGTCGTTGATCTCCGACTCGAGATCGGCCAGCCTGTCAGTCGTGAATCTCTCTCCCCCCACCAGCGACTGGCGGCGGATGAAGCTCGGCGGCACCATGGGCAGGTTGGATTTCGTGACTTCGAAGTAATACCCGATGATCCTGTTGAACCGCAGCTTCAAGGTTCCGATCCCTGTTCGTTCCTTTTCTTCCGCCAGATATTTCTCCAGAACTCCACGGGAGTTCTCCTTGAGGCCGTGCAGCCGGTCCAGCTCCGGGTCGTAACCGCGCCGGATGAGGTTTCCTTCCGTCAGGAGGATCGACGGCTCCTCGCTGATCGCGCGCTCCAGGAGCTGCACGAGCTCTTCCATCTCCTCCCGGTGTGCCGATATCGGGACCGCCATTGGGTGAACGCCCGGGGGACTCCCGGGACCGGCGGGACGCGAGAGAAGCGCGCACACGGCCATCACGGACTTCAGCGTGGACTTCACCGCCAGAAGGTCCTTCGCGTGGGCGCGTTCCATTGCCACCCGCGCCGTCAGCCTCTCCAGGTCCAGCACGCCCCCGAGGGTCTCCCGCAGCCGGGACAGGAGTACCTGGTCCCGGTAGAGGAAGTCGACTGCCCCGAGCCGCCGCTCGATTGCCTCTCCGTCCTTCAACGGAGTCAGGAGCCAGCGGCGGAGCATCCGGGCTCCGGGCGAGGTGCGGCTCTGGTCCAGGACCTCCACGAGCGTGTACTTTCTGCTCCCGTCCTGGAGGTTTGCCACCAGCTCGAGGTTGCGCTGGGTCGACTCGTCCAGCTCGACGAAGCTGCGGTCCGCGTACAGGGTGAGAGCGGCCACGTGTCCGAGGGACCGCTTGGCCGTCTGCGCGAGGTATTCCAGCAGGACCCCGGCGGCCACGACTTCCGGAGAACCTGTCGAGAGACCGAAGCCCTTGAGGTTCGCCACGCCGAACTGCCGCTCAAGCCTGCGCGCGCAGGATTCCGGATCGAAGCTCCAGTCCGGGTACCTGTTGACGAGGAGGCCCTCCCTTTCGCCCAGGAGGCCGCGGGTGACCGGATCCTCCGCGAGGAGGGACTCCTGCGTGAGAGCCTCCCGGGGATCGATGCGGAGGAGCTCCCGCTTCAGCATTTCGGCCCGATCGGCGAATGGGAACGACGTCGCCTGGAACTCGCCGGTGGAGACGTCGGCGTAGGCGAGTGAGAGGCAGTCACCGACCCTGGCGAGAGACAGCAGGTAGTTGTTCGCGTGCGTGGAGAGATAGCTCTCATCGAGCACCGTCCCCGGGGTCACCACCTCCACCACCTCGCGGGTCACGAGGCCCCGGCTGCCGGGCGGGGTGAGCTGCTCGCAGATGGCCACCTTCTTTCCGGCGGCGAGCAGGCGGGAGACATACGAAGGCGCGGCGTGGTACGGGATTCCGCACATCGGGACGCCCGCTCTCTGGGTCAGCGTGAGGTCGAGCAGGGAGGATGCTTCCCGCGCGTCACCGTCGAACATCTCGTAGAAGTCGCCCAGCCGGAAGAACACGATCGAATCCGCATGCTCGTCCTTGATGCGCCGATACTGCGCCATCATGGGGGTTGTTTCGATCATGGGTGAGAAACTATAGTATGATGCGATGGGCGAGGGCAACACGGCGGCGGTTCCGCCCGCGGATTCGGCATCGCGGTACCCCGCGGATTCGGCATCGCGGTACCCCGCGGATTCCATTCTCGTCGGCTCGGACAGCCGTGGCTGGTTCATCACCGCCCGCGGGAGCGTTCGGGCCACGCTGTGCTTCCCGCTCCGCGACACGCTCCTGGCCCGGCTGGAAGAGTCGTCCGACGTGCCCGCCGTCTACGTCGATCTCGCGCCCTGCACCTACATGGACTCGACGTTCATCGGGCTGCTCGTCGCCATCGACCGCAGGCTGCAGAAGGGCTCGGGCGGCCGCCTTCACGTCACGCAGGCAAGCGCGGAATGCCTCGACCTTCTCCGTGCGCTGGGCCTCGAGGACGTCCTCGTCTTCGACGCCGCCCCGGCTCCTCCCCCACCGGAGATGAAGGAGCTCACCTCCGCCACCGCCAGGCCGGGAGCGGATTTCATCCTGCGGGCTCACCAGGCGCTCATGGATACCTCCGAGGAGGCCCGGAAGAAGTTCGGGCTGCTGCGGGACGAGCTGGAGCGCAAGCTCAGCGGCGGGAAGCCTCCTGAAGGTAGTCCCTGAGAATCAGTGACGCCGCGATGGCGTCCACTTTCTCTTTCGACGTCCGGCGGCGTTTCCCCGTTTCACGCAGGATCTCTTCGGCGTCCCTGCTCGACCATCTTTCGTCCTGCAGTTTCACTTCCACCCCACCTGCCTGGAGCGCTTCGGCGATTCTTCGCGCCCGGGCGCAGCCCGCTCCCTCGCTTCCATCAGCGCTCAGGGGGAGACCAATCACGACGAGCGTGATGCCGCGCTCTCCGTACATGCGCCGGAGGCTCTCTACGAGCGCGTGCTCCGAGGTCATCGAGATGGTTGCCAACGGTGAGCTGAGGATCCGCAGGGGATCCGAGAGCGCCAGGCCGACCCGCCGCGCGCCCAGATCCACGCCCAAAGCGCGCCCGGGCGCGGGCACTTCTACTGCCCTCCCGAGGTCTTCCCCTGCCTCTTCATTATTTCCTGCACGACGTCGTCGGTGATGTCGATTTCGGGAATTCTGTAGAGGAAGAGATCCCGGGCATCGGTGTCGATACGCAGAACCAGCGCGTATCCTCCCGTCTCGGCGACGTACTTAACCACGTCATAGATCTCCTGCAGCGCCGGACCGGTCATCAGCCCGCTGAGCTGCTGCGCAAGGATTGCGCCCTTGACCCTCTTGTACGTGTCCAGGTCCTTCTGGCGGTCCGAGATCGTCTTTTCCAGGGAGAGGGAGAGGGACTTGTTGCCCGCCTTGTCCGCGTCCAGCTTCTGGCTCTCCAGGTCCGTGATGTCTCTGGTGCGCGCGGAGATTTCCTTGTTGTAGTCCCCCCGGGCCTGGTCGTAGTCGCGGTAGCCCTTGGTGTCCTTGTATGCAGTGAGCAGGACCTTGGTGAAATCAATGATTCCGACCTTTGTCACCTGCTGGGTCTGGGCCGCCGCGGGCGCCGCGAGGGCGATGCACGCCGCGAGGGCGAGAAGAATCCTTTTCACCGCGATCCTCCTAGAACACGTTCCCCCCGAGGGAGATCACGAACCGGAAATTGAACGACCCGAGGACGATGTCTCCCGGGCTGATCGGCCTCCAGACCCAGGAACCGTCCCTGATCTGGAAATCCCTGGCCAGGTACAGCCGGATGGGGAACTGCGGGATACTGAATCGAATGCCGAAGCCGGTCGACATGAAGAAATCATTGAGGGACATGGTGTCGATGCTCGTCGCCGGTGGCGTTGCCCCGAAGGGCTGGTCCCAGAGCCCGGCCGCGTCGACGAAGCCCACGAGCCAGAGGACTTCCTTCGCGATGGGCATGCGCAGCTCCAGCTTGTTATCCCAGAGCGCGTCCCCGTACATCGTTCCCCAGCCTCGGGCCACCGTCATTCCGTCAATGTACAGCTGGTCGGTGTAGTCCGCCACGGTTTCCCACTCCCACCTCCCATCAACCGTGGAATAGCCGTAGTTCGGCAGGATCATCGACATCGAGGAATGAGCGGCCAGCACGAACTGCAGGTTCCACCCCTCGAATACCGGGACGTTCAGGAGTGTGAGAAACCCCTCTGCCGTCGTGTCCGACCGGATGTACGCTCGCTGCCCCAGCAGGACGCCGCCGGCCACGGCGAAGCCCTGCGCGAGATAGTATCCGGTGGTGGGGTTCCAATAGATGTCCCGGCCATCCAGGTTGATGCCCGCGGAGATCTTGTTGACGAAGTTCCAGTTGAGATTGTTGTCCCGCACGATCCAGTCGTAGGGGCGATACAGCGATGCGTCATAGTCGACGTACCGCACCTGCGGGGTGTAGCCCCCCTGCAGGGTGAGCCTGCCGAAGGGATAGGTCCACGTGTAGCCCGTGTTCAGCCCGAGGGTGATGTCGTACATGTCGTAGCTCATCAAGTATTGGGCGGGGATGACGACACCGTTGGCGATGTCGTTCAGGTAGTCCGTCCGGTTCGAGTAGGGATCCGGCGCCGCAATTGCGTATTGAGAGTCGGTGAACACGGGGGGCATGAGATCCTGGAGCACGTTCTGCAGGAGCTCGTGATCGAAGGTGAGTGAGACTCCCCCCGCCCAGGGCTTGTCGAAGAGCCACGGCTGCTGGTAGTTGAAGCCGATCGTCTGCTTGATCGGCGAG
>JBKQPS010000230.1:0-4860 GCA_052144915.1 Spirochaetia bacterium | reverse complement strand
GGGATTGGCCTCTCTTTTGTGTTCCTTCCTCATCCGCAGAAGCACTTCTGACTCAAGGCCCCGCCTCTCCAGGTTGGTAGCCACCACGCCCTTGTGGCGCGTGGGCGCTCTATCAAGCTCTATGGCCCGATCGTATTGCCCCCTCTCCAGGTCCTCATCCTTTTGCACCTCAAGCCTTCGGTGGTCGATTCTCTCTTCAAGACCCGCCCTCTCAAGCTCGCGGTTGGCCGCTCTCGCCCACTGCTCCCGCCAGCCGCCCAGCATCGCCCTGTCGTTCCACTCCCGCACCTTCTTCCCGAAGCCTTCCTCGTGGATCTCCCGCATGGTGAGCATCACGTGTGCGTGGGGGTTTTCGCTGAACTCTCCCACTCCTTGATGGATGGCGACGTCAGCCACCATGCCCTTCTGGACAAACTGCTCCTGCACAAATCCCGTGATGAGCTCCCGTCGCTGCACCTCGCTGAGCTCAACGGGAAGGGCGATGTCCATCTCACGTGCAAGCTGGGAGTCCTTGCGGATCTCGGCAGCCTCCACCTGGTTCCACAGCTGCCCCCGGTCCTTCGTCCACTCGGGGGAGCCTTCGGGGGCAAGGATCATGGTCTCCTCGACGCCCTTGCGGCGGGTGTAGTCGAACTCTTCTCCGATCCGCAGGTCTTTGATCTTCTCCCCCGCCTTGACCCAACATTCGTGTCACCAGGGCCAAAGTAGACACCTTCGGGGCCTATGCCTGTGCCAGCTTAGCGCTAGGCGGCGCTCTCGATCGGCAAGCGCGCGTCCATGTCGAGGTTGAAGGTGCCGTAGGGCGTGACGTGGTTATAGATCAGCGGAGTGAGGGCGCGCAGCTCCTCGGGGCCCATCTGCTCCATCCAGCGGGGATCGGACAGCACCTGCTGGAGCATGAGCGTGTTGACGTAGACCAGGCAGGCCTGCAGTAAGTGCAGGCTGAGCATTTCTGTTTCCTGGTCCTCGCGGCTATTCGTCGTCATCTCCCCGGCTTTCCCGTAGTGAATGAAGGCGTTGGCGCTGTTCCAGTTCTCGATGACATTCAGGCCTTCGTGTATCTCGCGTCGAAGGTCCTTTCGGCCCAAGTAGCGGCAGAGAAAAGCCGTCCGCTCGGCCTTGCCGAGCTCGGCGAGCGCCCTGTATGTCGGGTGCTGGACGTTGGTGCGCATGAAGCGGCGCAGAATCGCCTCGGCGTCGGAAGTGCCCACTCTCAGGGCCGTCGCGTACTTCACCATCTCATCGTACTGCTGGGCGATGAGCTCCCAGTCGATGGGGCGGGACAGCACTGGCTGCAGATTTGTGTACTCGCCCGGGTTTCCCGCCTCTGGCCGGTAGAGCCGTTGGTGCTTAATCCCCTTTAGCCTTGGCAAGAGTGAGAACCCGAGCAGGCGGCAGAACGCGAAGGCGACTTCGCTCTGTCCGTGCGTGTCCACGTAGTTTTTCTCGACGCGCATTTCCGTGCAGTGGCGCAGGACGCCCTCGATCATGGACGCGACCTCGGACGACGAGCACGTCTTAAGCTGCGAGTAGATGCAGATTGCCTTCCGCTCGACGTGCCAGTAGATCATCACTCCTGGGCCTCGGTAGCGCACGTGCCACTCTGTCATGAGGTTCTGATCCCAGGCGCCGAACTTCTTAGAGTCCGACGCGCAGGCGGTTGTCCCCTCGCCCCAAATGTGCGGGTGACGCACCCGCAGTGTGGCGTTCACCACGCGTCGGATCGCCTCTCGCAGCTGGTCGACCGTGATGAAGCGACGCCGGATGTAGAGCAAGTCTTTGTACGCGATCCCAGCGGTCCCGCCGCTCACGCGCTTCAGCCCGGTGTTCGTGCCGAGACCGAAAAGGCACAGGAGCAGCCGAGGTCGCAGCGTCGCCCGATCAAGGCTCTCGTGCGCTGTCGCGCTGCGAAAGACGTCGCTGAAACCGACGCGGAGGTCCGCCTCCTTCAGGATGTCGAGCAAGCTCGTCATCGGCCAGCGCCGCGCCACTTCGGTTTTCATGGCCACCAGGCGCTGTGGTTCAGGCTGAGCCTCCAGAGGTGAGAGGGAGATGCGGCCTCCGCCCTGGACCAAGATGCGGACGTCGGGGTTCTTCGGGAGTTCTCGATCGAGCGTGCTGAGCTCCTTCCTCATATCGTCACGCACGATGCCTATGAAGTCGTGTGCCGCGATGGGCAGTTTGAGGGCGCTGTAGTGGGATTCGCGATGCTCTGCAAAGTCGGCAGGGAGATCCTCGTCTGGATCCCGGTAACGATTGGCACCGGCGACCCACACTTCCTTGCAGCGCAGTTTCTCGCGCAGGGCACCCAGCGCACAGATCTCGTACGTGACGCGATCGATCCGTTTCGCTCCGTCGGCATTGATGTCGACCACCGCTTCGCGCCAAGCGTCTTTCACCACGCCCTTGATCGGCACCTCCTCATGGGCCGGGTAGAAGCGGGCCCTACTCCCGACGTGCTGGCGCAGCAACTCGACAGCCCGCATTACTGGCCGGTGGCGCTCGTTGCTGCAACGGAAGGGCAGTGCTTCGAGGAGTGCTGGCAGCATGCGTCGGTAGTAGTTGCGGTAGGAGCTGCGCATCGTTGTCTGGAGGGTCCGACGATACCTGGGCCCGCTCGACTTCCACTCCTTGACCAGGGCCCGTAGCGTCTCCTCGCCCACAACCGGATAGACCACTTCTCTGACGACACCGTCCGGGTGAGCGAGAGAGGCGTCGGCTACCTGAAAGAGAATGTTCTCCTTCCCGGTGACGCGTTTAAAGTCGTCCAGCAGCTGCCGGTCGACCTTGCGTACAGCCTTGGACTCGATTCGATGGACGGTTCTTACAAGGAGTTCAACAAGCCCGTCGAGTATCTCGGGCCCTCGTATTGTACAGAAGGCGGCCAGCAGGGTCATGCGTAAGGTGTCGGGGTGGCGCCGAAGCTCGTAGGCCTCTTCCACGGCGACACGATGGCGATAGGCGCGGAGGACCTGTACGGCGACGCCGGCGAAGAGGTCCTTTGGTAAGGCCAGGGCGCGGATGACCTCGAGCTTGGCCACCTCCTCTTGGATGCTCGCAAGGCTTGCGCCCCCCGGGTCGGCCTTGAGCAAGTTGAGAACGACGGTGGGTTCGCCGGGAGTGCCCGCACGTGGCAGGGCCAGGAGATCATCGAGCCTCGTGCACGTGGCCGGCGAGAGGCGGGAGTACGCTGCCGAGCAGAGCTTTTTCTCGTGAGCGTGCACGGCCGACCGAACAAGCCGCTCGACGCGATCCGGAGTAGGCGGCTCGACGCGCAGCTCTCGGCAATGCTCATAAAGCCGTGCTTTCGCATGCTCCAAGTCCCAGGTTTCCACCAAAACGGCGGGACGAAGCCACGCGAACAGGGCGCGAAGATCGCTGGTACTTGCCTCCCGGTAGCCCAGGAAGCGTCTGATCTCAGCCCGGTGGTACTTCCCGGTACTGCCGGCCCAGCTATAGCGTTGCCAGAGCTCGGGGGACAGACCGAGCGGTGGCGCCATGTACTCGATGACCGCGGTCGGCACTTCTCGTGCATGGCGGGGGAAGCGGCCCTCCAGCTGGAGGAACTTCAGCAGCACGGCGAACCCGAGGCGGGTGGCGCCACGCTTGTTGCCGACCGCCTCGCGTTCTGCCGGGGAAAGCGTCCAGTGCTCAGCGAGCTCGTCGGTAAGCCACTCGCGTTTCATGACCCCATCTTGACGAGGATCGACGGGGGCGGCTACAGCTATTTCGTAGAATGGCGGAAAGACGAACTTGAAGGCCTCTACAACACGTATCAGGGGTCGTAGTACACCGAAAAAACCGGCTGATTTCGTATCGGCGAATGGAATTGCGAAATCCGACGCGGTAGCTCACCTGATGCGTCTCGCTCGCCGCGAGCGCTTCGCTTACGACGACTTCCTCTACATCTGCCAGCAGGCTCGCAAGAAGCTCGGGCTCCACAAGCCAAAGAAGGAGAAGAAGCTGCCGAAGCTCCTGCCCGAGAACGCCCTCAGACGGTTCTTCCGGGAGATCCAGGCCTGTGGCGACGTGCAGCACGAGATCATGCTCAAGCTGCTCTTCTACACGGCGGTGCGGGTGAGCGAGCTCGTGCGCATTCGCGTCGACGACGTCGACGTGGAGGGCTGCCGGATCTTCATCGGTCAGGGGAAGGGGAGCAAGGACCGCTACATCCTGTTCCCGGCTGGCTTCCGCTTGGTGCTCAAGAGTCATCTCAAGGCCAATTCGAAGAACTCCTGGCTCTTCGAGACGCGACGGTACGGGGCCTTCACTGCGAGGCGAGTTCAGCAGATCGTGCAGCACTACCGGAAGAAGGCGGAGATCACCCACCGCGTGCACCCGCACCTGTTCCGCCACCAGATGCTGACGTACCTGACCTCGCGCGGCCTTTCCGACGCGCAGATTCAGCTCATTTCGGGGCATGAGAGCAAGAAGAGCCTGGAGATCTACCAGCACCTCTCCCTCGAAAGCGTCGAGCACGCCTATCAAGACGCTGTCCGCTCGATCGGTGTCTGACGCGCCGCGGCATCACTTTGGCCCTGGTGACACGAATGTTGGGTCAGGGCCTCCCCGGCGCGGTAGGCCGCGCACGCAACCGCCGATCTTTCTCCCTTGACCCCGGAGGCGCGAGAAATCACCTGGACGTGAAGGTGATAGATCGCCACGCGCGCGCCTCCTTTCCTCGGCGGGTGCCATCGAGGCCTTGCCTCGATGCCCAAGGTGCAGGGATGGAATCCCAGCCGCACACATCGGTAATCCGATGTAAAAGTGCGCCAATGGTAATCCATCCACGGCGCACCTAGCGTAGCGCCCACCGCGGGGCACGTCAAGTGCCACCCCTCCCGCGGGTAACAGCCGTGG
>JBKQPS010000229.1:0-9988 GCA_052144915.1 Spirochaetia bacterium | reverse complement strand
TCCGTCCCGCGCTCCACGTACAAGGATTGGAACGTCCTCACTGACCACATGCGCCAGGTCGGGGACGCATTCGGCGCGGTGGCGGCGGAGACCGAGGAGCTGGCTCAAAGGGCGGCCGAAGCAGTGCGGGTGGATTGGGAAGTCCTGCCCGCGTATCTGGACATAGATGAGGCGCTCGCTGCCTCCGAAAACTTGATCCACGACAAGGTTTACCTCCTTGACCAGGAAGTGCGCATCCAGAACAACATCGCGTGCACACGGACGGTGAACGAGGGGGATGTGGAGAAAGGCTTCGCCGAGGCGGACGTCATCGTGGAGAACGAGTTTGTCACCCCCCGGGTCTACCACTGCCAGATGGAGCCGCGCGGATGCACCTGCCGGCCCGAGCCCGACGGGGGGATCACTGTCTGGCCGACCACCCAGGCCCTGCACAATACGCGGATCCTGCTGGGAGAGCTGTTCAGCATCCCGCTGAATAAGGTGAACGTGATGCGCCTGCCGGGGGGCGGGCATTTCGGCGCCAGCATCCAGACCAACCCCGTCATCCCGATTACCGTGGCACTGGCGTTGCGGGCGCGCCGGCCGGTGAAGATCCTCATGAGCCGCGAGGATGACATCTACGACCACTGCCGCTACCCCACCCGCTACTCGCTGAAAGTCGGGGCGAAGCGGGACGGAACCCTGACGGCCGGGGAGATGCACGCCCGGGTGGACATCGGCTGCCACCACATCCAGTCGCTGGCGTACCTCGGCGTGCTGGCCGGCTGGTGGCATTCCCTGTACCGGTTGTCCGCAATGAAATACGAGGGCATCGCCGTCTATACCAACAAGGCGCCCGCCTGCGCCATGCAGGGCTACGGGGCTCCCGAGGTCACCTTCGGGGTCGAGATGACGATGAACATGCTGGCCGAAAAGCTCGGGATCGATCTCATCGAGCTGCGCTTGAAGAACTACATCGGCCTTGGGGAGATCTTCTGGGGCCAGGGGCCGACAATCCGTTCTCTCATTCAGTCCGACGGGGTGCCGGAGCTTCTGCGGGAGGGGGCGGCGCGCATCGGCTGGAAGGATCGGCCCGACCCGGCCCGGCAAACCGGTCGGTTCCGTCGAGGAATCGGCATGGCGCGCGGTTTCCACACTTCGGGCACCGGGGCTCCGGTTCCGGGCGAGGTGAAAGACTATTCCACCGCCCAGGTCAAGATCAACGAGGATGGCTCCATCGACGTGCTCACGGCGTTGATGGATCACGGCGGGGGGAACCTGGACGCGGCCGCCAAGCTGGTGGCCGAGGAGTTCGGCGTGCCCTTCGACCGGGTGGGCATTTCCCCGGCCGACACCCGCTCCACCGGCTACGACGTATGCACCCACGCGACCCGGGGCGTGTACTGCGGAGGGGGCGCGGTTCTCGAAGTGGCCCGGGAGACGAAGAAGATCCTGCTGGAGTTTGCCTCGCGGCTGCTGGAAGCCCCGGTCGCCTCCCTGAAGACGAGGCCGGATCACCAGCGGGGGCAGGGGGTGATCTACGTCGTGGGCATGCCCGAGAAACACATGACCATCGCGGAAGTGGCTAAGGAGGCGATGAACCGCGACTGGGGCACGGCGATCCATGCCAGGAGCGTACGCATGGTCAACTGCCCGCCGGCCTACACGGCCTTTTTCGTCGAGGTGGAAGTGGACATGCAGACCGGCCGGGTGCGCATCCTCCGGGTCGTGGCCGGCAGCGACGCCGGCACGGTCATCAACCCCGCCCTGGCCCGCGGCCAGCTGCACGGCGGCTTCTATCGCGGGGCGGGGATGGCCCTGCTGGAGGACACCGAGTACGAGCCCCGCACCGGCCGGCTGACCAACCGGGGACTGCTTGTTGACTACAAGATGCTCGGGGCTGCCGACCTCCCTGATCCCGGCAATTTCGACATATTCTTCGCCCACACCTACGAGCCGACCGGCCCGATGGGGGCGAAGGGAATCGGAGAGGCCGCGCTGAACCCGGTGCCCGCCGCGGTGGCTTCTGCCGTCTCCGCAGCCACGGGGGTCTGGTTCACCCGGCTTCCTATCCTGCCGGAGCAGATCGTGCGGGCCGTTGCGGAGCGCGAGAGGGGAAAGCCATGTCCAGTACGCGCGTGATCAGCGCTCAGTTCGAGTGCCTGAGGCCGGGGACGCTGGAGGAAGCGCTTCGGGCCCTGGAGGAGGAAGGCGCGTGTGTGCTGGCCGGCGGAACCGACTTGATCAACGCCCTCAAGACCAACCTGGTCGGGCCCCGCCTGCTCGTGTACTCCCTGGGTATCGAGGAACTGGCAGCGCTGGGCTGGGAGGGCGGCCTGACAATTGGTGCCGCGGTGAGGCTGAGGGAGCTGGAATTGGACGAGGGGGTGCGCGGACGGTACCCGGCGCTGGTCGAAGCGATACGGGTCATCGGCGGGACGCAGGTGCGCAACATGGCCACGCTGGCAGGCAACCTCTGCAACGCCTCACCCGGGGCCGATACCCCGCCGGTCCTCCTTGCGCTCGGCGCGCAGGTTGACATCGCCTCCCGCGGCGCAGATGGCAGGCCGCGGCATGAGACCCTGCCGCTGGAGCGGTTCTTCACCGGTCCGAAGCGGACGGTACTTGGCCGAGGGCAGATGCTGGCCTCGGTGCACCTGCCCTCGCCCGCCTCTCACTCCGGGGCCGCATTCCGCCGGCTGGCCCGCGTGAGCCTGGATATCGCGAAGATCAACTGCGCCGTCTGGATGGAGCGGGACGGTGAACGGGTCGCCGCGGCGCGGATCGCGCTGGGCTCCGTGGCTCCCACACCGGTGCGGGCCCCGTCGGTAGAAAAGGCCATTCTCGGCCGGAGTGCGGACAGGGAGCTCTTCCGCACCGCGGCCGGGCTGGCAGGGAAGGATATCACGCCGATCTCGGACGTGCGCTCCACCGAAGCCTACCGACGGCAGATGGCCGCGGTGCTGGTGGGTGAAGCGCTGGAAGAAGCCTGGCAGAGAGCGGGAGGGGACCTATGATGATACCGATCCACGTGACGGTAAACGGCAGGCAGGTCTCCGTCGAGGTGCAGCCCAACGAGCTGCTGCTCAACCTGCTGCGCGACCGCCTGGGTCTGACGGGCACCAAGTACGGCTGCGGGATCGGCGAGTGCGGAGGCTGCACGGTGCTCGCTGACGGCCGCGCAATTCTCTCCTGCCAGACGCTGGCCTTTACCGCGGACGGGAAAGAGATCACTACCATCGAAGGGCTGGAAGAGGAAGGGGTGCTGCACCCGCTGCAACAGGCCTTCCTGGAGGAGGGGGCCGTGCAGTGCGGGTACTGCACGCCCGGGATGATCCTTTCGGCCAAGGCTCTCCTGGACGAGACCCCCGACCCGTCCGTGGAGGAGATTCAGCGGGCCATCCGTGGCAACCTCTGCCGCTGCACCGGCTACGTGGGTATTGTTGGTGCCGTCCAGGCAGCCGCCCGCACGCTGCGAAAACTCGACGGGGGATCGGGGTGAGCCATGCCTTCAGTACAGAAGATCCACGATATCCTGGAGTTGCTGCGCAAGAACTTCCGCACGGGGCTTACCAACAAGGAGATCAGCGAGGCCCTCGCCATCCCGACTTCCACGTGCTACCGCATCCTGGCGGCTTTGAAGAAGTTTGACTACATCACCAAGCGGGACACCGACCTGCGGTACTTTCTCGGCTTTGCGCACCTGCGCTTCGCCGAGTCCGTGGTGGAAGGAATGGACGAGGCGGCCGTCTGCCTGCCGTACCTCGAGGATCTGCACGGCAGGACCGAGGAGACTACCTTCTTCGCCCGCTGGACCGGCACCTCGTGCGTGGCCGTGGAGGTGTGCGGCGCCATCGACACACGCATCTCGGTAGGGCGCGGAGAGGTGATGCCCCTGCACTGCTCTGCAACGGGGCGGTGCGTGCTGGCATTCCTGCCGCCAAAGGAGCAGGAGCGGCTGATTCGGGACATCGACTTGAAAGCGTACACGTCCCGCACCATCACGGATCCCCAGGAGCTGCGCGCAAAGCTCGTCGAGATCCGCTCCACGGGCGTCTCCGCACTGTTCCAGGAGTTCAACAAGGGGATCAACGCCATGGCCACCCCGATCTTCGGACCCCAGGGCCGGGTGCTCGGGGCCCTGGCGTTGGTCGGTTCATCGGCTGACCTCGACGCGCAGCAGCTGGACGAGTACGCGAAGTACTTCCTCGACGCCAGCACCGAGGTCACCCGCCGACTGGCGGGGCTGTTTCCGGACTGGATCGCGGCGCGTGCCGCCAGCTGAGAAACCCCCGCGTTGATTTTTCTTGACGGGTACAAGGGCTCAGCTTAGAATGCTACGCCTCAAGCCAGACAAGGAGGAATGAAGATGCAGAGAAGAAAATTTTCCCCGACGTTGATCCTGCTGCTCCTGTTCGTCGCCGCCGGCGCCTTTGCCGCGGGCCAGGGGGAGCAGGCCCAGGCCGCGCCGAAGGAAGTCGTGGTAGGCTGCCTGGAGCCGTTTGTCGGTTCCGACGCCGTATTCGGCACGGAGGCGAGGACCGGGATGGAGCTCGCAGTGAAAGACATCAACCAGGCCGGGGGGATCAAGTCCCTGGGCGGCATCCCGCTGCGGCTGGTGGCGGAGGACAGCGGCGCTTCTCCCGACACCGCAAAGATGGCCACGGAAAGCCTGATCAGCAAGAATCACCCCACCGCCATCCTCGGCCTATACATCAGCCGTCTGACCATCACCGCCTCGGAAGTCACGGAGAACCACCGGGTGATCCTCGTGACCGACGCCGTCTCCGACCAGCTCACCGCCATGGGCCGCCGGTACCTGTTCCGCCCCTCGGCCAACGCCGGTATGCAGGGTGCGTCCGCGGTGGAGTTCGCGATGGATGCCGCAAAGAAGGGTGGCGTGTCACTGAAAAAGATCGCCATCATCAACGAGGACTCCGCCTTCGGCCACACGGTGGCCATGGGCGCGGCGAACGCCGCCCTGAAAGACGGGCTGACCGTGGTGTACCAGAAGGAGTACCCCTATGACCTGGCCGACGCGACGTCGATCGTCTCGGACATTACCGCCGCCAAGCCGGATCTGGTAGTCCATTGCCCGTACTTCATGGACGCCATCCTCTTCGCCAAGACCTTCCGCGAGGGGGGCAAGATCCCCAAGTTCATCGCCGGCATGGGCGCCTGTGGCTACGCCGACGCCAACTCCATCCAGGCCCTCGGCGCAACCGACGACTCCTACACGAACACCTACGGATACAATCCGGAGAAAGACGCGGCGGCCAACCGCAACTTCGTGGCGGAGTTCAAGGCCCAGACGGGGCACATTCCTTCTGACGCCCCCGGGATGAACTACAACGCCATGTGGGTGCTCAAGGAAGCCCTGGAGCTTTCGGGCAAGATGTTCCCCAGCAAGCCGCTGGACGCAGACAGCCTGCGGCAGGCGTTCCTGAAGCTGGATATTACTTCCGGCCCGGCGGTGGATACCTTCCCGACGAATCACATCGCCTTCGCGGAGAACGGCGAAAACCCGTATGCCCGCGCGGTCGTGATGCAAGTGATCAACGGGCAGGCGAAGGTGGTCTGGCCGTTCGACGGCGCCCAGTCTGAGACGGTTTTCCCCCGGCCGGATGCCACGAACTGAAAAACGGACGTTCGATACTGATCTGATCGCTGAGACCGGCTGCGTACCCACGGGCCGGTCTTCTATTTGCCGAAAGGGACGGTACAACCGTGGCGAGAGTTCTGCAGTACGTAATGGACGGTTCCATGATGGGCTGCATATATGGGCTGATCGCCCTCGGGCTTTCGCTCATCTTCGGCGTCATGAATATCGTGAACTTTGCGCACGGCGACTTCGTGATGCTGTCGATGTACTTCACCTTCTTCGTGGGCTCCTATCTCACCCTCGACGCGGTCTTCACCCCCCTCGTCACCATGCCGCTGCTCTTCGGGTTCGGTGTGCTGGTCTACTTCCTGATGATCGACCGGACCCTGCGGGAGAGATTTGTCGTCCAGGTGGCCGTCACCGTCGGCCTCATGACCCTGCTGCGCGCCCTCGCCCAGCTTGTCTGGGCTGCCCGGCCGCGAGCCCTGCAGTTTTCCCTGATCCAGGGGAACATCCCCCTGGGGGATGTGAGGGTGCTGATGTCCCGATTGGTGTCGGCCCTCGTGAGCGTCGCGGCCGTCTTCGCCGTGTATCTGTTCCTGAACCGGACCTGGCGGGGCCGTTCGATCCGGGCCGCCTCCGACGACGTGGACGCCGCCTCCCTGATGGGGGTCAACTTTCGCTGGACGTACGCCTTCGCCTTCGCGCTGGGCTCGGCGATCACCGCGCTGGCGGGCGGCCTGCTGATGACCTTCCAGCAGGTCGATCCGACCATGGGGCTTCGCTTCGGCCTGCTTAGTTGGTGCATCATCGCCCTGAGCGGGCTCGGCTCCATACCCGGTCTGTTGATCTCAGGAATGATCGTGGGCACGGCGGAGTCCCTGGCAATGGGGCTGTGGGATCCACGCGCCGGCTCGCTCAGCGTGTACCTCATTTTCGTGGTCATCCTCTGGCTGCGGCCGCGGGGACTGTTCGGGAGGAAGTAGTGGACGCAAATCGCACCTGGCATACGGCGAGCGTCTGGCGCCGGCCGGCGATGGCGGCGGCGATCCTGGCCGTCGCCGTGCTCCTGCCCCTGGTCTTTCTGGGTAGCCAGTACAACCTCTCCCTGCTTACCACCGTGGTGTTGTACGGGGTGCTCACCAGCGCCTGGAACCTGATCGGGGGCATGGCCGGCCAGCTTGACCTGTCGGCAGGCGCGTATCTGGGCCTGGGCGCCTTCACCACCGGCACCCTTCTCCTGCGCTGGAACGTCACCCCATGGGTCGGGATGTTCGCCGGCGGGATGGTGGCCGTCGGCTTCGCCTTTCTGGTGGGCTTTCCACTGTTTCGTTTCGGGATCCGCGAGGTCTGGTATGCCCTGTCCTCTTCCGCCCTGGTGGTGGTCCTGCAGGTCGTGTTCACGCTCTGGAAGGGGGTCGGCGGTTCCATCGAGCGCGTGCTTCCGTTTTACGCCTTCTCCCTCTACCACCTGCGCTTCGGTACGTACCTCCCCTTTTATTACATCATGATGGCGCTGCTCCTCGTGACGTTGTGGACGAACCACCGCATCCGTACGAGGCGGCTGGGCTACTACCTGCTCGCGCTGGGCGACAACGAGGACGCCGCCGAGGCGCTCGGCGTTGACGCCCGGGGAAGCAAGCTAAAGGCGCTGATGGCCTATGCCTTCATCGTCGGGATCACCGGCGGCCTGTACGCCTGCATGTACGGATTCATCCACCCCAGCTTCTTCTCTCCCACGATCAGCATGGAGGTAGCCATCCTCGGCATCATCGGCGGGATGGGGATCACCTACGGACCCCTGCTGGCCACGGTCGTGCTTGTCACCGGCCGCGAGTTGCTGCGTGCCAGCCTGGGTGGACGCATGGAGAGCCTGTACCTGGTGATCTATGCGGTCGTGCTCATCACCATTGCCTTGCTGCGGCCCCGGGGCCTGGCCTCCCTGATCCAGGACGCGGTGGACCGCGCGAAGCTGCGGGACGGGAGGCAGCAACCGTGACCGCGGCGCCCCTCCTCCAAGTAAGCAAACTGACCAAGCGCTTCGGCAGCCTGGTCGCCGTCAACGAGGTCAGCTTCGAGGTCCGCCGGGGGGAGATCCTCGGGCTGATCGGCCCCAACGGCGCCGGAAAGACCACCCTGTTCAACGCCATCTCAGGGCTGTACCCGCCGGATCAGGGGGAGATTCTCTTCGATGGCCGCGCCATCCGCGGTTTGCCTCCCAACCGGATCTGCCGCCTGGGGATGTCGCGGACGTTCCAGGTGACCCAAGCCTTCGCCAACCTTTCGGTGGCCGAGGCAATACGGGTCGGTGCCTACAACAGGCACGCGGAGAAGGACGTGGCGGCCCGGGTAGAGCAGGCGATCGCCTTCTTCAATTTGGAAAGTATCCGCGACAGGAAATGCCGGGACCTCGGGCTGGCCCCGCTGAAGCGGGTGGAAGTGGCCCGCGCGGCGGCCACTGACCCGCAGATGCTGCTGCTCGACGAGGCCGGGGCAGGGCTGACCGCCACCGAGATCGCGGAACTGATGGAGATGCTGCGCGCGCTGCGACGGGAGCGGGGGGTTACCCTCTGCGTGGTGGAGCACGTGATGAAGCTGGTGATGGGTCTCTGCGACCGTATCATCGTCCTGGATTATGGCGAGTTCATCGCCGAAGGGACGCCCGAGCAGATCTCGTCGAACACGCGGGTGATCGAAGCCTACCTAGGCAGGAGAGCGGTGCAGTGACCGAGCTGCAGGTCGAAGCGCTGAACGCCGGCTACGGGAAGGTCCCCATCCTGAAGGGAGTCAGCTTCCACGTCGAAGCCCAGGAGGTGGTGGCCATCATCGGCCCGAACGGGGCGGGCAAGAGCACGCTGCTGAAGACCATCTCCGGCCTGATGCGGCCCACCTCCGGACAGGTGCGCTTCGCCGGGCGGGAGCTGGCGGGGTCCGCGGCCCATGTGGTGGCGCGCAGCGGGATCGCCTACGTACCGGAGGGGGGGCGCCTGTTTCCCAACATGACCGTGGGTGAAAACCTTTCCATGGGAGCCTACGCCAACCGCGCCATTCTGAAAACCGGCGTGCTGGAGGAGATTTTTGCCATCTTTCCCGTTCTGGCGAAACGCAGCCGCCAGTACGCCCGCACCTTGAGCGGGGGCGAGAAGCAGATGCTGGCGATCGGCCGGGGGTTAGTGTCCCGGCCCCGGCTGCTGATGCTCGACGAGCCTTCCCTTGGCATCGCCCCCAAGCTGGTCGACGAGATCTACGACCGGCTCCACGCGCTCAAGGAGAAGGGGCTGACCGTCCTGCTGGTGGAGCAGAACACCAACTACGCCCTGGAGCTGGCAGACCGCGGCTACGTTCTGGAGAACGGCAGCATCGTGTTGGGTGGGACGGGAGCCGAGCTCGCCGGCAACCCGCATATCAAGATCCACTACCTTGGACTGTAGAGGGGACCAGGCAATGTCCAACCGTTATCCTGTCGTAGTCAAGAACGGGCTTGTCGTCTACCCGGAGAAAACACTTCGTGCCGACATCGGCATCTCCGAAGGGATCATCCGGTCCGTCGATCCGGGCGGGAAATTGCAGGGTGAACAGGAGGTCGAGGCCGCGGGGTGCTACGTGCTGCCGGGGCTGCTCGATCCGCACACCCACCCCGTCTACGTGGACTCGATCGGCGACCTCTCCCGGCTGGCTGCCTTTGGCGGGGTGACCACGATCTTCTATTATACGTACGCCAAGCCAGGGCAAAGCCTCCTGGAGATGCTCCGCCGCGACCGGGAGGAAGGGCAGGGCGCCTCCTGCATCGACTTCAGCCTGCACGGGGGAATGTTCGAAACCAGGAAGCAGGCCGACGAGATCCCCGAAGCTTTCCGGCTGGGGGTCAGCTCGTTCAAGATGTTCATGGCCTACGCCAAGCTGGGCTGGATGACCGACGACTACGCTCTGACCAAAGCGCTGGACATCATCGGGCGGCTCGGGGGATTGGCCGCGGTGCACGCGGAAAGCGGCCTGGCCATCGACTACATTCAAGACCGCCTTCTGGCCGAGAAGGCGGATTTCGCCGAGCGCTTCCTGGAGACCAGCCCGGATATCGGCGAGGCGGAAGGGATCTTCCGCGCCGTCTCCCTGGGCCGGCTGATGAACTGCCCGGTGTACATCCCGCACGTATCCTCACGGGAAGCGGCAGAAGTGGTACGCTGGCTGAAGGGCCGGGGAGCCCGCCTGTACGCGGAGACGTGCCCCCATTACCTCACTTTCACCTGGGAGGAGCTGAAAGGTCGGGGACCATTGGGCAAGGTGGGGCCGGCCATCAAGACCGCCGCCGACCGTCAAGCCCTCTGGGAAGGCGTAAGCGACGGGCTGTTCGATACGATCGGCAGCGACCACGCTCCCAAGGCAAAAAAGTCCACCGATGATTTCTTC
>JBKQPS010000228.1:0-9077 GCA_052144915.1 Spirochaetia bacterium | reverse complement strand
GTAGGACGAGCGAACAACGAGCGAACGCCCAATTTTCCTTGGCCCCGGCACGCCCAGCGCGTACTGTGGCAGCCCACCGGGAGTTTGGTCAGCTTTGACAATTGCTCGATGGAAAGCTTCACCGTGTTTACCTCCAGATGAAATATGAGCGCTGCGATCAACTCAGGCCGGTCGGCAACGTGAACCGAGAAGGCCTGAGCTCCTTCACGGGAGCATAACATTCCCGGGGTATTTGCGCAATTCACGATCTCGTGATTTTGCGAGGGCAAGGGCGTGTGCGGTGTGAGGCGGCCGCTTCCGGCATGCCTTTCCCGGCCTGTCGCAGAACGCCTGTCTCCTTGATGTGCTGGCGGGATTGGTGTAAGAAGGACAAAAAGGGAGAATAGATGTACCCAGGGAAAAGAAAGATAGATCTCTGGTCAGAGAACAGGGAGTTGTTCACCCCTTCTGCAAAAGAGATTTCGTTCGTCAAAGTTCCCCCGTTTGTCTACATCATGGTGGACGGCACCGGGGACCCGAACACCAGCGTGTCCTTCCGTGATGCGATCGGAGCGCTGTACGGCGCGGCGTACACCCTGAAGAGAATGCTGAAGAAGCACAGCGGAATCGACTTTCGCGTCATGCCCCTGTCGGGGAGGTTTCACGCAGACCATCCGCCCGATGCATGGAAGTGGACGCTGATGATTCCGCTGCCGGCCATCGTCCGGCAGGCCGACTTCGCCAAGGCGGTCTCGGAAGCCGGCAAGAAAAAGAAGGCCTCTCCCGCCCTGCCCCTGCTGCGGAGGGAGGTTCTTCGGGAGGGTCTCTGCGTGCAAATCCTCCACAAAGGCCCCTACGCAGCGGAGACGCCGACCATAGAGAAGCTGCACGCGTTCATCCGCGACCAGGGGCTGGCCTTCGCCGGAAGCCACCACGAGATCTATCTGTCGGATCCGAACCGCACATCCGCGGAACGGCTGAAGACGATCATCCGCCAACCGGTGAAAAAAGCCTGAGGAGCAGACGCCGGGGAACGGGGTCGCGCGCATCCAGCAGGCTCAGTCCAGCAGCCGCTTCTGCCCCTCGAGCTCCCTGATGTCCTGAACGTCCTGCGTGCACTCCATGCAGCCGAGGTAATTTCCCTCCGCGTTGCGCAGGGCGTAGAACTCGATCAGGATCTTGTGCGTCGGCTCGCGGGGATGCACCTCCATGTCGATCCAGAACCGGGCCTTGTCCCGGAGACCGGATTTCATTTCACCCACGATCTGCTCCACTTTCGCCAGGCTCTCCTGCGGATGGCAGTCGCGAAAGTTCAGCCCCATCGACGCCATCGGGCGATGGAACAGCCTTTTCCCGTGCTTGTTCCAGCCGATGACCTCGTCCCTCGCGTCGATGACGGTCGTTTCCACGGGCATCGTCTCGAGCATCGCCCGGATTATCTCCTCGCTCATCCTGTCGATCATGGTGCTCCCCCAGCCTTCGACGCCATCATACAAGATCTCGACGCGTCACGCCGCACCCTGTAGACTCGCCTTTCATGGAGCGCATCAGTTTCCCGGAGGGGTTCATCTGGGGCGCGGCCACCGCCGCCTACCAGGTGGAAGGATCTCCGCTCGCAGACGGCTCCGGACCGACGACCTGGCACGAGTTCTCCCACCGCAGGGGAACGATCAGGGACGGCAGCACCGGGGACGTGGCGTGCGATCACTACAACCGCGCGCGGGAAGACGTCCAGGCCATGCGGCTCCTCGGGCTGAAAGCGTACCGGTTTTCCGCGGGCTGGGCCCGGATATTCTCCGAGCCCGGGAAGGTGAACCAGCGTGGCCTGGATTTCTATGACCGGCTGATCGATGCTCTTCTCGCCGCGGGCATCCAGCCGTGGCTGACGGTCTTCCACATGGAGGAGCCGCTCTGGCTCGCCCGCATGGGCGGGTTCGTGCGGCGCCAGTCGGTCGACCACCTCGTGGCGCTGGGCACGACGCTCTTCCGTCGTCTTGGCGACAGGGTGAAAAACTGGATCACGATCAACGAGCCCACGATCCATGCCGCGTGCGGATACTTCCTGGGCGAATTCCCCCCGGGCCGGAGGTTCGCCCTGAAGAGCCTTTTCCACTGTCTCCATCACCTCCTCCTGGCGCACGCGCGGCTCTGCGATGCGTGGTCCGCGGAGATCGGGAAGGGAAACATCGGGCTGGCGCATCACTCCGTGTGGATCAGCCCCGCGGAGGCAGGCCGGGATCGCGACGTGCGGGCGGCGGCTTTCATGGACGAGGTGGCGAACAGGTCGGTCCTCGACGTGATCCACCACGGCACGTTCCCGCCCCGCGCGCGGTCGCGTCTCCGCCTGTTTCTCCCGCGGAGCCTCGATCGGGATCTTCCGGACATGAAGAGGCCCGGCACGTTCGCCGGCGTCAACTACTACACGCGCGCCGTGTACCGCTGGTCCCCTCTCATGCCCTTCTCCCACGCGGCGGCATGCGTCGCGCCTCGCGCCGAAAGGAGCGCGATGTGGGAAGTATTCCCCCCGGGGATAGCTCACGCCTTGCAGCGGCTGCAGCGCGAATACGGCAATCCGCCGAGCATCATCACGGAAAACGGTTTTCCCCTGCCGGATGCACCGGGCAGGGATCCTCTCGACGACCCGGAGAGGGTCGCATACCTCGCGGATCACCTGGCCCTGGCGGGAAAGGCAATCGCCTCGGGCGCGGACTGCCGGGGGTACTTCCACTGGAGCCTCATGGACAATTTCGAATGGAACAGGGGGTTGTCCATGCGCTTCGGCCTGCTGCGGACCGATTTCAGCACCCAGCAGCGGATCTGGAAGAAGAGCGCCTTCTGGTATCGGGACCTGATCGCGCGCAACTGGCTGGAGGCGCCCGCGGGGGAAAATTCCCTCTTGCGGACGCGCGGCGTTGTGATATAGTTATATAGCTACAATCCTCGAGAGAGACGGAGTTCAATCATGGCAGGCCTGGCAGAGGCACGCCCGCGGGCGGCGCATCTCGCGGACATCCTCAAGGCGCTCGCGCACCCGGCACGGCTGCGCATCGTCGCGGCCCTCTGCGAGGCGGAAGAAAGCGTCACGGGCCTGTCGGCGCGTCTCGGCCTGCCGCAGGCCATCGTCTCGCAGCAGCTGCGGATCCTGCGCATGAGCGGCCTCGTGGCGGCGCGGAGATGCGGGGGTTTCGCCCGCTACCGCCTCGCGCAGCCGCGCCTGCGGCAGCTGGTCGCCTGCCTCGAAGGATGCCACTCGGAAACCACGGGCGTTTCACGCGCCCGAGAAAAAGGAGACGAAGGATGAGCGTCGATATGGACACGGCGATTGCGGAGCTCACGTCGAAGGTTGCGCAGATGCCGGGGGCAGAGAACAAGCTGACGATGATCGTGATGTCGGGAGACCTGGACAAGCACCTGGCGGCCATGATCATCGCCACGGGCGCCGCCGCCATGGGGATGAAGGTCGTGATGTTTTTCACCTTCTGGGGAACGCCCGCGCTGCGGGCGCCGCAGAAGCGGGTGGCCGGGAAGACCTTCATGGGAAAGATGTTCGGCATGATGCTGCCCAAGGGCCGCAACAAGCTGGTCCTTTCGAAGATGCACATGATGGGCATGGGCACCGCGATGATGAAGGGCCTCATGAAAAAGAAAAACGTCGCCAGCCTCGACGAGATGTACGACGTGGCGGCCCAGCTCTCGGTAAAGATCTACGCCTGCCAGATGTCCATGGATCTCATGGGCTTCCGGAAGGAAGAGCTGATCGACTACCCCGGGCTGGAGGTGTGCGGGGTGGCCACAATGCTGTCGCATGCCAAGGAATCGTCGATCCAGTTCTTCATCTGAGCAAAGGAGAGCAACATGGCAGAGTACACCGTCGTCAAGACACTGGATTACAAGGGGCTGGCCTGCCCGATGCCGGTCGTGAAGATCAGCCAGCAGATCGGGACGGTTGCCGTGGGGGACGTGATCGAAGTGCACACAACGGATCCCGGGTCGCTGGCCGACTTTCCGGCGTGGGCCAGGACCATGGGGCACGCGATCGTGGAAACGAAGCAGGAGCCGGGCCTGATAAAGATCTTCGTGAAGCGGCAGAAATAGGGGAGAACATGGCACCCACCCCGGGGGGGCCCCAGTGACAGCCGCAACGGCGCATGCCGCGGCGGCGGCAGCCGCGGGGAGCACCGCGGCGACGGACGCCACGAGCGCGGCCTCGGCGGCAGTCCACACGGGATTCGCGCTGATCGTCGACCGCATCGACTACATCATCATGGTCCCGTTCGTATACCTGTCCGTCCTGGCGCTTCTCGCGGGGATCGTCTGGCGGATCGTCGTGATCCTGCGTTCCGCGCCGCCTCCGTATCCGCTGCGGCTGTATCCGGCGGCACCCCATCCGGCCCTCGCTGCGGTCGCGGAGGCATTCGCCATGCCCCAGGTGCGCCGGCACCGGCCCCTGTTCTGGATTTTCCTCATGATCTACCACGCGGCTTTTCTTCTCCTGATTCTCGGTCACCTGGACATCATGCCACGGCTGCGCATGCTGCCCGCCGGCTCACGGCACATGCTGGGGGCGGGCGCCGTCGGAGTCGGCGTGACCATCCCCGCGCTGTATTTCCTCCTGCGGCGCATGCGCAGCCCGCATCGCGAAATATCTGCGCCCTCGGACTTTCTCCTGCTTCTCCTCCTGCTCTTCCTTTTTCTCTTTGGAGACATGATGAGCTGGGGCAATTCCTGGAGCCCGCACGGTTTCGTCATGTCCAAGCAGGACTTTTCGAAGTATTTCGACGGGCTGGCGCGGTTCACCCTTGCGGATCCCCGGGCGGTACTGCACGGATCTCACTACCATTTCGCCGTGATCCACGTCCTGCTCGCGGAAACCTTTTTCGTGCTCCTGCCGTTCTCCAAGATCATGCACACCTTCTTCAGCGTGCCGATCAACCTGCTGAGGAGGAGGTGACGGCGTGGAGGCCGCAATGTCGCAAAAGCTCCAGCAGCTCTTCCAGGCCCGGCTGCACTCCGCCATGAGGCTGTACCTGGACACCTGCGCGCGCTGCGGGGTCTGCGTGGAGGCGTGCCACGTGTACGCGTCAATCCCGCAGGCCCGCTTCACCGCCGTGGGCAGGGCGGAGGTCGTCCGCAAGATTTTCAAGCGATACTTCACGCTGGAAGGGCGGATCGCCCCGTGGCTCGGCGAGGCACTCGCCCTGGATGATGTCACCCTGGACCAGGTCTCGGAGGCGGCGTGGTCATGCACGGGCTGCCGGCGTTGCATGACCTTCTGCCCTTTTGGCATCGACACACAGCTCATCATGTCCATCGCCAAGGCTCTCCTCATCGGCGCGGACAAGGAACCGAAGCTCCTGACGATGCTCGCCGACATGTCCGTGGCCAAGGGAGAGAGCGCCGCGGAGACGAAACCGGCGTTCACCCGGGCCGTGGAGGATCTCGCTCCCGAGATCCTCGCCCTGTGGCCGCATTCGACGGGACCGGCGGTGACAGTGGAGGCGGAGGGAGCGGACGTGCTCTACGTCGCGCTCGCCGGCAAACACTCCATCGTGCCCGCGGCGGCGATCATGAACGCGGCCGGCGAGCGCTGGACCCTGAGTGTGTACGAGGCGGTGAACTTTGGCGCGTTCCTCGGGGACTCCGGGAAGATGCAGCTCATCGCGCGGCGCATTCACGACGAGGCGATCCGGCTGAAGGTGAAGGAGGTGGCCATCGTGGAGTGCGGGACCGCCTTCCGGGCGATGAAGTACATGACGGGCGTGCATCCCTTCCGGGTGGTCGCGTTCGTCGAGCTCATATCCCGGTACCTGCGCGAGGGCAGGATCGCGCTCCGTGGCGGCACGGTGAAGGGAACCCTCACCTACCACGATCCCTGCCAGATCGCGCGGAACGGGGGAGTCATCGAGGAGCCGCGCCGCGTCATCCGCGCCCTCACGCGGGACTTCGTCGAGCTGCGGCCCAATCGCGGCGACAACTGGTGCTGCGGGGGCGGCGGCGGACTGGTGGCGCTCGGGGAAAAGGACTTCCGCATGAAATCGGCGAAGGTGAAAGCGGCGCAGATGCGGGCCTCGCAGGCGGCTGTCATCACGACCGCCTGCGAAAACTGCCACACGCAGCTCACCGACCTGAACGAACACTACGGCCTGGGAATGAAGGTCGAGTTCCTCTCCAAGCTCGTCGCGGATGCCCTGGTCAGGTGACGGGACGGTCACCCGCTCCGCCGGCGGCGCCGGTCAGGCGGAGGACTTCGCCGCGGCGGCGAGCTCGTCCAGGGCCTCCGGCCGCATGCGGGAGAAATCGCCGGTGCGGTGCGGCAGTCTGCGCACGAGAAGCCGGTCGAGGAACGTGAGACGGTCGTAGTGGACCTCGCCGCCCGGAAGCGCCCGGGCGAAAGCGTGCGCGAGGAGCCAGTCCGGGAACGCGGATTGCAGCTGCAGGATCGCTTCCTCTCCCTCGTAGAGACAGCAGAGGAAGATGCCCACGGGTCGCTGGAGCAGGATGCGGCGGTTCTTCTCACAGAATGACACGACCTTCCGCTGGAGCTTTCCCGCGTAGATCGAACCGCCGATGATGACAACGTCGTATTCGCGCAGGTTCACGTCGCGGGCGTCCGCGAGGTCGGCGAGGGCAGTCTCACCCCCGATCTTTTCAGCGAGCGTGCGCGCGCAGGCCGCGGCGGTGCCGTACTTCGTCCGGTAGGCGATCAGGGTTCTCATCGGGCGGCCTCCCCTCTTCCCTCCGGCTGGCCCGCGTCCGCGAGGCTCTTCCGGACGTGGTAGAGCCGGTTGCGCAGGTACAGCGCGATGTCCAGCCCCACCATCACGGCGTTCAGGGCGTAGAGAAAGATCACCAGGTCATAGTGGAAGATGATCTTGTGCAGCACTCCCGCCATGTATCCGACCAGGATGATGATGAGGAAGAAGAGGCTCTTCCCCGCCACGGCCCGGGTCTTCAACGACTTGTAGATGGACACGGGCCAGGCGGCGCCGAAGCAGACGAGCATGATGATTTCGAAAATGCTCATGTGTTTCTCCGTGTATCCCGCGCCAGGTCAGCGCCCTGGAGCGCGGCCCGCACGGCAGCCGCCGTCCGGCTGTCCGCGAGACGCCCCGGGGAGCCCAGCGCCTCCTCGACGTGCGGATCGAAGCCCACCTCGCCCGCGAATGGGACCCGGAACCTCCGGGCCAGCTCCCGGACGGATTCTGCGTCATCACGCACCATGTTCGCAATCACTCCCGCCGTGACGATCCGCATCTCCGCCAGGAAGGCGAGGAGCCTCTCCACCACCGCCGTCGATGCGGCGGAGGGAGTGGAGACGACGACCGCCTCCATGCGCGGGATGAGACGGCCGAGATCGAGAACTTCCTCCCCGATTCCCGGCGGCATGTCGATCAGGAGCAGATCGAGCCTGCCCCAGCGGGTCACGGCAAGGAGCTCGAGGATCGCGTCGGACACCTCGGGACCCCTCAGCGCGAGCGCCCGGTTTCCCACGAAGGCCGCCGCGCTCATCAGGCAGAGCCCCTCGATCACGACGAGCGGCAGCAGGCCTTTCTCTTCCTCCGGGAAGCGCGGGAGGACGCCGAGGAACACGTGAACCGAGCTCCCCTGGAAGTCGAGGTCGAGGATCCCGACCTTTTTCCCCTGCCCTGCCAGCACGAGACCGGCGACGGTCGTGCACAGCGTCTTTCCCACCCCGCCCTTGGCGGAGCAGAACGCGGCGATCCGGTCCACCCCGGCGAGCATCCTCTGAACGACCGCGCCGCGGGGGTCGATCATGCGCAGCCCTCGGAAGCGTCCAGTGTGATGCTCGCAATGCTCACTCCCCTGCCTTTCTGCACCCGGTAGTCCGGGCTCCCGCACGACGGGCAGCGGACGAAGGCGTGAGCCGCCTCCGGGAGGAAATGGATGGCTTCCCGGGCCTGTTCGTCGAGCTGCCGGGTCTCGGCGAGGGACCATTCCCTTTCACAGGACACGCAGAGAAACCGGGCTTGCTCTGTTTCCAGGCGGAAGGAAGCACCGCGGAAAGGGCGCTCCTCGCGAAGGGTCTCGAGGGCGAAAGTGAATATCTCGTGGTCGATGGCCTGCAGCTCGCCGACGGTGACGGTCACGCCCCGCAGGCAGGACGGATTCCTCCCCGCGAGCGCGGCGGATGTCGCTTCGATCACGGCATCGGCGAGAGCCCACTCGTGCATGGGACCTAGGGCAACCTCCCGATCAGCTCCCGTACCCAGGGGTCGGTCACGGAATAGATCCGGCGGTTTCCTTCGATGCGGGACGCCACGATCTTTTCCCTCTTCAGCACGGCGAGGTGCTGGGAGACGACCGGCTGGGGCTCGCCGACGCACCGCCAGAGATCGGACACGCAGGGCTCGCTGCTCTCGATGGCCCGCAGGAGCTTCAGGCGGACGGGATGGCCGCACACCTTGAGGGCCCGGGCGATGTGCGGAATACCGGCGGTGGGGCTGTTCTTCGGTGCAACCTTGTTTTTTTCCATGGTCTTCTGTATTTTCCAGAGGATTCTACCGAGAGGAGCCAATCGTTTCAAGGATGCGCGTCGAAGACATGATCTACCTGGATTGGGCTGCCTCCGCTCCCCCCGAGCCCGCGGCGCTGGACGAGGCGCGGGACGTGTCCCAGCGGCTCTTCGCCAATCCATCCTCGCCGCACGCGGCCGGGAGACACGCGGGGGAGAAGCTCGAAGAAGCGCGCGCGCGTCTCGCCGGGCTTCTCGGGGCCGATGCGCGGGAGATCGTGTTCACCTCAGGGGGCACCGAATCCAACAGTGCGCTCCTCCTCTCCCTCCTGGACAGGCACCGCCTGGGCGGCGTGGAACGGCAGAAAGCGCGCATCGTCACCACGGAGCTGGAGCATTCGTCCGTGTACGAGCAGGCGCGCATTCTCCAGGCCCACGGCGTCTCCTGCGCTTTCGTTCGTCCGAGAACGGACGGGACCGTGGATCCCCGCGCGGTGGCGGAGGCGCTGGACGAGAATACCCTGCTGGTGTCCGTCATGCTGGTCAACAACGAAACAGGGGCCGTGCAGGACGTGGCCGCCATCACGCGGGCCGTCCGCGAAGCGTCGAAGGAACGGGGGCGGAG
>JBKQPS010000227.1:0-8008 GCA_052144915.1 Spirochaetia bacterium | reverse complement strand
CGCCTGGAGTACGCGGTGAAGGGCCTGGACATCGGCGCGGAGAACCTGCAGGCCGCCGAGTCGCGCATCCGGGATGCCGACATGGCCACCGAGATGGTCGACTACACCAAGAACGCCATCCTCACCCAGTCGGCCACTGCCATGCTCGCCCAGGCCAACACCAAGACCCGGACAGTCTTGCAGCTGCTGCAGTAGTGAAGTATCATTGAGAAAGTACGTGCCACGGAGTACAAATGCCACGGAATACCGTGGCCGCCGTGGCTGCCCGTTTGGTCTTTGACAAAGCACCCTCCTGAGGTGTGTTGAGAAAAAGGGAACCAGGCCCCGTTCGAGGGGCCGGTTTCCTTGTTGATCGGGAGAACGGGAACGGGGGAGGTACGCGCGAGTATCTCCTAATGGACATCCCGACAGCACACAGGGGGCACGATCGTCGCTGAGCTGAAAGGCGCGGGGAAACCCGTTCCGGGCTGCAAAGGCGGCGGGAAGGCCGGAGGCACGGATGCCTCCATTCACGTCAAGGAGGGTCACATGATCATCAACCACAATATGAGCGCTCTGTACGCGGACAGGCAGGTCAAGTTCAATGAGCTGGACCTGAACAAGGACATCGAGAAGCTGTCCACCGGGATGCGGATCAACAGGGGCGGAGACGATGCATCGGGACTGGCGGTCTCGGAAAAGCTTCGGTCTCAGATCCGCGGGCTCAACCAGGCGGGCAGGAACATCGAAAACGCGGTGTCCTTCATCCAGACCACGGAAGGCTATCTGGCGGAGACGCAGGACATCATGCACCGGGTCCGGGAGCTGGCTGTCCAGTCGGCAAACGGCATCTACACGCAAGAGGACCGGATGCAGATCCAGGTCGAGGTCTCCCAGCTGGTCGACGAGGTCAACAGGATCGCGTCCCACGCCCAGTTCAACGGATTGAACATGCTCACCGGCCGGTTTGCCAACCCCTCGAGGGGCGGGACCGCAACGGCGGAGATGTTCTTCCAGGTCGGGGCGAATATGGACCAGCGAAAGCAGGTGTTCATCGGGACCATGACAGCAGAGGCACTGGGACTGCGGGGGATTTCGATCTCCACGCCGGACAAAGCCAACGCGGTCATCGGCAGCGTGGACAACGCCCTGAGGCAGGTTTCCCGGCAGCGCGCCGATCTCGGCGCCTACCAGAACCGCTTCGAGATGGCGTCCAAGGGGGTCGCGGTTGCGGCGGAGAACCTGCAGGCAGCCGAATCCCTGATTCGCGATACAGACATGGCCGCACAGATGGTGGATTACACGAAGAACCAGATCCTGATGCAGTCGAGCACTGCAATGCTCGCACAGGCCAACCTGAAACCCAGGTCGGTCCTGCAGCTTCTGCAGTAGGAGACCCGCACAGGATCGCACCGTTCCCACAACGCCGCGAAACTCCGTGAGGATCGTGGCGGCGAATGCTACGGCGAAGAAGCTACTGGACGTCGCTTCTTCCACAAGGGCGATGGGGCGGGAAGGTCGCGCACGACCCGTCCCCTCTTTTCGAAAGGGCGCATCGGCGGAGCCGATGTGCATCACATCCCCGCGTGTTCCAGGCGCGCCGGGAGGCAGCGTACACGGAGGTACAGAGACATGGGTATGGAGATACCTGGGATTCTCAAGTCGAATCCCGTGCAGGACGTCCTCCTCAAGGAGGCGCGGGCGGTGCCCGAAAGGCAGCCGCGGCAGGCCGACGCGCCCGCCGAGCCGCAGCAGGTTTCACGGCAGGAAATCGAGAAGCAGGCGAAGATTCTTGAACAGACGTTTCTCGCGTTCAATCGCAGGGTCGAGCTCTCGGTGAACGACACAATCAACCAGGTCATCATCAAGGTGGTCGACGCGAAAACCGATAAGGTAATCAAGGAGATCCCCGCCGAGGAAATCCAGCATCTGATCGCCAGGATCAAGGAGACAATTGGCCTTCTGGTCGACGAAAAGATCTGATTGTCACGCCTCGGGAAGGAGCAATGGCCGTCATGTCTGACTTCTCCATCCCGGGCGTCACGGACAAGTACAACACTCAGAAAAGCATCGACGCCCTGATGGCGGTGAAACGAGAGCCCCTGACGCGCATGCAGAAGGAGCTCGACACCGAGCAGCAGAAGAAGACTGTCTGGCAGGACATCACACGGAAGCTCACCGGCCTGCGGGACATGTCCCGCACCCTCTACGGGTTTCAGAATCCCTTCAATGATAGGGTGGCGGCCTCCTCGGATGAAGCCACCCTCGTGGCCACCGCCACGCGGGTGGCCGTCGAGGAGACGAAGCACGTCGTGGTCACGCAGGTGGCAACCGCCGACCGTTTCCTCTCCCGGTCTCTCCCCCTTGATTTCGCCGTGGACGCGGGGCAGTACACGTTCAAGGTCGGCGACAAGGACGTGAGCCTCTCCTGGAAGGGCGGGTCGCTCAAGGCGTTCGCAGCGGCGCTGAGCGCGAAGGGCGGCGCGCTGCTCTCCGCATCCGTCGTCAACGACACGACCAGCACGCAGGTTCTCCTGATCGAGGGGAAGCTCACCGGGAGCGCCAGCAGGCTGGCTTTCCAGGACAAGGCAGTTGATCTCGGCGTGTCCTCGGGCATGCTCACCCGCTCCGCGACAGGCTCCCGGCCCGTGCCTCTCGAGAAGAGCTCGCTGTCGGCCTGGAACGTCCCCCTCCCCCCTGGCGGCGCGCAGGTGCAGAACGGCACCCTCGTCGTCGATCCCGGCCAGGAACTGAGGATTCCCGTGAGCCCGTCCATGGCCCTGAACAAGAACATGGTCCTCGAGCTCTCCCTGAAGGTCGAAAAGCTTCCCGAGACGCCCGCCGTCGTGCCCCAGCCGCCGCCCGGCCCCTCCATTCCGTCGACGGGCGGCATCGATTTCAAGGGCATCCACATCGAAAGCAATCCGTCCCAGACCCCGCTCCCCGCGTGGCAGCCCCCGAAGCCGCCGGAAAACATCACGGACATGAAGGTGCTTTTCGCGGAGAGCGGCGGCGCCGTCATCCCCCTTCCCGACATTGTCGACGCGCAGGACTTCCAGAAGGTCCAGGTGCCGATTGGAGAGCTTGCGGCCACCCTGGACTCCATCGACCTGCGGAACCGCAACACGTATCGCAAAATCGACGTTCGCGACATCACGGTGTTCGACAAGACCCAGAGGGGGGACTTCGTGCCGGCGAAACCGCTCTCGGAAGCCGGTGACGCGAAGGTCGAGATGGACGGGATCGACGTGACCCGAGGAACGAACGTGATCAACGATCTCATCCCGGGGGTCACCCTCACGCTGAAGGCACCCAGCACTTCTCCGGTCGAGCTTTCCATCAAGCACGACGTCGAGGGGATAAAGAAACAGGTGCTCAACCTGGTGGGCGCCTATGACGGGATCATCACGGACATCGACGTGCTCACCCGCCGGGACGAGACGGTCATTACCGATGCCGCGTACCTCAGCGACGACGAGAAGACGAAGGCGAAGGCCAACCTCGGTCTCTTTTTCGGAGACCTCTCCCTGCAGCAGCTCAAGGGGGCGATGCAGAACGTGATGATGAATCCCTACCCCACCTCGCTGGGCAGGGACCTGAGCCTGCTCGCGCAGGCGGGCATCTCCACGGACACGCGTGCCCCGGGCTCCGCGGGGATCGACAGGACGCGCCTGCGCGGGTACCTGGAGGTCGACGAGCCGAAGCTCACCGAGGTGATCGCGCAGCACGCGGAGGCCCTGAAGGAGCTCTTCGGAAACGATACCACCGGGGATCTCGTGGTGGACTCCGGCGCGGCATTCAAGCTCGACGCGCTCCTTCGGCCGTACGTGCAGACCGCCGGGATTCTCCCCCAGCGGGTCTCCACGCTGGATACGCAGATCGCGGCATCCAACCGGGACATTGCCGACTACAAGGTGAAGCTCGACGACTACCAGGCCGAGCTGAAGAGGAAGTACGCCGAGATGAGCGGCGCCATGGACAGCATGCAGCACAGCTCGCAGTCGATCCAGAACTTCAACAAGCAGAACCAGACCCAGTAGGAGAGGAGCAGCAGGTGCGACTCACGATCAACGGCGAGGAAGTCAGCTACTCACTGGAGCACGAAAAGACCCTCGGCGAAGTCGTGCACGGAATCCGCGCGTGGCTCGCCGCCGCGGGATTCGTCATCACCGGCCTGCGCGCGGATGACCGCGATATCCTGGAATCGCCGGACGGATCGTGGGGCGGCACGGGCGTCGACACCGTCACGTCCCTCGGCGTCACGGCGACGCACACCGGGGACATGAAGCTTGCCCATTGGCGGACGGTGGACCGGTGGCTGGCAATGCTGGAAGAGGAAACCACGCGGCAGCAGGCTGACACGCCGACGGAGCCGGGATCCCCCGACCCGCTGGAAGTGCTTCTCGAGGGCCTTCCGCAGACGGTGGAGGGCTTTGCGGCCAACCCGTTCCTGCCACCGGGCTCTGATGCGGGAGCACGCTTTCAGGCGGCATTTGCCGGACAGGCGGCGCCGCTCATACGGGCCTGGACCCCGGAGGTCCGCGGGGAGGCGGTCAGGCGCATCCAGGCGCTGCGCGGCCTTCTGCAGGCCCGCATCGACGGCGCCACGCATCCTCGGGAATCCCTCTCCCGCTGCGCCGGAATGCTGCGGGGCAGCATGACCGAGCTCCGGGAAGTCTCCTTGCTGCTGCAGACGGGCCGTGACAAGCCCGCCATGGACATCGTGATCAGGTTCACCGACACGGTGCAGTCGCTCATGGATGTCCTGCCGTTCCTCGCCCCCGATCCCGAGCGCGCGCGGCTGCTCACGGAGCTCACGCCCGTGCTGCGGGAGCTCGTTGCCGCTTTCGGGTCCCGCGATTCGGTGCTCATCGGCGACCTGCTCGAGTACGAAGTGGCGCCGCGCATCGAGAAGATCGCTCCCCTGCTGGAGAGCGCCGGGGCAAAGCGATGATCCTCCTGCAATCGCCGCCCCCGAACCTCGGCGCACCCAACATCGCGTCGGGAATGCTCGTGTATTTCATGCTCGCCGTAGGCGGCGTGATCGCCCTGATACTCCTCGGGACCCTGCTGAGCCGCCGCGTGCGCCCCTCCGCGACGGAAACCGCGGAAAGGATCAGCAGCGGGACGTTCCGGCGGGAAGCCAGGAGGGTGGGTCTCAGCGGGGCCTCCGCCGACGTGCTGGAAAACCTCGTGCGGATGTGCAAGGTGAAGCAGCCCCTGCTGGTGTTTTCCAGCGCGAGCCTGCTCGACGACACGCTGAAGAAGGGCCTGTATTCGCTGGACAACGCGCGTGAGCTCACGGAGGAACAGCGGGAAAACCGCCGGGCGACGATCTTTTTCATCAAGCAGACGATCGAGCGCAACTCGCGGAAAGGCGCGGTCCTGCGCTCCACCACTCTCCTGCGGCCGGGACAGCTGCTCACCATCACCCCGGAAGGGGCGGCGGCCTATTCGAGCAAGGTCATCTCCAACATGAGGGACTTTCTCACCGTCTCGGCTCCCGCGCAGCCGGCGGGCACCGAGACGCGGTGGATGCGCGGCACGAAGCTCTCCGTGTACCTCTGGCGGGACAACGACGCCGGGTACTCCTTCGTTTCGAAGGTCCTCGGCTACGACACGGTGAAGGGAGTTCCCAGCGTGCTGATCCAGCACTCGCGGACTCTCCGGCGCGAGCAGCGCCGCCGCAACCGCCGGCGGGAGATCATGCGCCAGTGCTTCTATTATCCCATTCGCATCGTGGAGACCGGCGAAGGCCGCAAGGTCGAGCGGAAGGCCTCCGTGCAGCAGGACATGCGCACCCTGGGCATCGTCGTCGACCTTTCCGCGGGCGGGTGCGCCATCCAGACGATGAACCCTTTCGACCGCGGCAAGCTCGCCATGGTGGAGTTCGATATCGACAGGAAGGCGCCCATTCGCGCGTTCGGGAAGGTTCTCGGTGTCCACCGCAAGAAAGGCCGGGGCGGAATCATGCACATCATGTTCACCCGGGTCACCCGCCAGTACCTGAACAGGATCAGCGAGTTCGTCTACGACTTCAGCCGGCCGACGACCACGGCGCAGGTCCGCCAGCAGATGGATCGTGCGGTGCCCGGTCGCGGGATGAAGCCCGGACGCGTCTCTGGCGGCCCGTTCCTTCCCCGCGGCGGCGCCGGCAGCACCTTCCCGCGTTGACCTGTCGGACTGTTTCCACTACCCTGCAGAGGTGAGCGTGCGCCCGTCAGCCGGCATCCACAGCACGAGCCCCGCGCAGACGCGCGAGGCGGGAGAGAAACTGGGAGCGCGCCTGGCCTCGGAGTTCCCGCGCGGCGCGCTCGTTCTCCTCGTCGGCCCGCTGGGAGCCGGGAAGACGGTTCTCGCCGGAGGCATCGCCCGTGGCCTCGGCATCGACGAGCGCCTTGTCAGTCCCACCTACACGATCATCTCCGAGTATCGCGCGGGAACGCGGGTTCTCCACCACGTGGACCTGTACCGGATCGAGGGGCGCGAGCAGCTGGAGAACATCGGCCTCGACGACATCCTGGCCGGCACAAGCTACGCGCTGGTGGAATGGGGGGAAAAGATCGAACAATCCCTGCGCGCATCCGTTTCCGGGGCGCATTTCCGTATCACCCTCTCCCTCTCGCCGGACGGCGGACGGGACATCGTCGTGGAAGAAGTGGCGGCGGGAGGCACGGCGGCCGCATGAATGTGCTCGCGTTCGACACCGCCACCGAGATACTCTGCCTTTCCGCCGCGCGCGGCGACTCGTGGGCGAGCTTGAGCGTGCAGCGGGGCCTTCAACACTCCCCCGCCCTCCTGCCCGCGGCCGAGCGCGTGATGGCGGACGTGGGAATGACGGTGCAGGATCTCGCGTTGATCGTCTGCTCGATTGGTCCGGGCTCATTCACGGGCATCCGCATCGGGCTCGCCACGGCCCTGGGCATCGGGCACGGGAGGGGCATCCCGGTCATCGGGGTATCGACGCTGGACGCCCTGGCGGATTCCTGGGCGGTGTACGGGGGAGACGTGTTCCCCGTCATCGATGCGCGCAGGGGGAACATCTACACCGCGAGGTATCGCGGCGGCTCGAGGCGCGGCGAATACCGGGACGTCTCCCCGGCGGATCTTGCCGAGCTTCTCGGCGAGGCCGAGTCTCCCCTGCTGGTCGGCGCGGATTCGCCGCGCATATTCGAGCTCCTCGGTGAAGGCTCCCGCGGCGCGGCGGTCGCGGATTCCGTCGATCCGCGCGCGCTTCTCCGGCGGGGGGTGGAGACGTATCTCACGCAGGGGGCGGAGGCGGCCCCGCCGCGGCCCCTCTACCTTCGGAAGAGCGAGGCGGAGAGAGTGAGCGGACGATGAGTACCCGCGACGAGCCTCGCGAACGCTCCGCGGACGAGCCGGAAGAGCTGGAGATGCTGGACGAGCTCGAAAACCAGGAACCGCCCGACGCGCCGGTCCCCTCGTCGGCGGAGTTCGCCACGTGGAAGATCTGCTACCTCAACGAGGCGATCCCCAGCCTGTACCTCGACCGCAGCCTGAAGATCCTGCAGGCCAACGAGACCTTCTGCACCATGTTCGGGTGCGAGCCGAGGGTGGCGGGAATGTATTTCACGCAGTTTTTCGCCCCCTCCTTCGATGCCGCCAAGAGCGCGGAGCTGTTCCGCTCGATCCTCTCCCCCGCGACAGGCTACTCGTGGCACGGCAGGGTGGAAAAGATCGGCACGGAACGCCTGCTCAAGGTGTCCAAGGTGTGGGTCGTTCCCCTCGGCGTCCTGGGCGCGCCGCCCAATGCCTACGGCGCGGTCTGCCTCGACATGACCGACGAGCACCGTCAGCTCCAGCAGACCACCTTCATGAGTCTCCTCGGCGCCGCGCGGCTGAAGGACAACGACACGGGCAACCACATCGAGCGGGTGAACAGGTACGCCAGAGCAATGGCGACCGACCTGCTGGACCGCCCGGGAAGCCCGCTGGTGGACAGGGAGTTCGTGGAGAGCATCGGGCTCGTCGCGGCCCTGCACGACGTGGGCAAGATCGGCACACCGGA
>JBKQPS010000226.1:0-3025 GCA_052144915.1 Spirochaetia bacterium | reverse complement strand
GGCGAGGTACTCCGCCGCGGTCAGCGCGCACCGGGGAGTGATCAGCCTCTCGATCGAGGGGTCGTCCGCGAGAGAGAGGTACATGACCACATTGGCGAGCACCCCGCTCTGTTCGAATGTGTCGATGAAGAACCGGGCCACGTCGTACTTCACGCCCATGGCCGCGAACACCATGACGAACGGCTCGTCGGAGGTGAGGATTTTCGACTGGCGGATGATCTGCGCGGCGAGCCGGTTGTGCGGCAGGCCGCTGCCCGAAAAGATCGGCAGCTTCTGCCCGCGGATGAGGGTGTTCATTCCGTCGATGCACGAAACCCCCGTCTGGATGAAGTCCTTGGGATAGGTGCGCGCATCCGGGTTGATCGGTACGCCGTTCACGTCGAGGCGCAGCGAGCTCCACGACTCGGGGTACCCGTCCATCGGCTTTCCCAGGCCGTCAAAGACCCTCCCGAGCATGTCCCGTGAGACCCGCACGGCCATGGGCGAACCGGTGAACTCCACCGATGAGGTGTCCGTGGAAAGACCCGTATTCGACCCGAATATCTGCACCGCGACCGCCGCTTCCGAGATCTCGATGATCCTGCCGGCGCGCTCACCCCGCGCGCGGTCATAGACTCGGACGAGATCTCCCAGGCCGACGTCCTCCGTCCGCTCGAGGATGATGATCGGGCCGTCGACCTTCGTGAGGCCCCTGTATTCCAGCCCCTTCATTTCCTATAGCTCCTCTCCAGCTCGTCCATCTCCGCGGTCAGAAGATCCTCGATCTCCGTCAGCCGGCCCAGCTCATCGTTCTTGATCGTGGACTTTGCCCTCACGATCCGTTCCTGGCAGGAGAGCTCCCGGAACTTCAGCAGCGGGGCGCCCATCGGGATGATGGCCAGCGCGCGCGCGTAGAAATCCATGATCAGCTTGAGGATCCTCACTGCCTTGTCCGGCGCGCAGAACATGTCGATGTCGTCGTATGCGTTCTGCTGCAGGAAGCCGTTCTTGATCATTTCCGCCGCCATGAGGATCAGCCGCTGGTTGTCGGGCAACGCGTCCGGGCCGATGAGCTTGACGATCTGGCTGAGCCGCTGCTCGCGTTTCAGCAGCTCGATTGCCCGCTCCCGGACCTCGTTCCAGTCAGGGTTGACCTTCTCCCACCATCCCCGGATCTCTTCCGCGTACTCGCTGTACGAGTCGATCCATGAGATCGCCGGATAGTGGCGCGCGTTGGCGAGATCCCGGTCCAGGGCCCAGAAGCAGCGGATGAACCGTTTCGTGTGCTGGGTCACCGGTTCCGAGAAATCGCCTCCGGGAGGGGAGACGGCGCCGATGACGGAGATCGACCCGAGCCTGTCGCCCAGCGCTTTCACCTTGCCCGCGCGCTCGTAGAACTCGGCGAGACGGGTGGGGAGATAGGCGGGGAAGCCTTCGTCGGCAGGCATCTCTTCCAGCCGTCCCGAGAGCTCCCGCAGCGCCTCCGCCCAGCGGGAGGTGGAGTCCGCCATGATCGCCACGTCGTAGCCCATGTCCCGGTAGTACTCGGCGAACGTCGTCCCGGTGTAGATCGACACCTCGCGCGCGGCCACGGGCATGTTCGACGTGTTGGCAATGAGGATCGTGCGTTCCATGAGCGATTTCCCGGTTCTCGGATCGATGATCCGGGGGAACTCGGTCAAGACATCCGTCATCTCGTTGCCGCGCTCGCCGCAGCCGATGTACACGATCACGTCCGCATCGCACCACTTGGCCAGCGCGTGCTGTATCATCGTCTTGCCGGTGCCGAACCCGCCGGGAATCGCGGAAGTGCCGCCGCGCGAGATGGGAAAGAAGACGTCGATCACCCGCTGGCCGGTAATCAGCGGTTCGTCCATCCCCATCTTCTCCACGAAGGGCCGCGGACGGCGCACCGGCCAGAAGTGGGACATGGACATGTCCCGGCCGCCGCCGAAGCGCGCAATGACCTCCGTGATCGCGTAATCCCCTTCCGGTGCGATCCACTCGACACGCGATTGCTTGAGCTCGGGGAACACGACGATCTTGTGCATGATCGTCGCCGATTCCCTCACCTCCCCCATGATCGCACCGGGCGCCGCGGGATCCCCCGCCTTCGCGGAAGGCACGAAGTGCCACTTCTTTTCGAGCGGCAGCGGAGGAATCTTCATGCCGGGACTGATGAAGCCGCCGGCGATCCGCTTGATTTCCGTGAGGGGCCGCTGGATCCCGTCGTAGATCGTGCCCAGCAGCCCGGGCCCCAGGTGCACCGAGAGGGGTCTCTCCAGCGAGAAGGCGCTCTCCCCCACGCGCATGCCGGTGTTGTCCTCGTAGATCTGGATGGTTGCCGTGTCCCCTTCGAGCCGGATGACCTCTCCGATCAGCCGCTTCTCGCCGATCTCCACGACGTCATACAGGCCGCTGCCGCCAAGACCCGTGGCCCTGATGATCGGCCCATTGATTCGTACGACCTTGCCTTCGATCATTTCCTTGCTTCTTTTCCGAACAGGGTCTCGACGAGCTCCTCGCGATGCTCCTCCAGGAGGAGCGCGGACAGCTCCTGCAGAGTCGCGCGGAACCGCCTGCTCGCATCCGCGGTCTCCACGATGATACCCTTGCCGCTCTCCGCCGCGGATTCCGGCGGGAGCTGCTTCGCCTCCTGCACGGCCGCACCGGGAATGCCGCCCGCGACGATCCGCCGCGCCTCCTCCTCGGAGACGCCCGCGTACCACACCACCAGCTTCTGGTTGGCAAACGCGAATGATGCCTTTGCCAGCAGCCGCGCGATGACCCCGCCCAGCTCGCGCGCGTCCAGCGAATTGAAAAGGTTTTCCAGGGCGGCCGATACGGCCTTCTGGAAGAAACCCAGACGCGCGCGCATGAAGTCCAGTGGAAGAGAGGCCTCGAGGTCGTGCCGCAGGCCGGCGATCCGCGCCTCCCGGACCGCGTCCAGCCGGCGCGCTTCCTCCGCGTCGCGTCGCTCCCAGTCGGCGCGCACGGCCGCGCATTCCTTGTCTGCCGCTCCCAGGATCCGCTTCGCCTTCGCGCG
>JBKQPS010000225.1:0-16081 GCA_052144915.1 Spirochaetia bacterium | reverse complement strand
GTTTCGCTACGCCTTCACCTCCATCAGGTTGGCGAGGGGACTTCCACCCCAAAGCTGCTGAACATGCCCAGCACACAAAAAACAGCCCTTCTTTCGAAGGGCTGTTGTGCGAACAGAGATTGGGTCTGTCTTCTAGAAGTTGAAATCGGTCAGCACAAAGACACCGCCCTGCCCGGCGTTGGTCGTCGTCGAGTAGTCAGCACCAAGATTGCTGTCTCCCGTGCCGGTCGCCAAGTACAGGTAACCGACCTTGACGTTGGCCGCGCCGAACGTGACCTTAACGAATGCTTCAAGAGTATCAAACACGTCCGTGGCCTTGGGGTCAAAGTTGAAGTCCGGGGAGAAGGTGATATTCACCATTGGGGTGAAGTTGAACTCGACGTCTCCCAGGATCCTCATTACCAGGTTGGCGTTCGTGGGAGAATAGAAAGTGAGGAGGGCAGCGTCGACCCTGAAGATCTGATACACGACCTGCGCGCCAACGGACCCAAGGCTCTGTGCGGTGGGGTTGATATCGAGCCTCCCCTGGGCCATCGCCTCGAGCTTGAGATCCCCGAAGGTGGTTGTGTACATGACTCCGATAGGAACATAGCCCTTGTCGGTGCCATACAGCGTCCATCCTGCCTCGAAGTTCACCGGACCTACCCCACCATAGAGACCGACCAGCGACTGCTGGTTAGCCTGCGTAAAGGCAGTTCCCGATGCGGCAAGAACGACGTTCACCATGCCCATGATCTTGGTGTCCAACGCCATCAAGCCATAGCCGGATCCCGCTTCGTTCCCGAAGATGCCGTCCGCCTTCCCGTTGTCGATGCCGATTGCCGCGACGCGCTCACTTCCGTACTCCGTCATGTCGTACGCCGGAAGGTCGTACACGCCGAATCCGCCGTACAGAACGGGGTCAACCATCATCTTGTCAACGCCGAGAACTCCGCCGATGTCGGTCCGTCCGTAGAAGTCCTGAAGATAGGCGGCGTCCGTTGCGGGGTTGGTGGTGCTCCCGGTTGAGTACACTACAGGATTGCTGCCAGTGCTGAACCTCGGCAGCGTCTGCCATCCAGCGACGCCCATGTAAACGTAGTTGTTCGCATCAATGGGCAGGGTGAGGTTGATTTCCCCGTTGCTCCACCCATCGGCCGTATTGACTGCGTTCCCCATGAAGCCGTAGGTGATTTCACCACCGTACGTGATGGGGGGTCTCGCTGCCATGTCGGCAAATGCCATCCCCGCCAGGCAGGTCAAAGCAAGAAGCACTACTAGCGCTTTCTTCATGAAAAAGCCTCCTTCGCTGTTTTCTCGAGAGCCAACGGCTCTTCATCCTATCATACCAGCGCACGGCTGATATGTTATGGCCAGTTCCGTCCGTCCCCTCCCTTCCCGTTTTTTCGGGTCAAGAGCCAACGGCTCCTTTTCAACCCCCAGTCGTGCCCTGTTCATCGCGATGAACAGCGCTTTAACCGGAGCTTAACAGACCTCTCTTTTGCCTGTCAAGCTTTTTTTTCGGGTAGAAAGAACGCTCAAACTCATTCCGCAGGTCGTCCTCATGGCTCGCACTTCAGGATAGCCGGTGTCATGCGCCGTTGCCCATGACGACCCTCCAGTACGCCGACACGATAGACCCAAATGTCAAATTTGTCAAGAAAAATTCACGGCTTCAATGGACAATCGGAATCACCGCCGCTATGCTGATCGCCGCCTATGGCAATCACCCCACGTGCACTCTGCACACGTCTTTCCCGTGAAAGTGGTCTTCCGACGAACTGGAAGCCTCGCCGGGACACGGTTCTCCAGCTTCTCGATGCGCTCGCAGCGTGGGGGGACTCATCGACTGACGAAGAAGTCATTCTCGGGTTCGTCCCGGGCAGAATCGAGGTCTTCGGGCGCCACACCGACTACGCCGGTGGCCGAACACTTGTTTGCTCGATCGACAAAGGGTTCCTCTTCGCTGCTGTCCCCGGCAGGGGACGAAGGGTCCGGATCCGCGAAGACTCGTCCGAGTTCGGGCCGGTCGAGTTCGAGCTCGAACCCGACCTGGCGCCGCCGGCAGGGGAATGGGCGAACTACCCGATGACCATGGCGAGACGACTCGCCCGGAACTTCACCGGGCACCTGCGGGGAGTGGACATTTGTTTCTCCAGCGCGATGCCCGTCGGTAGCGGGATGAGCGGCTCCTCTGCTCTCATGATGATGGCGTTCACCGCCCTCGCATGCGCCAACAGGCTGCACGAAAACGCTGCATTCCGGGCGAACATCCGCAGCGCCATGGACCTCTCGGTCTACCTCGCGTGCGCTGAGAATGGCCAGAGCTTCGGGGCGCTGGAAGGAGACTCCGGCGTCGGCACGTTCGGTGGCTCCGAGGACCACGCCGCGATCCTGAACGGAAGGCCGGGCCGGCTCTCCCTGTTTGGGTTCGGCCCGCCGGAGCTGCAGGATGAGGTTCCGTGGCCCCGCGGCTGGCGGATGGTCGTCGCCTTCTCCGGCGTGAAGGCGGAGAAGACCCGTGAAGCCCTCGAAAAGTACAATCTCGTATCACGGCGCGCCAGGGACTCCGTGCTCCGTTTCAACCAGGCTGCGGGAACTCGGCTTTCGACTTTGCGGGAAGTCGTTGACTGTGAGCCGAAGCCGAAAGGAAGAGGCTGGCTGCGGGCGCTGGACGACCGGGCGGAGCCCGGCGCAGGCCCCGCGGCGCCGGCCCTCGCTGACCGGGTGCGCCAGTTCATGCTCGAGGACAGGACGCACATCCCGGGCGCGCTAGCCGCGCTGAAAGCGCGGGATCTTCCCGCCTTCGGGAAGTTCGTCTCCGCATCTCACCGCGCATCGAAGAAGTACTTGTGGAACATCGTTCCCGAGATCGACTATCTGCAGGGGTCCGCGTGCCGACTGGGTGCCGCAGGTGCGTCGGGATTCGGTGCGGGGTTCGGCGGCAGTATCTTTGCCGTCACAACCGCGGCCTACGCTGAAGATCTGCTGGTTCGTTGGCGCGAACGCTACGCCGCGCGCTATCCAGGTCCCGCCGCGGAGTCGTCGTTCTTCATCGCTCATCCCGGTCCTGGAATCGAAGTCTGGACCAAATCAGGTCCCACGCGGTTTGCCGACCTGGTCTTTCAGGCCTGAGACCCGTTCATCGCCGCCAGCACCTTGTACAAGCCCTGCGTTCCGAGGTTCTCCAGGCCCAGGGCCTGCGCCGAGATGTAGAACTGGTTGACCAGCGCGAGCCCCGGCAGGGAGAGCTTCATGCGGCGGGCTTCCTGCAGGGCGATCCCCATGTCCTTCACGAAGTGCTTGATGTAGAAGCCTGGCGCGAAGTCGCCCTTGGCAACCCGCCTGCCCAGGTTGTTCAGCGACCAGGAGGCCGCGGCCCCTTTGCCGATGATGTCGATCACCGGCTCCATGCCAAGGCCTGCAGTCTTCGCATACAGCAGGGATTCAATGGTTCCGATCATCGTGCCGGTGATGGCGATCTGGTTTGCCATCTTTGTATGCTGACCGGCGCCAGGTCCGCCCATGAGCGCAATGGTTTCCCCCATCTTTTGAAACAAGGGAAGAGCGCGATCGAATGCCTCTTTCTCTCCGCCCACCATGATTGCAAGCCGAGCCTCGCGGGCGCCGACGTCGCCGCCGGACACCGGTGCGTCAAGGGACGCCGCGGAGCGCTCCCTTGCCGCCTCGTGAATCCTGATCGCTATCGATGGATCCGATGTGCTCATGTCACAGACCAGTGACCCGGCCCGGGCACCCGCCAGTATGCCGTCAGCGCCGAAGTACACTTCTTCGACTTCAGAGGGAAACCCCACCATTGTAAAGACGAGGTCGCTGCGCTGGGCGACCTCCTTTGGCGTCGCGCACCAGCCTGCTCCTGCCGCCAGCAGCTCGGAGGCTTTTCCGCGAGTCCTCGTGGTGAGCGACACGGGATACCCTGCCTTCAACAATTGCCCGCACATGGACTTTCCCATGACGCCGATGCCGACCCAGCCCACCTTTGCTTCTGCCATGCCAATTCTCCTGTGTTCAGATCTTTTCCAGAGCCGGCTCGGCGTCCCCGAGCTTCATCACCGGCCCTTCGCCCGGCCGCGCCCAGCGCACGGCGTTCCTGATCACGATCTGTACCTCGCGCTGCTTGTAGGTCGGAAACGTCTCATGTCCTGGCTGGAAGTAGAAGACCCTTCCCTTGCCGCGCGTGTAGCAGCAGCCGGACCGAAACACGTTGCCTCCGGCAAACCAGCTGATGAAGACCGTGGCCTCGGGGGAGGGAATGTCGAATCGCTCCCCGTACATTTCCTCGCGCGCGAGCTCGAACCAGGGGCCCAGCCCGTCGGCGATGGGGTGGCCCGGCTCCACAACCCAGACCCGCTCCTTCTCGCCCGTGTCGCGCCACCGCAGCATGCAGCTCGTGCCCATCAGGCGGGTGAAGGGCTTCGACATGTGGGCGGAATGCAGAACCACGAGGCCCATGCCCTGCAGGACGCGCTCCTGAACCCGCGCGGCGATTTCGTCGCGCACCTCGTGGTGCGCCTGGTGGCCCCACCAGATCAGCACGTCGGTGGACTCGAGGACCCCCGGGCTCAGGCCGTGGTCGGGTTCGTCGAGCGTCGCCGTGCGGACCGTCATGTCCGGCTCGCGCCGAAGAGGCTCCGCGATTGCCGCGTGAATGCCGTTCGGGTAGATCACCGCGACCGCCGGATCGCTCTTCTCGTGCCTGTGCTCGTTCCACACCGTGACGCGAATTGTTGCTGCCATGCTTCCTTTTACACGTTTTTTACACTTTGATCGCGTCCCCCTGACACAACCGCGATTTTTCCTGCTACAGTGTGAGGGGGTGGGACGAGCATGAGATCCCGTTCGCTGGGAATCATCTTCTTTGCCGCTGTCATCGTGCCCAGCATCCTCCTGGCGGTTCTCTCCATCAGGTCGGCGAGCCGTGAGGAAGCCTGGATGGAGAAGCAGATGGCGGTGACCCTCGATGCCGAGGTGACCCACACCGCGGCCCTGGCGGGCGCCGAGGTGACCCGGGTCGTCGCCGATCTCCGCGCGGCGCTGGACGTTCCCCCCGGCAGTGACTACGCCCGCCAGCTCACGCGGTGGAAAGGAGCGACTGCCCTCATTGACGTGCCCTTCATGCTCTCCCCGCGCTACGGGATACTCTGGCCTCCCTCCGATGCGCGCGCGGACTCCGAGCAGAAACGATTCCTCGAGGAGAACGGCTCTTTTCTCAGCGACAGGACCGCGACGACGGTGCTGCAGAACATCGCGGTCCGTTATCAGAACGAGATACTCGCGGAAAGCTCCCTCGTGCAGAACTCTGTCGCGCAGAGCTCGCTCGCCCAGAAATCTCTCGAGCAGGACAAGACCAGGGCTCGCGACGTGGACGCCAGCGTCGCGCGGAAGGAACAGGCGCAGGTTGAAAGCGCGCTGTCTGCTGCGCCCGCGTCTTCTCCGGTGCGCGCTTCCGCGGCGCCGCCGGCTGGTGAGTACGCGCCACCCGAAGCCCGGCAGATGGCGCTCGACGCGTTTGCGCAGAACGCCGACATTCAGACCCGTGTCTACGAGGAAGCCCGGGAAAAGGGAGATCAGCTCAACGCGAGGGTCGTCCAGCCGCTGACGGTCGCGGGGGCCAGCGCGCCGACGGCCGCGGCCCCGGCCGGGGCAGCACCAGCGGCTGCTGTCCCCGCCGGCGCGGCGGCAGGCACGGCGGCCGCGGACGAAGAAGCCGCCGGCAAGGTATTCGCCGGTGCTGCTGGAGGTCGCAAGGACGAGACCGCGAAACCAGCCCCGACAGTGAAGAAGACCGCCGTCGCGGCGAAGGAGCAGCCTTCCCAGTTCGTCCTCACCTCGCAGCTTCTCAGCCAGATCGCCTCCCAGGGGGACTCGGGCCTGATTCCCCGGTTCATCGGGGAGAAGCTCGTGTTCCTGTTCTGGGCGCGCCAGAAGGACGGCAGGATCGCCGGGTGCGAGCTGGCGTCAAGCGCCTTCCGCGGCCGGATTGCGGGCGTGCTCACGTCCACCTGGTCTCCGGTGAGGATCCTCACCCTCCTGGACGAGAATGGCGCTCCGCTCGCCGTGCCGCCCGATGTCGCGGGGCGGGACTGGCGCCGCCCGTTCGTCGCCCGTGAAATCACGGAGTCGCTCCCCCGCTGGGAGGCCGCGGCGTACCTCACCCGTCCCGACTCGATCACCGCCCAGGCGCGCACCTCGTCGCTGGTCATCTGGATCATGGTCGTGATCCTGTTCGTCTCCGTTGCCGGCGGCGGGACGATGGTGCTCTCCTCGGTGTACGGGGAGATGAAGCTCGCCCAGCAGAAGGCCACCTTTGTCGCCAACGTGTCGCACGAGCTGAAGACCCCGCTCACCTCGCTCAGCCTCTTCATCGACCTTCTCCGTAGAAAACGGCCTCTCCCGCAGTCGAAAAAGGAGCAGTACCTCTCCCTCATGGCGTCGGAGACGGAGCGGCTGACCCGGCTCATCAACAACGACCTCGATATCTCCCGGGACACCGCCGCGCGCCGCTACGCGATGAGAAAGGTGGATGCCGCCGAGGTCACCGCGCAGATCGTGGAGAGCCAGAGAGTGCGGTTGGAAAGCCGGGGTTTCAGCGTTTCGACGGCGCCAGTCGGCCAAGGCACGCCTGCCTCTGTTGCCGCCCCCCTTGCCGTGCACGCGGACCCCGAGGCGCTGAAGCAGGTCCTCCTCAACCTGCTCTCCAACGCCGAGAAATACTCCGCGAAGAGGAAGGAGATCGTCGTGACGGTCCTGCGGCGCGAGGAGTCGGTGTTCATCACCGTGCGCGACCGGGGAATCGGGATCCCGGAAAAGGACCGGGAGAGAGTCTTCCGGGAGTTCTATCGGGTCGACGACTCGCTTTCCAGCGGCGTGCAGGGCACGGGTCTGGGATTGACGATCGCCCGGAGGATCGCGCGGGACCACGGGGGGGAGATCACGTGCGCGCCGCGGGACGGGGGAGGCACGGATTTCGTCGTGCGGCTGCCCGCCGGGGACGAGGGGGAGGCGCCGGCATGAAACAGCGGGTCCTGGTGGTGGAGGATGACCCGGCAATCCTGACAGGTCTGGTGGACCTCCTGCAGGGAGAAGGGTTTGTGGTCGTCACGGCAACGACCGGGACGGCCGCCCTCGCGCGTCACAAGGAAGCGGCGCCCGATCTCGTGCTCCTCGACGTGATGATCCCGGAGAAGAGCGGCTATGACGTGTGTCGGGAGATCCGGCGCAGCGACCCGGTGACACCGGTGATCATGCTCACGGCAAAGGGCCAGGAGATCGACCGGGTCATCGGCCTGGAGCTGGGCGCGGACGACTACGTCGTGAAGCCTTTCGGCGCGAGCGAGCTGGTGGCCAGGATTCGGGCCGTGCTGCGCCGGGGCCGTCCGCGGGAAAGCCAGAGGGATGAAAAGCTTCTCTGCTTCGGCGACGTCACCGTGGACCCGCGCACGATGCGAGGCACCAAGGCCGGCCGGCTGTTCGACGTGAGCAGGAGGGAGCTCACCCTGCTGCAGCTCTTCGTCTCCCGCGAGGGACAGGCGCTGGACCGTTTCACGCTCATGGACGAGGTGTGGGGTGTGCGCTACGAGGGAACGACACGGACCCTGGACCAGCACATCGCGGGCCTGCGGAAGAAGGTGGAGGACGACCCCTCCCATCCGCGCCACATCACCACGGTCCACGGGACGGGCTACCGGTTCACCGCCTCCCCGTGAGGTTGCGGCCGGTTGCGGCGCATGCATTGACGGCTCTGGCTGGATTCGGTATTGTTGAGTCGATCTTTGGGGCGGGGTGAAATTCCCCACCGGCGGTGAAAGCCCGCAACTTCTGGAGCTCCGGACGGAGCTTCCGGAACTGAACCGGTGAAATCCCGGTGCCGACGGTAGAGTCCGGATGGGAAAAGATCGATTTCCCGGCGCCATATCTGAGCGTGAAAAGCATCGTCTCCCGCCCCACGAGGAGTACCATGGATACCGACGTATCCTTCATGGAGCGGGCGATCTCTCTTGCACTGCGCTCCCGGCCTTTTGCCGGGATCAATCCCCCGGTGGGAGCCGTGCTGGTGAGCCAGGGAGCCATGATCGGGGAGGGCTTCCACAACGGCCCCGGCACGCCCCACGCGGAAGTGGCCGCTCTTTGCGATGCCCGCATGCGCTTCAAGGGAGCGGGGCAGTCTTTCGCCGGTTCAACCCTGTACTGCACGCTCGAGCCCTGCTGCCACCGCGGTGCCGGCAAGAGGACCCCGCCGTGCACCGACGCAATCATCGCGGCGGGAATCTCGCGGGTCGTCTTCGCCTCCCGGGACCCCAATCCTCTCGTCGCAGGGAGGGGTGCCGCCCTTCTGCGGGAAGCGGGCGTGCGCGTCGAGGGAGGGCTCCTGGCCGACCGGGCGGATGAGCTCATCGAGGCATTTTCCGTTTCGATCCGCTTCCACCGCCCCTTCACTCGCCTGAAATGGGCGCAGAGCCTGGACGGCCGCCTGGCCTGCCGGGGCGGGACTTCGCGATGGATCACCAACGGCGCGGCCCGGGCGTCCGCGCACGAGCTTCGCGCATTGCACGATGCGGTGATGATCGGAGCCGGCACCCTTCGCGCCGACGACCCCCAGTTGACCGTCCGGGACGCGCCTGTCGAGCCGGGGCTCGCGCTGCGCCAGCCCCTTCGGGTGGTTCTCGCGGGGAACGCTCCGCTGCCCCAGGATGCCCGCTTGTTCTCGCCCTGCCTCCGGGACGGGACGATCGTGCTGGCCGCACCTTCGACTCCTGCCCTGGGCCAATGCCGGGCAGCGGGAATACGCGTGCGCGAGGTCGCGGCGGCCGACGACGGGCTGCCCGATCTGGGGTCGAGTCTTCGCGCGCTCTACGAAGAGGGGATCGGCTCGGTCCTGGTGGAAGGCGGCGCAAAGCTTCTCACATCCCTGATCCTTCGAGGCCTCTGGGACGCGGTGACTGTCTTCACCGCGCCGCTGATTCTGGGCAAGGGCATCGAAGCGGTGGGAGACCTGGGCATCGGGTCGCCGGATTCCGGGATCACGCTCGAGAATGCGCGCGTCCAGGTTCATGACGGATACATCCGACTGGATGCGGGCAACCCGGGGACCCCGGCCGCGGCGATGGCCGCCGTGAAGGAGGAGGCATGTTTACGGGATTGATCGAGGCCATTGGCAGAGTCGATTCGATTCGCGGGGCTGCGGACGGAATGCGGATCGGGGTCCTCTGCCCCGCGATTGCCTCCGGGCTGGCGCTCGGAGATTCGATCAACGTGGACGGTGTCTGCCAGACCGTGGTCGCCGCCACGCAGTCGACATTCTCCGTGGAGGCGGTCGGCGACACGCTGGTGAAGACGACGTTTCGAAAACTTGCGCGGGGATCCCGGGTGAACCTCGAAAGGGCGTTACGCGCCGACGGCAGGTTTGGCGGCCACCTGGTGACAGGACACGTGACGGGGACGGCCCGAATCGTTTCATGGGGAGAAGGCGCGGGCGACGCGGGGGCAGATGCAGGCGCATGGCGCCTGGTCATCGAGCTTGACTCTTCGTGGGAGGACCGCGTGGTCCCGGAGGGATCGATCGCCGTGGATGGAATCAGCCTGACGGTGGCGGAGGTCACGCGGAGCGTCCCGTTCTCCGGCACGGGCAGCCTTTGCGCGCGTGCGTCGATCATCCCGCACACGCGAGATGCAACCACGCTTTCCGAGAGAAAGCCGGGAGACTTCGTCAACATCGAGCTGGACATCCTGGCCTCCTACGTGCGTGCGGCGGTGAAAGCAGCGCTTGGAAAAGGCACGGGCATGAGCCTGGAGAAGCTGAGCAGCTGGGGGTATTCATGAGCACATCCGACGTCCCGCGCGCCATCGAAGAGCTGCGCAGGGGACGCATGATCGTGGTGACGGATGACGCGGACCGCGAAGCGGAGGGCGACCTCATGGTCGCGGCGGTTGGCGCCACCGACGGTGACGTCAACCTTATGGCGCGAGAGGCCCGCGGCCTGCTCTGCTGCGCAATCGATGCTCCGACCGCGGAGCGCCTGGAGCTGAGAGTCCAGCTCGACGAGAAGAGAAAGCCGCTGCACGGCACGGCCTTCACCGAGAGCGTGGATTGGATCCATGGAACCACCACGGGCATTTCCGCATCAGATCGCGCCGCCGCGCTTCGAGGACTTGCGGATGAAAAGAGCCGACCGGAGGATTTTGCCCGGCCGGGGCACATATTCCCGATCGTCGCCCGCGCGGGAGGCGTCCTTGAGCGCGGGGGACATACGGAGGCGGCCGTGGATCTCTGCCGCCTCGCCGGTCTTCCGCCGGCGTGCGCCATCTGCGAGATCATGAGTGATGACGGAACGATGGCCCGGGGCAAGGACCTGGAAGCGATCGCGCAGCGGCTGGGGCTGCCGATCATCAGCGTGGCTGACATCGTCCGGTTCCGACGACTGCGCGAGCCTCTGGTGACCCCGGCCGCCCACGCCGCCCTGCCCACGCGGTGGGGCAGCTTCACGATCCACAGTTTCCTCTCGCCTTACGGCTCCTCGGAGGAGGGGCCGCTTCTTCTGAGCCGTGGCGCCGCCTTCGAGACGCTGCCGCAGGAGGAGAAGGAGTCAGCTCCCCTCCTGGTGCGGGTTCACTCCGAGTGTCGAACCGGAGACCTCTTCGGGTCGCTGCGATGCGACTGCGGCGAGCAGCTCGCGGAAAGCATGCGTCTCATCGGCGCGGAAAGAGAAGGGGCGGTGATCTATCTCCGACAGGAAGGTCGGGGCATCGGCCTGGATGCCAAGCTGCGGGCGTATGTGCTGCAGGATCAGGGGCTGGACACCGTGGAAGCGAATCTTCGGCTCGGCTTCCCCGCGGACATGCGGGAATACTGGGAAGCGGCGCAGATCCTGCGACTGATGGGGCGCCGCAGGGTGAAGCTTCTCACGAACAACCCCGACAAGGTTGCCGGGCTTTCCGAGTTCGGAATCGATGTGACCGAACGGATTTCGCTGCACGGAGTCGGAAACCCCCACAACCGGCGATACATCCAGACAAAACGTGACCGCCTCGGCCACGCGATATGAAAGCCATTCGAACGGAGAGAAGAGCACATGGAACAGATTCAAGGCATGTTGAGCGCCACGGGACGGCGCATCGCGCTGGTGGCCGGACGGTTCAATGACCTGATCGTCGGCCGGCTCATCGAAGGCGCCACGGACTGCTTCCTTCGCCACAACGGGGAGGAGAGGAACCTCACCCTTGTCCGGGTCCCGGGGAGCCTCGAGATTCCCCTTGTGGCGGGGCGGTTGGCCGGCTCCGGAAAACACGACTCCGTCGTGTGTCTGGGCGCCGTCATCCGCGGCGGGACGCCGCACTTTGACTATGTCGCGGCTGAAGTATCGAAGGGCGTCGCGTCGGAATCCCTTCGCACAGGAGTGCCCATCATCTTCGGCGTTCTCACCTGTGATACCCTCGAGCAGGCCCTGGAGCGCGCCGGGGTCAAGAGCGGCAACCGGGGATGGGATGCCATGCTTGCGGCGCTGGAGATGGCGGACCTCATGCCTCGCCTGGGCTGACGGGGCCTTTTTCCGTGAGGCGGCTGCCGTTGCCGGCGGGCTTCGCAGACGCTATACTGAGAAGTGCGGGCCTATGAAAAAAAAGCTGCTCGACATACTGGCCGCCGTCATGTCCGCGTTCCCCGGACGTCGCGCCTACATTCCGATCATGGCAGCAACGTCCGTCCTGGGATTGATCCTCTTCCTCATTTTTCCACCGGCGGCGCCTCCGACAGGCGGCGGGGCCTTGCTTCTGCGCAACTCCCACACCGCGCATCAGGCCGCAAATGCCGAGGCGGGCGCGAAAGCCGGGGCACGGCGATACATCACGCTGAACCCGGGGGAAACCGTGGATTTGTCGCCTGGCCCGGTGACCTTCGGCAGCCACCCCGAGCTTCTCTCCCGGCTGGGCGTCACCTGGAAGTACCGGGCCAAGGGTTCGGGTCACACGGTGCTGACGGTGGGAAAGGGCAGGACCCGGCACCAGGTGTACCTGTTCGTGAGCCCCCTTCCCTCCCGCCAGGTGGGCCGGGAGGACGTTGACTGGTACAAGACGCAGTACGGGACGGGCTACGCCAACTGCGGCCCCGCGCTGGTCTCCATGGCCATCCTCTGGGCCCGGGGGCAGGATGTGCCCGTCCAGGACATTCGCGACGAGATCGGGTACCCCTACGACGACGGCGCGGTGAGCTTCGACAACCTGGGCGCCTCACTGGGCCGGCACAACATCGCGTTCACTACTCCCCAGCTCGCTACCCCTGCCGACCTGCGAAAAATCGTGGATCGCGGCCACATCGCCCTCGTGCTCATCCAGAGCGGAGACATCGACAAGGTGGACGATGACCCGGTGACGGACCTCATGGGGCGCTACTACGACGACGACGAGGGCCACTACGTCCTCGTGAAGGGGTACACCCTGGACAAGGGCTACTTCGTGGTCTACGACCCGTACCCGGTGGACTGGGAATCGAACAGTCTTCGCTACGGGGATGACGTAAGCATGATCGGGGAGAACCGCTACTACCCCGCGGACCAGCTCTTCAGCGCGCTGAAGACGCCGCAGGTTCTCGAGGTGTCGTCGAACTGATCGGAAGCCGCCGCGCCTGCGGGAAGCTCAGCGCGGTGGAGAGATACAGCACGAGCGCCAGGGTGAACACGAGATTCCATCCCGTTGTCACGGAGAGGATGTTCGCCAGCGGCGTGGCCAGCACCGAGAACGCGCCGTTGATCGCCCACGCCCACGGGATGAGCGAATCGGACACGCCCGCCAGGGACGAGGTCCCCAGCGCGAATGGTCTGCCCAGCGCCAGGGAGATCGGCGCCATGAGCAGGACGGCGATCAGCATGCGCACCGGGAGGGGCAGCCCGATGGCCGCGCGCATGAGCGGATCCAGGCCGAAGATGAAAAAGAGCAGGCTTGCGGCGATGACGACGAGCCCTCCCGCCAGGCCGCGCCGGCGGTTGTCGCGGAAGCGTCCCGCACGCCAGCTTCCCAGCCCGGAGAAGACAAGAACTCCGGCCAGGACTGTTCCGAATGCGAGCGTGGAGCTTTCCAGGAAGAACGAGAGCTTCTTCATCAGCGCGAGCTCGATGAAGAAGAATCCAAATCCCAGCGCCGCGAAGTAGAAGAACACCCGTGTCAGCATGAATGGCGCTTCGGACTTCTTCCCGATCGCCCTTCTGCCCGCTCCCAGGGGCAGGAGGAGCACGATCGCGGCCAGCACGAGCGCCTGCCCCGCCACGACGAGGTTCAGCAGGTAGCCGATCTCGCGCTCGGGAAGCATTTCCAGCCGGGCCAGCAGGGTGCGGATCCGGGTGAGACGCGAGATGGAGAAAAAATCGGGCCGGTCCATCGTGGAGGGGGCGAGGTTGAAGAACCGGTCCGCCGTGGTGAGCGGCCGATCGTTTCCGAAAATCCTCACGAAGTCGACCATGAGCGCGTCCTGCGGCGTGTCGGACACGTGAACTTCCCCCTGCTCGAAGGAGATGGGCGGGAGGTCGTTCCACACGCTGATCGAACCGGGGTCGATGCCGCGGTACCAGGGAGTGTCGAAGGACCGGTCCGAGCACCAGGCCACGAGGCTTCGGATGTCGGAAGCGGCAAACGGCTCGTTGCTCACCAGGAGCTGGCACGTCCACGCGGTGCGGTAGGCCAGCACGTGGCTGCCCGGGTCGCTTGCCCCCTGCAGGCGCAGCGCGGCCATGATGGTGTTCGCGACCTTCAGGCAATACACGTTGAACTCGGAGATATCGACGGGGATGGAAAGGATGCCGCCCCTGGAAAGAGACCTCAGGTACATCGCGACCGCTTCCGTCGTGAATGACCATGCGTTGTTCGAATCCTGGGAGAGGAAATCGCTGGACATCTCGATGAGATCGAACCGCTCCCTTTCCCCCCGCAGGAATGAAAAGGCGCTCCCTCCCCGCAGGAGGATGCCGGAGGACTCCGCGAGCCGGGGAGCCGCGACCTGCAGTCTGTCGCGGACGAGACGGAAGACGTCGCCGGGCTGCTCCAGAGCGACTCCTGATGCCGCGCCGTTCACGGCGCTTTCCGCGATCTTCATTCCGCCGTTGGTGCCCAGGAGGAGCACGCGCGGATGCGGCCGTATCGTGTACGGGAAGAAGGCGAGGGATCCGTTGAGGTAGGAATAGTCCGACGGAAGCTCGCGCATGAGCGAGCTCACCCGCTGCGCGTCCCGATACAGGCCCAGGGTCCGGGGCGGCGAGCCGATCGTGGGTCCGTAGTTGTTCGTCATGCTCACGTCGTCGAACTCCGTGTAGTCGTCCATCGTGAGCCACGACCCGCCCGGGGAGACACGGGAACCGACCGCGCGCGCTTCCTTGATGCCGAGCACCGCGTGCAGCTTCTTGAAATCGGGAACGGAGAGCACGCTGGTCGACACCACGAGATACAGGCCGAATCCCAGCAGGGCCGCGGATCCTGCCAGGGCCGCGATGCCGCCCGGAAGCGACACGTCTTTCAGGAACGGACCCGTATTGACGGCGATCACCAGGAACAGGATCGGCAGCATCACGGCCGGCAGGTGATAGGGATGCACGAGGAACATGGCCGCCAGGATCACCGCGGCGCCGCACGCGGCGCCCAGGAGGTCGACCGCGTAGACCTTCGGCATCTGGTGGCTTTCGACCAGGAACACCAGGCCGAGGTACGTGCCGGTCAGGAAGAAGACGGGGAAGAGACCGGCGTAGTAGAGAAAGATGTTTCCGATCTGACTCTTCCACAGCACGCTGTTTTGCAGCTGCAGCGGGTTGAACGGGTTGCCGCGGAGCAGCGCGAAGGCCAGGATCGCCGCGGCAAGGAGAAGGGGCGGAATGAGGAACAGGTACAGCTCGTGGTTGCGGTGGAAGTGATCCCTCGCCAGGGTGAGGAGGACTCCGCCGAAGGAGTAGCCCAGCAGGGCGAGGGAGATCACCCAGTAGCTGTAGTCGGAAAAGAGCGCGAGGGCGAAGAACCGGCTCAGGAATGTCTCGAAGGACAGGCCGAAGAGGGAGACGAGGAACAGGGACCCCAGGGTCCTGCGCGAGCTCATCAGTGTGCGGGTCGGGGAGGTGGAGTCTGGATCTGCCCGGTCATCGGGATGAAGAGGGTCGACACGTCACGCTGGGAGTGCACCTTGCCTTGCGCGTCCTTCGTGAAGGTGTAGAGGAACTGCGGCTTCCAGGGCTGCCCGATGGGGATGATCATCCGCCCGCCTTTTTTCAGCTGGGAGAGGAGCGCCGGCGGCACGAAAGGCGCCTGCGCGGTCACCAGGATGATGTCGAACCCGCCTTCCACCTCGGGCCAGCCGAAGAACCCGTCGCCGACACGGGCCTCGATGTTCTCGAAGCCGAGCGGGTCGAAGATGTTCTTCACCTTGTCGCCGAGGGAGGTGATGATCTCGATGGTGTACGCCTTCTTCACGATGCGGGAGAGGATCGAGCTCTGGAACCCGCTGCCGGTGCCGATCTCCAGGGAGACGTCGGTGGGCAGCGGCTTTGCCTTGGCGGTCATGTAGGCCTGCATCATATAGTCGGTGAGGACGGAGCCGTACCCGATCTTCCATTCCCGGGCCGGAACTTCATAGGCGGACTGGCCGATGTTGTCCCCCGACTCGTAGTTGTACATGAAGTATTCCCGCGGGACGTCCTCGAAGGCCTTGATCACCGCGGGGTCGGCGGAGCCGAAATTGCGGAGGAGCATGGCCTTGATCTCATCGACGTATTTCTGCTTGCGCTTCTGGGCCGAAAGGAAGGAGCCCTCGTCCACCGCGCCGATCTCGCGGCCGCTGCCGCGCATGGCGTTCTCATAGCCGGGGAACGCCCACGACCGCTGCTGCGCGGGCAGCGGCAGGATCATGAGGACCAGGAGAGGAAGCACCAGTGCCGGAATCTTGACGGACATCGCCGCGAGTATACGAAGGGGGGCAGGGATGGTCAACGATCCACGCGCGCGGCGAAGCGGATCCGGTCACACGCCCCGCGCATTTCTCCTCAGCATCTCTCCCACGCCCTGTTCGGTGGTGACCGCGTGGCCGTCCAGCGGCACGACCCTCTCGTGGATCGTGTCG
>JBKQPS010000224.1:0-22481 GCA_052144915.1 Spirochaetia bacterium | reverse complement strand
ATCATCGTGTGCCTGACGACCGGCCTCATGACGGTCATACCCGCATTCTGGCAGACAATGGCCAAGGGGAGCGTGCTTATCGCCGCCGTCGTGCTCAACCACCTGCTGGTGCGGGAAAAGCTGAGCGCATAGGCTCCATGATCCAGCAGAAGGAAGTCCAGTCGCTTCGAAGGCTCGCGGCCCGCTGGAGGGAGCATGCGGCCAGCCCGGTCATGGCCGCGCGGCGCCGGCAATGGAAGGCCGTGAAGGACCTGGAGCCGGAGAAGCCCATGATCCTCGTGGAGACCTGCATGCTCCCGGACTACATCGGCCGGGACGAGCTCGTCTGCGTGGATCCCTACGTCCGCAACATCGAGAGGTCTCTCTACGAGATCGTGCGGCACGCCGACGAGATCGGCGACGACATCGTCGTCGACCCGTATTTCCGCATCCCGTGGGTGCTGGAGATCTCCGACTACGGCGTGCCCATCGAGGCGCACCACGCCTTCACGACCGGCGGCAGCGACCTGGCATACTCGTTCAACTTCGGGGTCCAGTCGGAGAAGGATGCGCAGAAGCTGCACATGCGCACCCGCCGCGTGAACCGCCGGGAGAGCTGCCATCGGAAGGAGCTGCTGGAGGACATCTTCGGGGACATCCTGTCGGTGCGGCTGGGAGGCTGGGATCCCTTCGATCCCGACCCCGGCTACAACCCGTGGCTGGGCAATCTCCACGTCGGCCTCACGATGGACCTTTTCAAGCTGATCGGCAACGACAACCATCTCACGTGGGTGTACGACGACCCGCCGCTCATCCACGCGATCATGAACACCATCCGCGACGACAGGAAGTCTCACTTCCGCTTCATGGAGAAAGAAGGGCTTCTCTATGCGAACACGGACACCTGGATGCCCTGTCCCGGCAGCTACGGGTTCGTGTCAGACCTCCCGGCGCAGGACGCCGGGCTCCCCGTGCGTCTGAAGGACTGCTGGTGCTGGGCCGATTCGCAGGAGAGCACGCCGATTTCCCCGGCAATGTTCGAAGAGTTCTTCCTTCCCTCCATCGCCGAGGTCACCCGTTACTTCGGGCTCACCTATTACGGGTGCTGCGAGGGGCTGCACGACCGCTTCGCGCTCGTCGCCCGGGCCATCCCCAACCTGCGCGCGGTCTCGGTGTCGGGGTGGAGCGACCTCGCGCGGATGGGCGAGCTATTGGGGAAGAAATACGTGTACTCCCGCAAACCGACGCCCGCCTCCATCAGCGGCGCGAATCCCGACTGGGAATTGCTGAAGAAGGACGTGCGCCGCACGCTGGACGCCGCGAAGGACTGCAGCCTCGAGTTCTGCTTCCGTGACATCTACACGATCGACGGCGACAGGTCCCGCCTTGCGCGCTGGGTGCGGATGACGCGGGCGATGATGGGGGAGTGACACGAGTGAGCCTCCGTTCCGCGCGATGACGGCACGTGGTAGGATGGGCGCATGAAATCGGGCAGCTACCTGATGGGTATCGACAACGGCGGCACGGTCACGAAGGCCGCCGTGTACGACACGGCGGGCAGGGAAATCGCCGTTTCCAGCCTCAAGACCGAGATGCTCTTTCCGCATCCCGGGCACACCGAGAAGAACGTCGATGACCTCTGGTCCGCGAACGTCCGCGTGATCTCCGATGTGCTGAAGAAGGCGCGAATCGCCGCCGCCGAGGTCAAGGCGCTGGCCGTCACGGGACACGGGAACGGCATGTACCTCGTTGACGCCGATGGCAGGCCGGCCCACGACGGGATCAACTCGGCCGACAGCAGGGCGGCTGACTACGTGGCCCGGTGGTACGCGGACGGCACCTTCGACCGTATCCTTCCCCGCACGTGCCAGTCGATCTGGGCGGCTCAGCCGGCCGCGCTCCTCGCGTGGTTCCGGGATCACCAGCCGGCCGCCCTCGCGCGGACCCGGTGGATCTTCATGTGCAAGGACTACGTCCGCTTTCGCCTCACCGGCGAGGCGGGGGCGGAGGTCACCGACTACTCGGGCCTGAATCTCATGAACGTGCACGACCTGCGCTACGACGCCGAGGTGCTGGATGCATTCGGGATCGGCAGCATCCGGGACAAGCTCCCCCCCCTGCGCCAGTCCGGGGAAATATGCGGGAGGGTCACGGAGGAGGCGGCGGCGGAAACGGGGCTTGCGGCGGGGACCCCGGTGGCCGGCGGGCTTTTCGACATCACCGCCTGCGCCATCGGCACGGGCATCACCGCCCCGGACAGGCTCTGCCTGATCGCGGGCTCGTGGAGCATCAACGAATACATCAGCCCGGCGCCCGTCCAGGATCGCGACCTCTTCATGACCTCGGCCTACTGCATCCCCGGCTACTGGCTCATCTCCGAGTCCAGCGCCACCTCGGCGAGCAACCTCGAGTGGGTCGTCTCCGAGCTCATGGAGAATGAACGCCGGGAGGCCCTGGGAAAAGGCGGGTCGGTCTTCGAGACGGTCAACGACATGGTGAACGGCATTGCCCCCGCGGACTCCGACGTGCAGTTTCTCCCTTTCCTGTACGGCAGCAACGCCGGTCCAAAGGCTTCCGCGGCTTTCCTCGGTCTCCACGGCTGGCATCGCAGGGCGCACATGCTGCGCGCCGTGTACGAAGGGGTCGTCTTCTCTCACAAGACGCACGTCGATCGGCTCCTTGGCCATCGCCCGGGGGCCCAGGCGGCGCGGATCGCCGGCGGGGCCGCAAAGTCGGCCGTCTGGGTGCAGATGTTCGCCGACGTGCTGCAGCTGCCCATCGAGCTCACGGCCTGCGAAGAGCTCGGGGCCATGGGCGCGGCAATGTGCGGCGGCGTTGGTGTCGGGCTGTTCGGCTCATTCGAGGAGGCGGTGCAGAGGATGGTGCGGGTGTCCCGCACGGTGGAACCGCGCGGGGAGCACCGCCAGGTCTACGCCGAGAAGTACGGCCGCTACCGGGCATCCATCGAGGCGCTGCGCAGCGCATGGTGATCCCGCGGACGACGAGCCGGCGTGAGGGGGGGGAAATGAAGGGGCAGGCTCCGCAGGGCAGGTACCTCGCGGGCATCGACCTGGGCTCCACGAGCCTGAAGAGCGTCATCTACGACCTGTCGGGCACGGTCGTGGCCACCGGCTTCCGGCCGACGGAGAGGTTCCACCCGGATGCCGCCCACCCGGATTGGACGGTGTGGGACCCGGCCCAGATCTGGGGAGGAGCCGCGGCCGCCGTCCGCGACGCGGTGGCGAAGCTGGATGACCCCTCCCAGGTCGCGGCCGTCGCCGTGACGGGGATGGGCATGGACGGGGTTCCCATCGACGAGGCGGGGCGCTGGCTGTACCCCTTCATCAGCTGGCTCTGTCCCCGGACCGAGCCCCAGCGCGCGTGGTGGGAAAAGACGATCGGGACCGAGAAGACCTTCTCCATCGGGGGGAACAACCTCTGGGCGTTCAGCACCGCCCTGCGCCTGTTGTGGATGGCCGAGCACGAACCGGAAATTCTCCGGCGCACGCGCAAGTGGCTTCTGATCGAGGATTTCCTCAACTTCATGCTCTGCGGACGCGACGCGACGGACTACAGCATGGCATCCTGCACGCTCCTGTTCGATCAGAAGAGCCGCTGCTGGTCGAGGGAGATGCTCGGGCTGGCCGGTATCGACGCGAGCCTGCTGTGCGACCCGGCGCCGAGCGGCACGTTCCTCGGAGAGGTGACCCGCGCCGCGGCAGAGGCGACCGGGCTCCGTGAAGGCACCCCCGTCGTGCTCGGCGGCCATGACTATCTCTGCGGCGCGCTGCCCGTCGGCGCGCTTTCCCCGGGGGACTTCCTGGACGTGAGCGGCACGTGGGAAGTCGTCCAGGCGACGACCCGGGAGCCGGTCCTGACGCCCGCGCTGCAGAGAATGGGCGCGACCGTCGAGTGCCATGTCGCCCGCGACCGGTACTCCGTCATGGGCGCGGCGATATCGGCAGAGATGCTGGAGTGGTACCGACGGGAGTTCGGGTCCGAGGCACGGGCGAAAGCCGCGGCGCGCGGCTGCGTGGACTGGGAAACGCTCATGGAGGAAGCCGCTGCTTCACCGGTCGGAAGCCGGGGCGTGATGTTCCTCCCCCACATGGGCGGCGCGGGCTGCCCAACGGTGGACTCCCGGTCCCGGGGCGGATTCGCCGGGCTCGGCGTGATGGCCACGCGGGGTGACATGCTGCGTGCCCTGATCGAGGGGCTGGACTACCAGCTCCTGGACATCGTCCAGGAGATGAAGAAGAACCTCGGTCTGGAGGTGCGCACACTGGTCGTCGCAGGCGGCGCGCTGCGCAACGAGTTCTGGATGCAGAACAAGGCGGACGTGATCGGCCGGTCCATCGAGGTGGCGGACGTGCAGGACGCCAGCCCCCTGGGAGCCGCGATGCTCGCGGGAATCGGTGTCGGGATCTACCGCGACGAGAAGGATGCCTTCGAGCACGTGCGGAAGCCGGGCAGGACCTACGACCCGGATCCCCGCGTGACCGCGCAATATGCCGAATGGTTTCCCATCTACAAGTCCCTGTATCCGGCCCTGGGGCCCGTGAGCCACGCCGTGTCGGACAGGCTCCAGGCGTAGAAAGGCGCGGTATTTTGCCGGCTGTGTTGACATTTGCTATATAATATTGTTCAATCACCAGTAAAATACGGAATGCGCCAGCCCATTCGGAGCCCTGGCGCGACACAAGGAGACCAATCGTGTACGAACGCGAAAGACAGCAGATCATCGACGCCGGGATTGCGCTGGATCGCTACCGGCTGATCAGTCTCTCGGGGGGAAACGTCAGCATGAGGATCGGCGGGCACATCCTGGTCACCCCGTCGGGCATGTCCTATGAGACGCTCGTGCCGGCGGACGTCGTCGTCATGGATCCCGCGGGGAAGGTGATCGAAGGCGAGCGCCGTCCGTCGGTGGACACCGTGGCGCTTCTGCACATCTTCAACAACATGCCGGACGTGAATGCGATCATCCACACCCACCAGCCCTACGCGACGGCAGTCGGCCTCGTGCTCGACGAGCTGCCGGCATTCTGCACGACACTGGTGAACGCGACGCTGGGCGCGGTGACGGTTGCGCCCTACAGCTCCGCGGCCAGCCTGGACATGGGCGTGAGGACCGTGCAGTACATCGGGGACAAGAGAGCCGTGATCCTGAGGAACCACGGCGTGATCACCCTCGGGCCCACCCTGAAGGACGCCCTGTACGCGGCCGTGTACCTCGAGGATGCGTCGCGATCCTACTGCGCGGCGCGGGCCATGGGGACGCCCCGCGGCCTCACCCCGCAGCAGGTCGACGAGGCGGTGGAATCGTTCCGGCACTACGGCCAGGGAAAGAAATAGATGGCGCAGGGGCCCTCTCACTCGTCGATCTTCCGGTGGGGGATCTACGAGAAGGCGCTTCCCGCGCCGCTTTCCTGGCGGGACAGGCTCTCCGCCGCCGCGGCGTCGGGCTACCAGTTCGTCGAGATTTCCATCGATGAGAGCGACGAAAGACTGGCCCGGCTGCAGTGGCCGCGCGAGGCGCGACGGGAGATGCACCAGGCCCTCGCCGACGGTCCCGCCGCGGTCGACACGATGTGTCTCAGCGCCCACCGGAAGTACGCGCTGGGCAGCGCCTCGCAGCCGCAGCGCCAGCGGGCGCTGGAGATCATGCGCCGGGCGATCGACTTCGCCGCGGAGTTCGGGATTCGGATCGTGCAGGTTGCCGGCTACGACGTGCACTACGAGGAGTCCACGGCGCAGACGCGGGCTCTCTACATGGAGAGCATCCTTCGGTCGGCCGAGTGGGCGCGGCAGGCCTGCGTGACCCTCGCGCTGGAGAACGTGGAATCCCCGGTGGTGGACTCCATCGAAAAGGGAATGGCATTCATCCGGGCAGCCGACACGCCCTGGTTCCAGATGTACCCGGATATCGGCAACCTCACCGCAATGGAAAAAAACGTGACGCGCGAGCTCCTGGCGGGAGGCCGCTCCATCGTGGGGATTCACCTGAAAGACACGAGGATCCGCGAGTTCCGCCGGGTGCCCTTCGGTGAAGGGCTCGTCGACTTCGATGCCGCGTTTCGGACCCTGAAGCGCATGGGCTACCGGGGTCCGCTCATGGTGGAGATGTGGAACGAATCGGAGCCCGATCCCGCGGCGACCGCGGCGGCCGCGCGCCGATGGCTTTCGGACAAGCTCGACGCCGCGTTCGCGGAGTAGGATGTTCTCTTGACCACCGCCCCGCAGCGGGTATTGTAGACCCAGCAAAGGAGCGCACGATGAAGCCAGTTGCCTGGGGTGTCCTCTCGGTATCGACGCACTACGGACTTCGCATCCACACGTACCTGCGCAAGTCTCCGCTCGTCCAGCTTCGCGGCATCGCCTCACGGAGCAGGAAGAGGGCGGAAGAAGCCGCCCGGGAGCTCGGAATGCCCCGCGCATACGGTTCCTACGAAGAGCTGCTCGCGGACAAGGAGATCGAGGCGGTGTACATCCCGCTGCCCAACCACCTGCACGCGGAGTGGGTGAGGAAGGCGGCGGATGCCGGCAAGCACGTCCTGTGCGAGAAGCCCTTCGCCATGAACGCGCAGGAGGCGGAGGCGGCCATCGCGCACGCGAAGGTCAAAGGCGTGCTGGTCATGGAAGCGTTCATGTACCGCTACCACCCGCAGTGGAAAAGGGCGCGCGAGATCGTGAAGGCCGGGGAGATCGGCGCCGTGCACCTCGTCTCGACCCTCTTCACGTACATGCTGGAGGACCCGACAAACATCCGGAACATCCTCTCCGCGGGCGGAGGAGGCATTCCCGACATCGGCTGCTACGCGGTTTCCTGCGCCCGGTTCCTGATCGGGCGGGAACCGACGCGCGTCATCAGCCTCGTCCACCGCGACCCGAAGCTCGGCACCGACATTCTCGCCTCGGGCATCCTGGATTTCGGGACCATCCGGTCCATGTTCACGGTCGGGACCCAGACGCACCCGGTGCAGCGTGTCGACGCGCTGGGATCGGGAGGCGAGATCTCTGTCCTTCTGCCGTTCAACGCATATCCGGACACGCCCCTCCAGTTGTCCGTGACCACCGGCCTGGGAACTCGGCAGGTGTACTCTCCTCCCACCGACCAGTACGTGGAGATGTTCGAGGCGTTCTCCCGGGCCATCCGGGAAGGAGACGCCGCCCCGACTCCTCCCGAGGATGCGGTGGCGAACATGAAGGTGCTGGATGCCCTGTTCAGGTCCGAGAAATCCGGAGCCTGGGAGAAGGTCTGAGAAGGGATTCCGCGGCGGAGGAGCACCGCGTCGATTCTCGGCCCTGTCAGGCTTCTCCTCGAGAGGCTTCCTGCAGCTTTCCGATGTCGAACTTCTTCATCGTGAGCATGGCTTGCATTACCCTCCGCGACCGGGCCGGGTCAGGATCTCCCAGGAGCGTGCCGAGGACAGTGGGAACGATCTGCCACGACACGCCGTACTTGTCTTCCAGCCATCCGCATTGTCCCTTCTTTCCCCCCGCGGACAGCCTTTCCCACAGCTCGTCCACTTCTTCCTGCGTCTTGCAGTCCACAAAAAGTGAGACGGCGGGGGTGAAAGAAAACGCATGCTCCCGGTTGCTGTCCAACGCCATGAACTCCTGGCCTGCCAGCGAGAACCGGGCGTGCATCACCGTTCCTTCGGCCTCTCCCTGGCCCTTTCCGTACCGCTCGATCTGGGCGATGCGCGAACCCTCGAAGAGAGAAACATAGAACTTCAAAGCCTCCTCGGCTTTTCCGTGCTGCTTCCCGACGAACATCAGGAAGGGTGCGATTCTCTTTTCGCCGCCGGCAAGATTCAACTGCCATGACAGGCCGAATCTGTCCGAAACCCATCCGAACTTCTCGCTGAAAGGATGCTTCCCCAGTTCCATGAGGACTTTCCCATGGTCGGAGAGCTTCGCCCACAGGGCGTCCACCTCGGGCTCCGTCCTGCAGGTCACAAAAAACGAAATCGCGGGGGTGAAAGCGAACTGCGGGCCGCCGTTGAGCGCGGAGAAGCTCATTCCTTCGAGCTGGAAGCTCAGCGTCATGACGGTGCCCTTGGGCCCCGGACCCGCGTCTCCATACCGGCGAACGCTCCCGATCTTTGCATTGTCAAAGGCGGACGTGTAGAACGTCGCGGCTTCCTCGGTCTCGTTGTTGAACCACAGGAACGGCGTGATCTTCTGCATACGGTCAGTCGCGCACGGCCCGTGATTCGCGGGCCGAGGCGAGGAGGAGCTTCAGGCGGTTGAGCTGGTTCACCTCGCTTGCCCCCGGATCGTAGTCGATCGCGGAGACGCACACCCCGGGATGGCGGCGGCGCAGCTCGCGGATCATGCCTTTTCCCGTCACGTGGTTCGGGAGGCAGGCAAATGGCTGGATGCACGCAATCGCCTCCACTCCCTCGCGGATGAGCTCCACCATCTCCGCGGTGAGGAACCACCCCTCGCCGGTGACGTTGCCCAGCTGGACGATCCCGTTCACTCCCCGCGCGAGGGCGGTGATCGTGGATGGGGCGCGGAAACGCCGTGAGCGTGCGAGGGCCCTTTTCTGCGGCCCGCGGAACGCTTCCATCATTGCGATCGCGGCGCGGGAGAGCAGGGCACCCTGCAGGCTGCCGGCGAGCGAACGCCGCCGATACTGTCCCCCATACGTGGCATACAGGAGAAAGTCCACGAGATCGGGAACCACGGCTTCCGCGCCTTCAGACTCGATCAGGTCGACGATCCCGTTGTTGGCGGTCGGGTGGAATTTTACCAGGATTTCGCCCACCACGCCGACGCGGGGTTTCCGCCCCCCCGCGATGGGCAGCGCGTCGAAGTCGCGGACCATGGCGCGGATGGTCCTCCCGTAGCGGATCCAGCCTCCGCGGGCAAGGGAGTCCCGGCAGCGGGCAGTCCACCGGTCGCACAGCTGCTGCGCGGAGCCTGGCACGGTTTCGTACGGCCGCACCCGGTAGAGCATCCGCATGAGCAGGTCACCGTAGACCAGGGACATCAGTCCACGCGCCACCAGCCTCCCGGTCACGCGGAAGCCGGGATTTTTCTCCAGGCCAAGCGCATTCAGGGAGATGACCGGAACATGTCCCATGCCGGAATCGGCGAGGGCCTTCCTGATGAAGCCGATGTAGTTCGTCGCCCGGCAGCCCCCGCCGGTCTGCGTGATGAGAAGCGCCGTGCGCCGCAGGTCGTACCGGCCCGAGCGCAGGGCCGCCATCATCTGGCCGACGACGAGCACGGACGGGTAGCAGGCGTCATTGTTCACGAAGGTGAGACCCTCGTTGACCGCGTTCCTGTCCACCTCAGGCAGGATCTCCAGCCGGTACCCTGAGAGGCGGAAGGCGTGCTCGACGAGCCGGAAGTGGATCGGCGACATCTGGGGCGCGAGGATCGTGTACCGCTGTCTCATTTCCTCCGTGAAAACCGGACGCGCCGGTGGGACCGGGCAGACAGGCAGCCGCGAGCCGCGTCCCGCCCGGGCGCGCACGGCCGCCTGGAGGGAACGGAGCCTGATGCGCACGGCGCCGAGGTTCGACTGCTCATCGATCTTGATCACCGTTGAAATCCTGCCGCGCGCCTCGAGGATCTCCTGCACCTGGTCGGCGGTCACCGCGTCCAGGCCGCAGCCGAAAGAGTTCAGCTGGACGAGCTCGAGGTCGCCACGTTCCGCCACCGCGTGCGCGGCGGCGTAGAGGCGCGTGTGGTACGTCCACTGGTCGACGACGCGGAGCGGTCTCTGGATCCGGCCCAGGTGGGCGATTGAGTCCTCGGTGAGCACCGGCATGCCGAGGGAGACCGCGAGCTCCGGGATGCCGTGGTTGATCTCGGGATCCAGGTGGTACGGTCGGCCGGCGAGGACCAGGCCGTGCAGGCCCCGGCTTTTGATCTCATCGAGTGACTTCTCTCCCTGCATGCGCACGTCGGCCCGAAAGCGCGCCTGCGCCGCCTTTCCGGCATCCACTGCAATCGAAACTTCCCGCGCGGTGACTCCGGACCCGGACCAGGCAAGCTCTTCCGTGAGTCGCTTCTTCAGACGCCGCGTATCGTGGAGCGGCAGGAAGGGATTGGCGTATCGCAGCGCGCCCTGCCGCAGCCCATCGACGTTGTTCAGCACCACCTCGGGATAGGAGGTGACAATGGGGCAGTTGAAGTGGTTGCGCGCCCCGGAGTCTTCACGCGGGCTGTGCGGGACGCAGGGGTAGAAGATGAAGGGTACTCCTTCTTTCATGAGCCGTGCCACGTGCCCGTGCACGAGCTTGCCCGGATAGCACACGGATTCCGAAGGGATCGTTTCCAACCCCGCTTCGTAGACCGCGCGGCTGGAGCGCGGCGAGAGACGCACGGAAAAACCCAGCTTGGTGAAGACAGTGAACCAGAACGGGTAATCCTCGTACATGTTGAGCACACGCGGAATCCCCACGACCCCGCGCGGCGCGCTCTCCGCAGCGATCGGCGTGTAGTCGAATACCCGCCGCAGCTTCCACGAGAAGAGGTTCGGCAGTTCGTCCGCGACGTGTGCCGCCGCGTTCGGCGGCGTTGCGGCCTTCGGCCGCGCCTGCGGCGCGATGCCCGAATCCGCGGAGTACCGCGGCGCGACGCCCGAATCCGCGGAGTACCGCGGCGCCTCGGCTCCGCGCTCGCACCTGTTGCCCGAGATGAACTGCCGCTGATCGGAAAAACGAGTCACCGTGAGGTGGCAGTGGTTCGCGCACTTTCCGCACCTGCGAGAGCTCGTCGTCGTGGTCAGGCCTTCCAGCGCTTCCCGGCCCAGCAGGGTGCTTTCGGTGCGCGCCGCGCCGGACGGGGCAGCCTCTTCCCGCGCGCGCAGCGCGGCGCCGAGGGCGCCCATCAGGCCGGGCACATCGGGCCTCACCGCCTCCCGGCCCGAAACCAGCTCGAAAGCCCGGAGCACCGCGTCATTGGAAAAAGTGCCGCCCTGGACAATGACCTGGGCGCCCAGCTGGGCCGGGTCCCGGAGGCGGATCACCTTCTGCAGGGCGTTCCTGATCACCGAGTAGGAGAGACCGGCGGAGATGTCGCCAACCGACGCGCCTTCCTTCTGCGCCTGCTTCACGCGTGAGTTCATGAAAACCGTGCAACGGGAACCGAGGTCCACGGGAGCCGGCGCCCCGAGTGCTTCCCTCGTGAAGGCTTCGATGGACAGGCCCAGGGACCGGGCGAATGTCTCCAGGAACGACCCGCACCCGGAGGAGCATGCCTCGTTGAGCAGCACGGAGGAGATCACCCCATCCCGCATCCTGAGGAACTTCATGTCCTGGCCGCCGATGTCCAGGATCGCATCGACGCCGGGCAGGAAGGCCGCGGCAGCGGTGTAATGCGCGATCGTCTCCACCTCTCCCATGTCCATGCAGAGAGCGGTGCCGACGAGCGCCTCGCCGTAGCCGGTGGCGCACGAACGGGCGATCCATGCGCCCGCCGGCATCGCCCGCCGCAGGTCTCGAACCATGCGCAGCGCGAGCTGCAGCGGGCTTCCGCCGTTCGCCTCGTACGCGGACCAGGCCAGCGCGCCGGAAGAGTCGACCAGGACGGCCTTCGTTGTCGTGGATCCCGCGTCGATGCCCAGGAAGCAGGGCCCCGATACCCGGTCGATATCGACGCGGGAAACGCGCGCCCGCGCGTGCCGCGCGCGGAACGCGGCCTCCTCGCCGTCCCGGAAGAGGGGTCTCAGCCTCTCCACCTCCGTCGTGGGAGTGTGACAGAGCCCGCGAGCCCGGTTCTGCAGGTCATGGAGCGAGACGGCGGGAGCCTCCGACGAGGCCAGCGCGGCGCCCATTGCCACGAACAGCTGGCCGTGCTGCGGCACGCGAGCGGTGCCGGGGGCAAGGCCGAGCGTGCTCACGAACAGCCGGCGGGTCTCCGGGAGGAAGTGGAGGGGGCCGCCGAGGAACGCCACCGTCCCGCGGATCGGCTTGCCGCATGCCAGCCCGGAAATCGTCTGGTTCACCACGGCCTGCAGGATGCTCGCCGCGATGTCTTCCCGCCGCGCCCCTTCGTTGATGAGGGGCTGCACATCGGTCTTCGCAAATACCCCGCACCGCGCCGCGATGGGATAGATCGTCGTGCTGTCCCGCGCGAGCTCGTTCAGCCCGGCGGCGTCCGTGGACAGCAGGGTCGCCATCTGGTCGATGAAGGCGCCGGTGCCTCCGGCGCAGGTGCCGTTCATCCGCTGCTCGAGGCCGCCGGTGAAATACGTGATCTTCGCATCCTCGCCGCCGAGCTCGATGGCCACATCCGTGTCGGGGAGAAATCTCTGCACCGCGCGGGAGCCGGCGAGCACCTCCTGGACGAACGGCAGCTCCAGCCACCGGGAGACCGCGAGGCCGCCGGAGCCGGTGACCGCGACGCGCACCGGGGCCTCGACTCCCTTCGCCCGCAGCGCTCCGCACGCGGCGTCCATGACCGCGACCAGGGTGCCGAGGATGTCGGCCCGGTGGCGCTCATACGTGTGAAAGACCATCGCGTCATCCTCGTCCAGCACGGCGAGCTTCACTGTCGTGGAGCCCACGTCGATGCCGGCGCGGAGGCGGCCCGCGGGTGAGCTCACGACGCCACGGCTCCGGCCGGAGCCTCCGGGGCGGCGGGCTCCTTCAGCCAATAGTCGCGCCCGCCGCCCTCCCGGTCCATGAAACCGAACTCCACCAGGCTGCGTCGCAGCCTCGCGGTGTCCTCGCTGTAGCGCGAGAGGGCTTCGTTGACCTTTTTCTCGCTGTAGCGGACGCCGGGGCGAAACTCCCGCAGGACGTGGCGCAGCAGGACGAGGAACTTCTTCTCCTGCGTCGGGAACGCGGTGAACCTGCCGTCAGGGCCCGTAAAGCTCGCCAGCACCTTGCGGTCGAAGGAGGCGCGATCGACCCCGCAGGCAAGCTCGGGAAGCTGTTCCGTTTTCAACAGCCTCTGCGCCATCGAGGCCAGGACATCCGGGTGAAGCGAGTAGATGCTGTAGTGGCCCTCCGCGCGCGCACTGACGAGCCCCACTTCCGAAAGCCGGGCAAGATGATGGGAGACGGTCGACTCCCCGATGCCCAGCAGGGCGGCAAGCTGCTCCACCGCGTATGGCTGCTGCGCAAGGAGACCGACAATCTTCAGCCTGCGGGAGTCCGCCAGGGCGCGGAAGAGCCTCAACAACTGATCGCTCGCAGAGTCCGATCCGGGCATGAAATTGATTCTACACATGTCGAATCGTCTGTCAACAAAAACTCTTGACGCGGGAAATGGCACGGTGCACGCTGGTGATACTTCGACAGTCTATGCCAAGACAGTCTATGCGTGAAAGGGAAAAGTCATGTGCGCGCAGGCCTGCCCCTGCGTCGCCGTGAGCGTGAAGGGCTGAGGTGAAGGACCTGGGTTGCTGCCTCGTCATCGGCGGCGCGGGCATGCTCGGGTACGAGATCGCTCGCCAGCTCGTCGCCGCAGGGGCGGCGGTGCGCATCCTGGACCTGCAGCCGCTGCCCGACCACGACCTGGATGGAGTTGTGGAGGCGTGCATCGGGGACATCCGCCGCAGCGAGGACGTGCTTCACGCCTGTAGAGGGGTGGACGTCGTTTTCCAGGCCGCGGCCGCGGTCTGGAATGTCCGGACGCCCCGGGCGGTCTACGACGAGGTGAACGTTCTGGGAAACGCGAACGTCCTCGATGCGTGCCGGCGCCGGGGCGTGAGGCGTCTGGTGTACACGAGCTCCATGGACGTCGTGGTCGACGGCAGGAAGCCGATCGTGGACGGAGACGAATCGCTTCCCTATCCGCCGCGGATGCCCCGCGATGACTACAGCCGCACCAAGATCGTCGCGGAAAAAATGGTCCTCGGGTCTTCTGGTCCCGAGTTGGCCGCGTGCGCGCTGCGGCCGGTGGGGATGTATGGACCCCGGGACAAGTACCACCTGGGGACGATCATCGGCATGGCCGCGAAGGGTGTCTCCCTGCGGCTGGGGGATGGCTCCGCGCGGTTCAGCCATGCCTATTCGGAGAACGTGGCGCACGCGCACGTGCTTGCCGCGCGGCACCTGTGGCCGGGATCCGTCGCGGCCGGGCAGGCCTATTTCGTCTGTGACCATTTCCCCGCCGAGAACCTCTTCGATTTCATGGCGCGGTTCCTGGAAGCTCTCCACCTCCCGGTGCCGCGATGGTCCATTCCCTATCCCGCGGCGTACTGGCTGGCTGGCGCTGCGGAGCTGGTCGCACCGCGTTCCACCTTCAACAGGTTCGCGGTGATCCAGACCTGCGTCGATCACACCTTCGTACACCGCAAGGCGATGCGAGACCTGGGGTATCACCCGATCGTATCGCGTGAAGAAGCCTTCGATCGCAGTCTCGCGTGGCTTCGGACCTGGGTCCGCCCTTCTCGCGGCACCTCATAGTCGCTTGTCATAGCCGCAGCTCCTTCCCGCGCCTCCTCAGTCCGATTCACTCGCCCATCCGGCACCGAAAAATGTTCTTGACAAAAATATAATATTGGGATATATATCCTGTAAGTATATATTTTAGATTCATATGATAGGAGGATAGGTAGAGATGCCAAGGGCAAACACGACGCGCTACGCACTGCTCGGAGTGCTCAGAATCGCTCCCTTTTCGGGATACGACATCAAAAAGCTCTGTGATATGTCCATATCTCACTTCTGGAGCGAGAATTACGGTCATATCTATCCCACGCTGAAGAAACTCGAGGGCGAGGGCCTGGTGACGAGCGAGTCTCACCAGACTGCCGGCCGTCCGCCGAGCAGCATCTACAGGATTACAAAAAAGGGGACGGAAGAGCTGAGGCAGTGGCTCCTGAAACCAGCGGAGAATCACCCGATGCGATTCGAGCTGATGCTGAAGGTCTTCTTCGGCCAGGATCTGCCCGCCACTGACGTCATCGCGAAGCTCAAAAGCGAGCGTGATGCGCACGCGGCGAAGCTGCAGACATACCGGGGCATCGAGGAGTCACTGAAGAACGAGGAGCCGCAGAAAAGCGCCCCGGGGCAGCCCTTCTGGCTGGCGACCCTGGATTTCGGCAAGCGCTTTTCGAAGGCGATGGTCGAGTGGTGCGAAGACACGATCCGCGCGGTCGAAAGCGGCGCAATCCGCGCGGACCAGGAAATCTGAAAGGAGAAACCATGTCACTGATCAGCATCAGAAACGTGCGGAAGAGTTATCGACTGGACAAGACGGACATACCGGCCCTGATCGACATCGATATCGACGTCGAGACGGGCGAGCGCGTCTGCCTCATGGGCCCGTCGGGCAGCGGGAAGTCGACGCTCCTCAACCTCATCGGGTGCATCGACTCGCCTTCTGCCGGGAGCGTCGTCGTGAACGGCGCGGACACCCACACCCTGGGGGACGCGCGCCTCTCGGAGTTTCGCAACCGGACCATGGGGTTCATCTTCCAGAGCTTCAACCTGATCCCGGTCCTCTCGGTCTATGAAAACGTGGAATACCCGCTACTTCTTCAGAAGGTTTCCTCCCGGGAGAGAAGGGCGCGGGTCCACGCCCTCCTCGAGCGGGTCGGGCTGGCGGAGTACCTCGGCCGCAGTCCCGAGAACCTTTCCGGCGGCCAGCGCCAGCGGGTGTCGATTGCACGCGCGCTCGTCGGCCGCCCCCGCCTGGTCATCGCGGACGAGCCGACCGCGTCCCTGGACCACGTGACGGGGAGCTCGATCATGCAGCTCATGGTGGAGATGAACGAGACCGAGGGGGCCACGCTGATCTTTTCCACGCACGACCCCGCCGTGTCCCGTTACGCGAAGCGCATCGTGCGCATGACGGATGGCCGCATCGCGGAGGACGGGAGCGCGGCATGAAGACGATCGCAATGGCGTGGCGGAACCTCTTCCGCCACAAGCGCCGCACCCTCATCACTCTCTCCGCCCTCATCATCGGGCTCTGCGGCGTCGTGGTTTTCCAGGGCTACATCGGCTCCCTCATGCGCGGCTTCCGGGACAGCACCATAAGGTCCGGGATCGGCCACCTGCAGATCGCCGCCTCCGCGGCGTATTTCGAGGACGGGGAGTTCAATCCATTCGCATTCCAGATCCAGGACGCGGAAAGCATCATGGCGCGGGTGCGGGAGGAGCCGGATGTGCGGGCGGTCTTTCCTTCGACCGGTTTTACCGCGGTGGCAGGGCTGGGGGAAAAGTCGGTGACGCTCCTCGTGAAGGCATATCCGGCGGACCGCATGTACTTCGCCCCGGCGTCGGGACCGTCCTCGGCTCCCGAAGATCGGTTCGGGCTGGGAACGCTGATCGCGGGTTCCCTTGCCGCCCCCGGCCAGAAAGACGCCATCGTCCTCGGTGAAACCGCGGCCCGGATCCTGGGCGCGAAGCCCCTCTCCGTTGTCACGCTGATGGCGGTCCTTCCCGACGGCGGGCTGAGCGGCAGGGACTTCACCGTTTCCGGAATCTACGGATCGCCGGGGCGCGACAAGATCTTCGCCTTTACCGACTACGACACCGCCATGGATTTCACCGGGATGCGCGCCGCGCCCGTCATTCACATCCTGGCGAAAGACATCGGTGACGCGGGCGCCGTGGCCGCACGGCTTCCCGCGGGTGTCGTGTTCCGCACGTGGCACGACCTGGCAACCTACTTCGTCCAGGTGAACACTATGTTCGGCGGTTTTCTGAACGTGATCCGCGGGATCATCCTTCTGGTCACCCTGTTCATCCTCGCCAACACCATGAACAGGATCGTCCGGGAGCGCATGCGGGAATGGGGGACGCTGCGGGCCATGGGGACCCGGAAGAGCGGCGTCCTGCTCCTGGTGGTGCTGGAAGGGTGCTTCCTGGGAATCGTCGGGTCCGCGCTGGGCGTGGCTCTCGGGTTCGGCGTCTCCTCTCTCATCAACCAGGCGGGAGGGCTTCCTTTCATCACGGACGGGCGGCGCATCGTGGTGCGAATACTCGTGAGCGGGCAATCCGTCTGGTTGAACCTCGTCCCGGCCGCCGTCGTCGGAGCGCTTGCATCGCTCCTGCCGGGGCTTCGCGCGGTGCGGATGACCCCGTCGGAATGCCTGCGCCAGGTCTAGGAGGAAAAGCGTGAACCATCTTTTGAAAACGATCCTCATGGCCGCAAGGAATCTCCTGCGCGGCGGGCGGCGGACAGTCTCCACGCTCCTGGCGATCACCGTGGGCCTCGTGGGGCTGACCCTCCTGGACGGGTACATCACCTATTCCATGAACGGGCTGAGAGAGACCGTGATCCACTCGGAGACCGGCCACATCCAGCTCATGCGGTCGGCCGCCTTCCTCGACGAGGGAGACTCCGACCCCTTTCCGTTCATGCTCGACGCGCCGGGAGTCCTGGAGAAAGAGCTGCGCGCGATGCCCCAGGTCAGGGACATCGTGCCGGCACTCTCGTTCGCGGCGATCGCCAGCGCGCACGGCAAGACCGTCATGGTCAGGGTCACGGCACTCCCGACCGGGGAAGCGAGCGCCAACTTCAGCCGCCGGAGCGTTGTCGACGGCAAGGACCTCGCCGCGGGCGAGCAGGGACGGATCCTTGTCGGACGGGGAGTCGCGCGAAAGCTCGGCACCGGGCCGGGAGAGGCCGTATCCCTCTTCGCGCTCAGCAAGGGAGGCGGCGTGAACACGCAGAGCTATACGGTGGCGGGCATGACGACGACCCTGATCGCCGCCGCGGACAACGCGTCCGCCTCCATGGATCTCGCCGATGCGCAGGACCTTCTTTCCACAGACGCGGTGCCCCTGCTCATCGTGTTCCTGAACTCGACGGCGGATACGGCGGCCGTGGCCGCGGCTCTCCGGGCGGCGCCTGCAACCTCCCCTCTCCACGGTTTTACGGTCCGGACCTGGGACCAGCTTTCACCGTACTACCAGCAGGCCAATACGAGTTACCAGCTCGTCCTGGCCGTGGCACGGTTCATTGTCCTCATCGTGGCCCTGTTCTCGATTTCCGGGACACTGTCCCTGGCAGTCCTGGAGCGGCTGCGCGAGATCGGGAGTCTGCGGGCCTTCGGGACCCGGCGGACCGGGATCCTTCTCATGTTTCTCTTCGAAGGGCTGTTCCTCGGCATCGCGGGCGCGGTCGTCGGCTGCATTGCCGGAGGAGGCCTCTCCGGACTCATCAACGCCTTCGGGGGTATCTCCATGCCGCCGCAGCCCGGCATGTCCAGCGCCCTGCGGATATTCTTCACCCCCGGGGCGAAGACGTTTTTTGCAAACGGCATCTGGGTCCTCGCCGCGTCCACCGCGGGGGCATTTTTCCCCGGGATGCTCTCGTCCCGGAAAGGAATCGCGGAGCTTCTGCGAGCGCGATAGGAGAAGAAAATGAAACGAATGATCCTGGCAGCACTGACTTTGTGGTTCGGGGCCTCCGCATACGCGGAATCGCCGCAGGAGCTCCTCGCCCGCATCGACGCCGCGAGGTATGTCGCCGACCTGAGCTTCGTTCTCCAGATGACGTCCTTCGACGGCGAAAAGCAGCTCGACTCGAACATACTGTGGGGCTTCGTGAAGGGGCTGGGCGGGGAGAACAAGAGCCTCATCGCGTTCGCCGAACCCGCGTCCGTGCGCGGACGCAGGATGCTGATGGACGGGAACATCGTCTACCTCCTCTTTCCCCGGACGACGAACCCCATCCGGCTCTCGCCGCTGCAGATCCTGATGGGAGAGGCATCCAACGGGGACGTGGTGCGAACCGGCTTCGCGCAGGACTACGACGCGGTGTCGCTCGAGGACACCCAGCGCAATGGCACGGCCTGCTACCTGTTTTCGCTTTCCGTCAAGGAGAGCCGGAAGGATGCGACGTACAGGAAGGTTCAGCTCTGGGTGGAGAAGGACAGCCTGCGCCCCGTGTATGCGGAGTTCTCGACGGGGGACCGTCTGCTCAAGCAGGCGACGTACTCCGACTATCGAAATGCCCTGGACAGGGTCATTCCCTTCACCGTGGACATCCATGACGGGGAAAACCCGCAGAAGCACACTGTCATGACCTACCTGAAGCTCGGGCGCAAGCCGGTGGCGGACACGGTGTTTCGCCGCGACTACCTGCAGTCCTGGACACCGGAGCAGCCCAAATGAAGAAACGGTTCGCCACGGCGCTCTTCGGTCTGCTGACACTGCAGGGCGCGGTGTGGGCCTGGGACGGCCAGCTCCTGCTGGACATGCTTCCGACCGCCGCGCTGGTGCAACAGGTGCCGATGTCGCCGTGGGTGCAGACCGATTTCACCGAGATCACCGGCCAGGCGGCCCTTTCGCACAACCAGGCTCTCGCTGACGGGCTTTCTCTGTCAGGAACGGCGTGGGGGATGGCTGATTCCCTGCCCTCGGGCACTCCGCTGGCCACGCCGCCTGGAAAGATCGACATCCAGAGCAGGATTCTCGAGCTGAAGCTGATCTGGGAAGTGGTGCCGGGGACGCTCATCTGGGACATCGGCAAGAAGGTCATCCACCCCTCCTCGGGTTTTTTCCGGACTCCCCTCAACGTCATATCGCATCCCGCCCTGTCCGCGAATCTCACCGGCGCCGCCGTTGGGACGTGGGAAGAGGGATGGGTGGGGACCGACGTGACACTTCTCGTCGGCGGCCTGAGCATTTCCAACTTCTTTTCCCCGCGCCTGCAGTGGTCCAGCCAGGCGGACACCGCCCTGCAATACGTGAGCCTCCCGCAGAACGATTTCCAGAACCTGACCCGGGTGGATATTCGAATCGGAGTGGCGGACGTGCGTCTTCTCGGTCTTCTCTCCTCCGACCCTGACACGCCTCTCCAGCTCGGCGCCGGGGTGGACACGAACATCGGCGACAGCATCACCGTGCGCGCGGAAGTGTCGGCGGCGAGCTCGCAGAGCAGGCTGACGGTGGCGGATGCGCAAGCCCTGACCACTTCCTCGGAGACGGTGAGCTGGGCGCCGCGTGCGCTGGTGGGCGCCACCTGGACGAATGCCCAACAGCTCTCCGTCATGGCGGAGTACTATTACGACGGCGCCGGGTTCGTCGGTGCCGACTACGCACAGCTCATCCAGTACTCCCAGAACAACAGGAACTCCGGGGGGATGGCTCCCGATCTGCTCGACCAGTTCGGCACCTTCAACGCGGGCCGGCACTACGGATTCGTCCGGGTGTCGGGAAAGATCGACGACAAGCTGACCGCCGCGGGGTGGACTCAGGTCAATCTGCAGGACCTGTCCGGCCTGACGGCGGTCGTGCTGACATTCACCTATGACAAGTGGAGCCTGAACGGTTCGCTCATGGACGCGTGGGGAACCACGGACACCGAAGGCGGTCTTTCGGCCCTTTTGTGGAAAGCGGACCTCGAAATCAGCCTCTTCCTCTAGCAGCGCGCACGCCGCACCTCGGCTCGCTATTGTCAGGTGCCGAGAAACGTGCATAGAATCCGTGCCGTCTGCGTTGGGCCTGGTCGACATCGTGGAAGTGAAGGAATGACATGACGGATATGGACCGAATCATGCGCGCCGCTCCGGGCGTGCGTGGTCTGTTTGACCTGTCGGGGAAGGTGGCGCTGGTCGTCGGGGGAACGAGGGGACTGGGCCAGGCGATGGCCCTTGCCCTCGGCGGCGCCGGTGCCGACGTGTGCGTCATTGGGCGCGGTCCGGCGGGCTTGAGGGAGACCGCGGAAGCTGTCGGCTCCCTTGGGAGGAAAGGGAAGGCGATTGCCGCCGACGTCACGGTGGAGGAGAACGTCACGGAGGCGCTGAAACAGGTGCTGGAGGAGCTTGGCAGGGTGGACATCCTCGTCAACAGCCAGGGCACGGTCCACCTGGACCCCGTCGAGGAGTTTGACACCGACACGTGGGACCAGGTCATGGCCGTGAACCTGCGCTCGGTATTCCTCTGCTGCAAGCATTTCGGCGGCGCGATGCTCCGCCAGGGCAAAGGCAAGATCATCAACATCTCTTCCGTGCGGGGGTTCCAGGGAAGGGCGAAAGACCCGGCCTACGCGCCGAGCAAGGGAGCCGTGAACCAGCTCACCCGGTCTCTCGCCATCGAGTGGGGCCCGCGAGGCGTGAATGTGAACGGCATTGCGCCGGCCTTCACCTTGACGAGCATCTCCGAGGAGTTCCTGGGCAGCGCGGCCAACCGGGACTGGGTGCTGGGCCGCATACCGATGAAGCGGCTGGGACAGCTCGAAGACATCATGGGGCCGGTGCTGTTCCTCGCGTCCGCCGCATCTGACTTTGTGAACGGGCACACGCTGCCGGTGGACGGGGGATGGCTCTCCGCGTGATCGCTTTCAACGCTGCAATACTTTCCGCAGAGTGATGCCGTTCACCGTGAGGGCTGCCAGTGAAGCCAGGAGATATGTCACGGCAACAGGCAGAACCGTCACGAGCAGGGCGATCACGAGAAAGAACGACTCGAATCCGAAGGAACCGATGACCAGGCCTCGAAGGAGTCGCGCGGCGGCGCGCGCGCCCTGGCCGCGATGCGCGAAGGCGGCGAGGACGAGGCCGAAAACGGGAAAGGGCGAGATGAGCCCGCTCAGCTGCGGCCCGAGGGCGCCCGCGGCGGACGTGAGACCGAATACGAAACCGCACGCGATCGCCATCCGCATGGGCAGGTCCCACCCGGGCGGGTCGAATGACGCGCGCTCCTCCCCGCCGCGCGGCATGAGCGCCGCCACCCCCGCGATGAGCGCGACGACCAGGATGAAGGTCGGCCACAAGGGGAGGGAAGCGATCTTCCAGAGAACGATCGCCCCGAGGAACCCCGCCACTGACACAAGGGAACTGGCCAGCCACCCGGCTCTTGCCGCGCAGAGTGCATACACCAGGCAGAAGACGCAGACCGACGCCTGGCCGCCCAGAACGCCCACCGCGGAAGCCGACGCGAACCCGGGACCGTTCTGCACGGCGAGGATCAGCGAGACCGGTCCCGACGTCAGGGGAAGCCCGATGAACCACCCGCTCACGCCGGGACCCCATCGACGCCCCGCCAGCGTCGCCGCGGCGATGAGAAGGGGTGTCAGGGTGAGCTTCAACAGAAGGATCATGGCTGCTCCGTACACTGCTGCGGAGAGCGGCGAATGATCAAGCCGTCCGATACGAAGAAGCTCGTGGAGGTGATCCTTGCCCAGTACCTGCTGAATCCGGAAGGCGTTCATGGCGTCCCCCACTGGGGCAGGGTGCTGGAGAACGGCAGGCGCCTGGCCCCCGAGACCGGGGCGGACATCGCGGTAATCGAGATGTTCGCGATTTTTCATGATTCCTGCAGAAAGAGCGACGGGTGGGATCCGGACCATGGACCCCGCGGCGCGGCGCTTGCATGGAGGATGCGCAGACGCACGGGCCTGGATGACCTCCAGATCGCGGAGCTGGTCAGCGCGTGCGAGTGGCATACGCGCGGCCCGCGGGTGGACGCGGGCCCGACCGTGCTCACCTGCCTGGACTCGGACCGGCTCGATATCCCGCGCGTGGGGATGGAAATCCAGCCCGCGCTGCTCTTTACGGCTGCCGCCCGCGACCCGCGGAATCTCGAATGGGCGGCCGCGCGGGCAGCCGCCCGCCTCATCCCCGCAGTCTG
>JBKQPS010000223.1:0-6077 GCA_052144915.1 Spirochaetia bacterium | reverse complement strand
AAGCGTGTTTCGGCCATCAAGCCTGACAGAGAGATTCTTGGCTATCCCTATGGATTCAATTGCTATGGCGGCAGCTCCGGGAAACGGGAAAAGGACGTGAAGGATGCAATCGACAAATGCCGAGTAGACCCAAACAGCATCTTTCAGACATCAGTACTCGCCGGGTTCCCGGGAGCTGATGAGAACTTCCTGAGTGTTCGAGGTCGACGTGAAGGAGACTTGAAAGAGATCCGAGCAATACTCCTTTCGGGAGATTTTGGATATCGCGATGCATAGACCGAGGCACAGTACAGCTTCGCGCCATGACTGATATTCGGTTCCAACGGAAAGGGGCAGGACGTGAACGACGAAAGGAGGAAAGAGTGGAATGAAAGAACGACTCAAAGTTCTACGGGAGTTTTACACGAAACTTGCAGCAGTAACGAATAAACAAGAAGGCGCGAGCCCGCAACTCTTGTTGAGAAAATGCAGATCCGGCCAGAAGTTGAAACTAGTTCGTGACCCATTGGATATGCTGGACAAGAATGCGATCAAAGTGTGCTTGTCGACTGGAGAACAGCTGGGCTGGATCAACAAGGATCTGGCACAGTGGAGCCTGGCGGAGGACATCGACCGCGGGACCACGGTCGAGGCGGAGATCTCTGAAGTGACGGGTGGAACCTTTTCCAAGCTTGAGGGGTGCAATATAAAGATCACGGTCTACGCGACTCGGACGGGTGGCAGAGGCCGCGCGTGACCCTTCGGTACCGCGTAGTTCCGTCGGGCATACGCGGAGGGGGAAGCGAATGGCAGAGTATAGCCAAGAGGATGCGGATGAGGTCTTTAGGCATGTTTACGCTACACTGAAAGCAGCGATAGCCTTTCTGGTTGAATTGAAAGTGGCAAATCCGGACAGTGCCCAACGGTTCTCGGACTTGGAGCAAGGAATGACCGACCTTCATGCCTCACTGGAGGAGCTTTGGCTAGACTATGACTCCGATGAGCAGGAAGAAAAGGAGCAAGAGCATAAGGATATGGAGCATGCCGACTTGGGCAGGTTCATGAAAGAAGATGCGAAGCCTGAGGAGGACGAGGAGAACGAGCAAAACGAACGACTCTGGGAAGAGTACAGAGCCGATTTCAAGCTACCGCCCGGGTGGCCTCTCGATTATCCGAGGTGACTTCTCGAGAATCAGCTCAACGACGGGCTCGCAGCGGTGCCTGTGGCGTACGCCATGATCCTGTGCTCGTTTATCTCGGGGCGCTCGAGAATTGCCGTGACACGGCCTTCATGCATGACCACGGCCCTGTCGGCCATGGCGATCACCTCGGGAAGCTCGGAGGAGATGAGGGCGATTGCGATCCCGGACCTGGCCAGGCGCCGGATCAGCTCGTACACATCGGACTTCGCACCTATGTCGATCCCATGGGTGGGCTCGTCCAGGATGAGGATCTTCGGCGCAAGGGCGAGCCATCGCGCCAGCACTGTCTTCTGCTGATTGCCACCCGAAAGGTTGCGCACCGGCTCCTCGTGAGACCGGAGCTTGATGGCCATGCTGGCAACGAAGGACTGCACGGTGTCCCTGATGCGTCTGCGGTCGATCGCGATGCCCCTCTTCATCTTTGGGAGTCCTGCCAGGGCAACGTTGAACCAGATCGGCATGTTCATGAAGAGGGAAAGTTTCTTTCTGTCTTCCGGAACCATGGCGAAGCCCGCAGCGATCGCTTGGTAGGGAGCAATGAACGAGACGGGATGCCCCTCGAATATCACTTCTCCGTCATGCCGCCGCTGCGCTCCAAATATGGTCCGCCATGTCTCGCTGCGCCCTGAACCGACGAGTCCAGCAAAGCAGAGGATCTCTCCGGCGCGCAGGTCGAAGGACACATCTGCGAACCCGCTTCCCGACAGCCTCTGCACGCTCAGAACGACCGGCCCGATCTTCCCGTGGGGCACATACGCGCGGTCCAGTTCTCGTCCGACCATCATGCGGATGATCGAGGTGGCAGTGGCATCGGCCTGATCGACGGTTCCCACCAACGCGCCGTCGCGAAGCACAGTGATGCGGTCGGCGATTCGCAGGACCTCATCGATCTTATGGGACACGTACACCACGGACACACCGCGACCCTTCAGGGAGGCGATGACAGAAAACAGCCGTTCGGTCTCATTCTCGCTCAGGGAGGAGTTGGGCTCGTCCATGATGATGAGACGAGCGTGGATCGAGAGAGCTTTCGCGATCTCGACGAGCTGGCGCTGAGAAATGCTCAGGTTGCTCATGAGCAGGTGCGGATCGACTTCCAGGCCGACCTCCGCCAGAGCGGCACGGCTCAGCTCCTCCAGCTCTTTCCAGAGCACCCTTCCCCTTCGCGCCGGCATGCGGCCCATATAGAGATTCTCCACGACGTTCAGGGTGGGAAGGACGGAGAGCTCCTGGTGAATGATGGCGATTCCTGCGGAGATCGATTCCCGCGGGGAAGCGAATGAAACCTCGCTCCCTTTGAACTCAGTCCACCCTGCGTCACGGGGAGTGATGCCCCCCAAAATCCTCATCAGGGTGGACTTTCCCGCCCCGTTCTCGCCCACGACGGCGTGAACCTCTCCGACGCGCACGTCGAGGCTGACTCCGTCGAGTGCCTTAAGGCCGCCGAAACTCTTGGACAGCCCCTGCACCCTAAGCATGACCTCGGCCCCGTTCACTCGCATCCATCCTTCATTGAATCTCCGCGCAGGGGGGCGGGTTATTGCCCTCCCTCCCGCCGGAGTTTGGATCCTTACTGATTGTAGAATTGCGAAATGTTGTCCTTGGTCACGAAGTCGGCCTTGGTGAGGAGCCTCCCCGCCGGCGGCACCACTCCTCCGACGAGGTAGTTGTAGAGCCGGATGGCAGGGTCGTGGCCCTGGGCGAAAGGATCCTGACCCAAGGTTCCCGTAATGACTCCCGACTTGACGAAGGCCATGGTCTCATCGACGAAATCGTAGCACACGACCTTCACCGTGCCCGCCTTGCCCGCATCCTGGACCGCTTTGGCTGCACCAAAGGGACCACCGGCCGTGACGTAGATCGCGCTGAGGTCGGGATTCGCCGTCATGAAATCTTGCGCCTGACTGTACGCCGTGTCCGCCTTGTCATTATTCTCCCCCCGGCCCACAATCGTGATGCCCGGCGCGTCCGTGGCCAGCTCGTCCTCGAAGCCCTTCCGGCGCAGCTCGTGGGCTTCAACGGCGAAGAACCCCGTGATGATCGCAACCTTGCCCTTTCCGTTCAGGACCTCCGCCATCCGCTTGCCCGCGGTGATGCCCTGCTGGTACAGATCCGCGCCTACGAAGAACAGCCGCTTGTTCACTGACGCGGTCTCCGAGTTGAACGTCGCGACGGGTATCCCTGCATCAACGGCCTTGTTGATATAGGTCACGATCCCGGAGTCGCCCGCAACGGTGGCAATAGCGTCGTAGCCCTGCGCCATTGCAGCCTCGATTGCGGGGCCGAAAACGTCCGTCGTGTGCTGCGCGCCCGCGTTGATCCAGTCCACTTTACAGCCCAGCGGCGCGAGCTCCTCAGCCGCCTTCATGGTTCCCTGCTTCACGGGGATCCAGAATGGGTTGTTCTCCAGGCCCAGGACCGCGATCTTAATCGGCTTGGGCGCCTTCTGCGACACCGGCGCGACTGTACCCTCGTCGGGCATGGTCGCCGTGCTGTCGAACGTAGGGGCCGGGGGCAGCTTCTTCTTGGCCTCTCCCGCCCCGCTCGCCCATGCCGTCGTCCCGGCCACGGCGAGAACACACAGAAAGACGATCACCTTCCTGCTCGTGCTCATTACCATCCTCCCTCTCTCACGCAGTATCTCTCACACCGGACAACGTCCGGATAATCCGCTTTCATGCCTGACCGGGCCTCCGGCGCAGGTTGTCCGAGGCCACAGCGAGGATAATCACCACCCCGATGGAAACCGTCTGCAGAAATGCCGGCAGATGGAGGAGCACAAAAGCATTGCGCAGGACCGCCATGATCGCGGCACCGATAATCGCCCCGATGATGGTCCCGACTCCCCCGGAGAGGCTCGCCCCCCCGATCACGACCGCCGCGATGACGTCCAGCTCGTTGCCCTCCCCGGCGTTCGTTGCCGCCGTTGCAAGAAGCCCCCCGGCCATGATTCCCGCCAAAGCGCAGAGCACGCCCGTGGCCGTGTAGGTGAAGAACTTGACACGGTCCACGTTCACCCCGGACAGACGCGCAGCCTCGTCATTGGATCCCACGGCGTAGATCTGCCTGCCCAGTACCGTGTTACGGAGGAACCACGAAAAGACCACGACAAGGACGAGCATTTCCACGACGGGAACGGGAACAGGCCCGAAGTAACCATCCCCGATAAAGTTCACGGCCGGATCCCTCATCGGGATGTTGGAGGCAACGGTGCCTTGCACGCCAGTGGCAAGCAGGTAGGTCAGACCGCGGCCAATGCTCATCATGCCGAGGGTCGTGATGAACGCGGTCACTTTGACCTTCGTGATCACGAAACCGTTCAGCGCGCCCAGGCCGAAACCCAGGGCAAAGCCCAGGGCAGCACAGACCCAGGGGTAGATCCCCGAGTACATGAGGCGCGCCGTGAACATCCCCGTGACAGCCAGGAGGGACCCTACGGAGAGGTCTATCCCCCCCGTGATGATGACCATCGTGACGCCGATGCACATGATCCCGATGGTGGACATGCCGCGCATGACGTTAAAAATATTGAGCGGCTTCAGGAAGTAGGGACTCGCGAGGCTCATCACGAGGATGAGAACGATGAGCGCCAGCAGAACTCCCGCTTCCCGGTTGGCCAGCAAGCGCCGCGCGAGCGGTACGCCGGTATTCTTCTGCAGAGACTGGACACGGTTCGGGACGTTCCCCACCAGTACGCTCCTTCCGGTGCATGCCCCGGGCACTTCAGCTGCAGGGGCTTTAGAAAAGCATTTTGCGAGCCAAGCCCCTGGGGATCGAGCCAAAGTATCAGGTACTTGATTTCGGCAACGCAGTGAAGCATGTATCAACTCATGCTATTGGACAAGATGTCCCAAAGTGTTGCAGCCGTCAAGCTTTCATCAACGCGCTCAATCGAACTGGCGTGACGCAGCCGAGTGCCCGTCGGGTGCGACGGGGTGACGGGAATGTCGTTGGTGTTATGCGATAGGTACGAAGCCGCGCGCGGCATCGTTCACCCCACTGGACCAAGGTGCTCAAATCGGCGACAGCCACGCTATGGACGAGTGAGAAGGCGAATCGTAGTTGCTACGGCTCCTGCGGTCCTGTTGGCAGTTTCCGCGTACGCGCAAACGAACAAGCTGTTCGTCGCCTTGCATAATGGTGGAGGTGACTGCGCAGGGGACCTCGGAGGCCAGAAGAACACCCTCAGTGCTCTGCGCTTATAGGGGGGCCTATGGCTCGCCAACAAACACGCGGTGCACAATCGGGCTTTGGTTGAGGCTCATTTGAGCCAGCCAGTGCAACTCATAAACTGGCTAGACCGGCGTCAGGTTTTCTTCACCGGCTTCCTGTGCTGCAGCCGCTTGAGGCGCGCGAGCCTCTGTTCGTAGAAGCGCCGCAGGTCGGAAACGACCGTAAAATCCAGGCCCTTGTTCCGGTGTGCAAAGAGCTTCGTCACGTAGCGCACGTCCGCCAGCCGAAGCTCCAGGGCCGCCCGGTCCTTCTCGAAGCGTTCGAAGAACTCCTTGACCGTTAGCCCCTTGCGGATGTCCCCGTCCCCGAGGCCCTGGTCGTGCAGGTCCTTCAACGCGGCCAGCCGGTAGTGCACCCTCTCCAGCAGGTACTGTGTCTCCCGAAGGTCAGCCAGCAGGTCCCGGATCTCGGCCTTTTCCTTCTCCACTTCGTCCTGGCTGGCCTCGATGCCCTTTCTTTCCTCGGCGCGCCACTTGGCAAGGATCTCCTTCTTCTCCTGCAGCGCCGCATACTCCGCGTCAAACTCGTCCGCCAGTGCGTCGTAGCGCCGGGCCTCCCGCTGCATGACCTCCAGGGCATGGTCCTTCAGGAAGGCCAGGCGCGCGTCCTCCCAGCCCTTGCGGAAGGCCTCCACGTCACCCATGACCACCAGCGTCCCCAGGG
>JBKQPS010000222.1:0-8258 GCA_052144915.1 Spirochaetia bacterium | reverse complement strand
TCCTAAAAGCAAGTGAAACGGCTGTCACGGAGCGGTTTCCATGAAGGCGCGCGAGTCCTGCCGGATCGGACGGGCACCTTCCTACGCGATGCCTACCAACTTTCTGAAAGCGCTCCCACGCCGCCTTGACGACCCCCCGGCGAGCGGCGTACTTTGAAACATGGCCAGCATCCTGCGCCGACCGCTGCGCTACCGCTACTACAGCGCGACGATCATCCTCATCGTGGTGAACGTCCTGGTCTTCCTCTTCGGGTACGTGAGTCGGCGCGGCGGCCTGGTGTACCTGTATCTCATTCCCGACTACGTCCTGCAGGCGGGCGCCTGGTGGCAGGTGCTCACCTACATGTTCATACACGCCACGTGGGGCCACATCTTCTTCAACATGCTCGCGCTCTTCCTCTTCGGGATCCAGCTCGAGCAGCGGATGGGAAGCACCGAGTTCCTGCTGTACTACTTCGTGACCGTCATCGGGGCCGGGATCGCGACCGTTTTCATCAACGCCGCCACGGGGCAGGGGATGATCCCCGTCGTGGGCGCCTCGGGGGCGATATTCGCGCTGCTGCTCGCCTTCGCCGCATTTTTCCCCGATGCGCGGATCTTCATTTTCGGGATCCTGCCCATCCGGGCGCCCGTTGCCGTGGCGGCGTACGCGGGCATCGAAATTTTCTCGCAGTTCACCAACTTCCAATCGGGCGTTGCCCACCTGACTCACCTCGCCGGCCTCGCCTTCGGCTACCTGTATCTCGTCGTTCGCTATGGCATGAACCCGATTGCGATCTTTTTGAAGAGACGATAGCACCCGATACTCAGAGTATCAGGATGCGCACGTCCATTGTCGCCCTATTGCTCATCGGCGCGGTCATCCAGTGCCGGGCCGACGCCCCGGACCGGCTCTTCTTGCGCCCGTGGATCGAGCTGGAGCCCCTGGTGCGAATCGGACCGGGGCCGTATCCCATCCCTCGAGAGACCGCGGAAAAGGCGCTTTTGGAGCTGGGAAGGGTCCTCGTTTCCGGCATGATCTACGGCTGGGACTTTTCCTACACGCCCGGCGACAAGGCGCGCCGTGTCGAGGAAAGTTTCACACTCACGCCCTCCGCGCAGGTGGCCTGGGGAAGCCCGCGGCTTCGCATCACGGAGACGGAGCTCACCGAGGCCCGGCTCTGGGCCCGCATCGTCTACACCCTCGACGAGCAGGAATCGCACAGGCGCGCCGCCTGGGAGAGCAACACGGCCGCCCTCTCCACCGGAGAGGGAACCGCGGATCTCCACCTGGGTGATGCGGCGCGGATGAAGGCGCTGGAGTCTGCCATCCGCGATGCCATTCGTCGGGGCCTGGATACGCGCTACCTCAACAAGCCGCGGGAGATCACCGGGGAAATCGTCCTGTGGACCGATCCGAACGTGATCGTGCGCGCCGGGACGTGCACGACGACAGCAACCGTCAAGTTCCTCGTGCGCGACTTCATCCCCTATAGAATTTTCTAGCCGAAAACACTATCTTGATTTCTATGCTGAAAAGAGCGGCATTTCTCGCACTTTCCCTTGCCGTGGTGTGCGCGGGCGTTCTTGGCGCCGCGGACGATTCCACCGGCCCGAAGGTACGCGAGTTCGTCATGGCCGACTCACCGCAGACCCTGAGCCTGGATCCGCTGCACACCTTCACCTCCTTCGAATCGCAGTTCTACACCGCCATCTACGAAGGGCTCGTCGTGGCTGATCCCCTCACCCTGGAGCCCGTGCCGGGGGTCGCCCGGAGCTGGGAATCCAGCGAGGACGGCAAGGTCTGGACATTCTCCCTACGCCCCGATGCAGCCTACTCGAATGGGGACAAGGTGCGCGCCGGTGATTTCGTCGCCTCCTGGATGCGCATGATCGACCCGGCGAACAACGCCGAGTACTCGTTTTTCTTCGACGTGATCAAGGGGGCCCACGCCTACCGAACCGGGGAGCAGAAGGACCCGTCCACGGTGGGGATCACGGCGGTGAACGACGAGGAGCTGCGGGTGGAGCTGGAAACACCGGCGGCCCACTTCCTCAAGCTCCTCACGCACATCAGCTTCCTCCCGCTCCACCCCAGCCTCCTGCGCTCCACCGGGTGGGCAACCGGCTCCACCGTCATCGGCAATGGGCCCTTCGTCATGAAGAGCAGGAGCGACACGGAGATCACCCTGGAGAAGAACCCCCATTACTGGGACGCGGATCACGTGGCCCTGGACCGCCTGCGCATCCGGTTCATGGATGATGCGAACGACGCAACGGACGGCTACATCACCGGGAAGATCCAGTGGGTGACGCGGTCCCTCATCAACGGCGACAAGCTGCAGCCGAGCGACAAGCTGGAAATCTATCCCATGTTCGGCACGACGTACTTCTTCTTCGCCTGCGACCAGCCGGTGTGGAGCGACTGGCGGGTGCGCCGCGGCCTGGCGCTGCTCGTGCCGTGGGACCAGGTGCGGACCAAGGACGAGTTTTCCTTCCCCTCGGACCTCGTGATCCCCTCCATCCCCAACTATCCCGCGGTGAAGGGCATCGCCGACCAGCAGATCGAGGAAGCGAAAAAGCTCCTCTCCGACGCGGGCTACCCGGACGGCAAGGGCCTGCCGACGCTCACGGTGATCGTGAGCAGCGACAGCCAGAGCATGAAGGGAATCGTGCAGAAGATGGCGGACGCGTGGAAAGCGCTGGCCGGCCTGAATGTCGTCATCAAGGAAGTCGACCCGGACGCGTATCTGGCGGAATCCCGCAAGAAGGACTTCACGATCGCCGAGTCAACCTGGATCGGCGACTACGCGGACCCCCTGACCTTCCTCCAGCTCTGGACCACCGGCAGCAATCTGAACGACGCGCATTTCTCCGACAAGGACTACGACGCGGCGGTGAACGAGGCCATCTCGATGACGGACGCCCGCAAGAGGTATCGACGCCTGGCGGATGCCGAGCAGATCCTGCTCACCAAGGCCGCGATTCTGCCGCTGGACCACAGCCCGGCGATCAACCTGATCAACACTGCCGTGATCGGCGGCTGGTTCTCCAACCCGCTGGACATCCATCCGTTCAAGTTCCTCTCGTTCAAGGCACGGGCGACCCCCCCGGGGATCGCGATGGCCCCGCCGCCCCTGTAGACCAGCCCGGAGAAGCGCATGCCGTCCGTGGAGCTCTGCCCGGACCTGTACTGGATCGGGCTCAACGACCGTACGACCGACCTGTTCGAGGGCATCTGGCCGGTGGCCGAGGCGGGGGTGACGTACAACTCGTACGTCATCCGCGACGAGAAAAACGTCATCGTCGACCTGGCGAAGGGCGTCAAGACAGACGAGTATTTCGACCTCCTCGATGCGATCGTCCCTCTCGGATCGATCGATTACATCGTCGTCAACCACATGGAGCCCGACCACACCGGCGCCATTCGCGCCCTGTCCAGGATTCCCCGGAAGTGCACCCTGATCGCCACGGAGAAGGCGCGCGAGATGCTGGACGCCTACTACGGAATCACGGAAAACATCCGCACCGTCGCGGACGGCGAGGAGCTGGTCCTCGGGAAGAGGACGCTGCGCTTCATCCACACGCCGTTCGTCCACTGGCCCGAGACCATGGTCACGTATGACGTCACCGACCGGATACTCTTTTCCTGCGACGCATTCGGAGGTTACGGCACCCTTCCGGGGACCATGTTCGATGACCAGGTTGGCGACTTGTTGTTCTACGAACGCGAGGCGCTTCGCTATTACGTGAACATCCTCGCGAAGTTCAGCACGCCGACGCTGAAGGCCATCCAGAAGCTCGCCGGGCTGCCCATCGAGATGATCGCCCCGTCGCACGGCCTGGTCTGGCGGCGAGACCCCGGGAGGATCATCGAGCTGTACAGCCGCTGGGCGCAGCTCGCCCGTGGAGGCGGGGAGGCCGCGGTCACGCTCGTGTACGGCTCGATGTACGGGAACACGGAGAAGATGATGAATGCGATCGCGCAGGGGATTTCCCGCGCGGGCGTTCCCGTGAAAATCTTCGACGGGGCGCGCACCCATTCCAGCTACATTCTCCCCGCTTTGTGGACCAATCGCGGCGTCATGGTCGGCGCCCCCACCTACGAGGGCGCTCTCTTTCCCCCGGTTTCCCAGGTGCTGGAAATGGCAGCGCTGAAGCGCGTGGTGCACAAGAAGGCGGCCGTCTTCGGCAGCTACGGCTGGAGCAGGGGCGGGATGGCGGCGTTCCAGGAGATCGTCGAGCCCCTGAAATGGGACGTCACGGAAGTCCTCGAGTTCCGCGGAGGCTCCACGACGGATCTCCTGAAAAAGGGCGAAGAGTTCGGCGAGCGCTTCGCCGCGGCGGTGAAGACCCCGTAGTGGCGGGCCCTGCGGGCCTCCTTTCGTACGTCCCTGTACTCGTCGGCCCTCGCCATCCATGGCTACGGTTTGACCGTCACGGCAATCCTTGTTACAATGACTTGCATGAAATCCCCCCGCAAGTCCGTCCGACACGCGCCGACGAAATACAAGGTTGGCCAGGAGATCGTCTATCCTCTCCAGGGTGTCGGTCACATCCGGGCGATCGAAGAGAAGCCGTTCCGCGAGAAAAAGCTGCTGTACTACATCATTTACCTGGAAGTCTCCGACATGACGATCATGGTCCCGGTGGGGAAGGCGGACGAGCTGGGTATTCGCGCCATCGTGGGCAAGAAAGAGTCGCAGAAGGCCCTGAGGCTGATCGCCGAGGAGTTCGAGCCGATTCCGGCGGACTGGAAGCTGCGCTACCAGATGAATCTCGACCTGCTGAAGAAGGGGAGCATCCTGGACATCGCGAACGTGGTGCGCGCCCTGTACCACCGCAGCAGGATCAAGGAGCTGCCGATCCTGGAGCGGAAGCTCTACGACAGCGCGCTGAAGCTCCTCATCGACGAGATTTCCTTCTCCCTGGACAAGAGCAAGGGCGACGTCGAGGAGCTGGTCTTCACAAAGCTGAAAGTCAATGCGAAGTGACACCGCCGCGCGAGAGACGGCGTGACGGGCACGGGGCATCGCGCCCCTGGGCCGCAATATTCCGGGCCATGGCGCGCGGGCTGGATTCCTCGCGGCCCGGCCGCGCGCTTCCTTCCGTTTCCGCGGTTGCGCGGGAAAACAGTGACCCCTACCGGGTGCTCGTCGCGACCATGATTTCCCTGCGGACGAAGGACGAGGTCACCCGCACGGCATCCGATGCCCTCCTTTCCCTTGCCCCGTCGGTTTCTTCCCTCGCGGCGCTGCCGGCGGATCGGATCGCCCGGTCGATCTACCCGGCGGGTTTCTATCGAACAAAGGCGAAGAACCTCCGCGCGGCCGCGCGCATTCTCCTGGAGCGTCACGGCGGCAGAGTGCCCGCGGAGATGGACGATCTGCTGGCGCTGCCGGGCGTGGGACGCAAGACCGCGAACCTGGTCCGCAATCTCGGGTTCGGGCTCCCCGGGATCTGCGTGGACACCCACGTGCACCGTATCTCCAACCGCATGGGCTGGGTGAAGACCCGAACCCCCGAGCAGACGGAGATGTCGCTGATGGAGGTGCTCCCCGCGCGATACTGGATCGGGGTCAACGAGCTGCTGGTCCGCTACGGGCAGGCGGTGTGCACGCCGATCTCGCCGTGGTGCAGCGTCTGTCCGGCGGCGCGCTACTGCGCCCGCGCCGGCGTGGGGAAATCGCGGTGAGAGTCACCGCGGGAATCCTGGAAGAGAACGGTCTGGTGCTCATCGCCCGGCGCAAGCCGGGGAAGCACATGGGAGGCAAGTGGGAGTTTCCCGGCGGAAAGATCGAACCGGGTGAGACACCCGAGCAGTCGCTTGCCCGCGAGCTTCGGGAAGAGCTCGACGTGAACGCCCGCATCGGCGAGCTTCTCTGCCGCGCCTCCTACGAGGGAGACGGCATCAGCCTGGAGCTGCTGGTCTACCGGGTCGAGGGGTTCCTGGGAAGCCCCGTGCTGCACGAGCACGAGGAACTGCGGTGGGTGGCGCCGCGGGAGCTGCGCGGCTACGACCTGGCGGATTCGGACCGAAGGGTGGTGGAAACCCTGTACCGCTAGGGCGGCGGAGTCCGGCGGCGTTCGGCGCGGCGCGGATGCGGCGCCGAATGCCGCATCCTGTCTACTTCTTCGTCTTCGCCTTGAGAGCGGCTTCCTTGAAGGTCTTGCTGAAGGTGAACCGGGGCACCTTTGTCGCCGGCTTGGCCGGGATGGTGATTTCCTGGCCCGTGAGCGGGTTTCTTCCCTGGTGCGCGGCGCGTGCCGGCCTCACCCGGACGAACATCTTGCCGATTTTCCCCAACGCGACCCGTTCCCCGCGCATGACGCCGGCGCCGACGATCTCGAACAAGTCTTCAAGGACCTGCTTCACGTCCTTGCGGACCAGGCCGTTCTTCTCCGCAAGATAACCGATCAGCGATGCGCTGGAGAGCTTGTCAGGGACCCTGGTCGCCGCCTTTTTTGCTGGTGCTTTCGCCACTGTCTTCCCCTCCCATTCGAGTTCTCTGATGCGGCACACGGCCGCACTCTCACGAGAATATCTCGTGTCGCCGACATTGTAAATAGCCGGGCGCGGGATATTGACACCCGGCCCGGCCGGTCGTTATATTTTGCGCTTGTACAAACGGAATGAGAATGCGCCATTGCTTTGAAACCGGCTCCGTCGTTTCTGACCTGCGCAGCACGGACAAGTTCGAAGCCCTCAGAGAGTTGATCCAACGCGCGCGTGTTTTCCGTTCACTCACGGTGCGCCCGGCGTTCGAGGAGGCGGTGATTTCCCGCGAGCGCCAGCAGACCACGGGGTTCGGGCACGGGGTTGCCGTTGCGCACGGCCGCGTGGAGGGCGTCCCCCGGGTCCTCATCGCCCTGGGAGTCTCGCGGGCCGGCATTCCATTCGACGCGCCGGACGGCGCTCCCGTCCACCTGCTGTTCGTCATCGCCTCACCGCCCAGCCTTTCCCTGGACTACCTCCAGGCGCTTTCCACGCTTGTGCGCTGCATCCGCGACAAGGACGCCCGCGATTCGCTGATGGACGCGCCCAGCGCGGCGGAGATCGAAGAGCGCCTGCGCGCGGCGTTCCACGCCGGGCTCGAGCGGTTCGAAGAGCCGCTGAGCGGACGGCAGTCGCGCGGATCCGCCGGCTGACCCTTCCCGTGCTCCTCGTGCCCGCGATCGATCTGCGGGGAGGCCGCTGCGTGCGGCTCCTGCAGGGCAGCTTCACCGATGCAACATCCTACTCTGCCGACCCCGTGGAGACCGCACGCGGATTCGAAGGTGACGGCGCGCGCTGGGTCCACGTCGTGGACCTCGACGCCGCGGAAGGAAAGGGTGAGGACAACCTCCGCGTGATCGCGCGCATCCGCGGCGCGCTTTCCTGCCGGCTGCAGGTCGGCGGCGGCGTGCGGAGCGCCGAACAGGCCCGTGCGCTGCTTTCCCTCGGCGTCGACAGGCTCGTGCTGGGCACGATGGTCGTGAGATCGCCCGCCGAGGTTCGCCGGTGGACGGACATCCTGGGACAGCGGTTTGCCGCGGGAATCGACGCCCGGGAAGGCCGCGTGCGGATCAGCGGGTGGACCGAAGACGCCGCGCGCGCGGACACGGATGTCGCCGCGGGGCTGGGCGCGCTCGGGGTGAAGTGGCTGGTCTACACCAACATCAGCCGTGACGGCACGCTCTCGGGGCCCGACATCGAGCGTACGAACGGCGCGGCGCGCGCGGCGGGGCTGCCCACGATGCTCTCCGGCGGCATCGGATCGGAAGAGGACGTGGACGAGGTCGCGCGAAAACGGGATTCACTCGTCATCGGGATCATCCTGGGAAAGGTGCTGTACGAGTCAAGGGTGAACCTCGGCGCCCTGCTTGCGCGCTATCCCCAGTCCTCGTCCTCCGGCTGGGAGTCCTGAAACCCGATCAGCCGCAGGATTTCTTCGGCCACCTGCGCCGGCTCTCTCCCGTCAGTTTCCACGCCCGTTCCCATCCGCTCGTACAGGGGCTGCCTCGTCTCGTAGAGGCCGCGCAGCGCGCTCTCGGGCAGGGAGAGAAGCGGCCGCCCCGTGTTTCCCTTCGTCCTCTCCCGGGCCGTCTGCAGGGAGACGCGCAGGTGGAAAACACCGACGGCGCCGGTGAAGAAGGCGCGGTTTCGATGCTGGGCAGGCGCGCCGCCCCCGGTGGCGACCACCAGACGCCTCCGTTTTCCCAGGGCGGCCAGCACCTCGGCTTCCTCCGCCCGGAACGCGCGCTCGCCGTGATCCGCGAAGATGCGCGTCACCGGGGCG
>JBKQPS010000221.1:0-14057 GCA_052144915.1 Spirochaetia bacterium | reverse complement strand
CGGAATTGATCGCCGACGGACCGCTCTATGACCAGACAGTGGAAAACATGAAAAAGCTCATGCCCCAGCTTCCCGCGCCCCGGTACGTGGTGAAGGTCCAGGTCGAGTCCATCTACGATCAATCCGCCGGCCCCACCGGTGGAAAACAGATCGCCTGAAAACCGCGGCCTTCCGCGCGCCGAACACGTTGCCCTACGATGAGGCGGAGACTTGAAGATCCACCGCGTCCAGCTGGGATCGCATGGCCGCGGCTGCCGCACGGAGGGCGCCCGTCTCTTCATCGGTCAGACGCGGCACTGAGATCGAGCGACATCCAGCCCGGTCGAGGGTGACGGGCAGGCTGAGGTAGACATCATGAATGCCGAGCTCCCCGGAGATGAGTGAAGAGACGGTGAGCGGTGCCGCAGAGGCTCCGAGGATGCTTTCGATTATCCGCACGACCGAGAATGAAATCCCGTAGCAGCTGTGTTCGCCGGCCAGCCGAATGTCCCACCCTGCGCGGCGGGTCCTTTCCATGATCCTCTGCCGGGCCGCGGCGTCGAAATCGATCCCGGCACCGCGAAGGTACGCGTCGAGCGGAATGCCCGCGCAGCTGGCCCGGCTCCACAAGGCGACCATTCCGTCTCCGTGCTCTCCGACGACATCCGCCTCGATCTTCGAGGGGTCGAGATCGCAGGCCTCCGCGATGAGCTTCCGAAGCCGCAGTCCATCCAGCAGCGTACCGGTGCCGATGATCCGCGAGGCCGGCAGACCCGCGAGCCGGTGGGCGGCGTATGCCATCGAATCCGTGGGATTGGTGACGACAATGAAAACCGCGTGCGGGTTTCTTGCCGCGAGGGGAGGGATGATCCGGCGATACACCTCGACATTGTCCCGCAGAACGTCCGATCGGGTGCCGTCTTCCCGGGGAAGGACACCCGCGGTCACGACGACGATATCCGAGGCGGCGGTATCGTCCATGCTTCCCGCCCGGATCGTATTTCCCTCGAGAGACGGCGTGCAATGCGAAATATCGAATGCGCGGGCCCTGGCCTTTCCCTCGTGCCGGTTGTTGAGGACGAGCTCGAGATTCGGCTGGCGGAGGAGCAGGGAATAGGCAACGGTGGTTCCAATGACACCGCTTCCGACGATCGTGATCTTGCGGGTGTGCGTGGACAATCGGGTGCTCCCTTTCGGCATCGGGTGCTCCACGGTACTCCGTCCGCGGGAATCCTTCAATTCTCCCGTCGAATGGCCGGCGCTTCCCTTTTCTTGACAGGTGATACCGCGTGAGAATAATGATGTGCCATGAACGGCGACACATTACATGCGGCACCTTCCCTGCGCCTCATGGACACCGGCCAGTGCGAGACGATCCATCACGCATCGCTCGAGATACTGCGGCGAACAGGCGTTCGCGTGCATCACGAGGAGGCCCTGCGGCTCCTCCAGGACGCCGGCTGTCCCGTGGAAGACGGCAACCTCGCGCGGATTCCGCCGTCCCTCGTGGAGCAGGCGCTCCGCAGCGCGCCGCCCGTGATCGCCCTGTGCAGCCGGGGGACCGACATCGCGCGGGTCCCGCTGGCGCCGGGAGTCACGACCTTCGGGCCGGGGTCTGACTGCCCGTACTACCTCGATCCCCGCACGGGGGAACGTCGGCCCTTCACCCTCGCCGACCTCGAAGCATGCGCCCGCCTCGCCGATGCGCTCCCCGAGATCGGCTTCCTGATGTCGATGGGGATTCCGCGGGATTTCAGCGGCAACACCTACCGGAGACAGTACGCCACTCTCGTCGAGAATTCCCTGAAGCCCGTGGTCGTCGTCTGCAACGACGGCGCTGACTGCCGGGCGATTGCCGAGGCAGCCGCGGTGGTGGCAGGAGGCATGGACCGCCTGCGGCTCAACCCCACGATCCTCGTGTACGCGGAGCCCACCACGCCGCTGCAGCACAGCCGCACGGCCACGGAGAAGCTCCTCTACATGGCCTCGGAGGCGCTTCCGGTCGTGTACTCCCCGGCGCCCATGATGGGAAGCACCGCGCCCGCCACCCTCGCCGCCGGGCTTGCGCTGGGAAACGCCGAGGTGCTCAGCGGCCTGGTCATTCACCAGCGGACGCGTGCCGGGGCGCCCTTCCTCTACGGCAGCGGCCTGCATCACATGGACATGAGAACCTCCATCAGCGTCTACGGCGCCCCCGAGTTCCAGCTCGCCCGGCTGGCCGTCGCCGCGATGGGCAGATACTACGGCCTGCCCACCTGGGGCTACGCCGGGCATTCGGATGCGATCCCCTTCGACGAACAGGCCGCGGTCGACGCGGCGCTCTCCGTGCAGAACGCCCTCCTGTGCGGAATGAACCTCGTCCACGACGTCGGATACCTGGAGGCGGGGCTCATCACGTCGCCCGAGATGATGGTCTTCACGGCCGACATGATCGGCATGCTGCGGCACTTTGCCGCCGGTTTCTCCCTGACGGCCGACGCGCTGGCCCTCGACGTGGTGAACGGCGTCGGGCCCGGGGGGAACTACCTCGGCGAGGATCACACGCTGCGCCACTACCGGGAGTTCTGGCAGCCGGTCCTGTTCGATCGGCAGCGCTACGATGCCTGGAGGTCGTCGGGTGAGAAGAATCTCCGCGCCCGGTTGCGCGAAAAGACGCTGGATCTCATGGCGGGAAACGCCGGTTCGCCCCTTCCCCCGGCAACGTCCCGGGAGGTGGAACGCATCCTGGGGCTCAGCTGACATTCCTCCGCACGTCGCAGAGCAGCGCCTTGTAGACCGGAAAGCCCGAGATGGGATCCCTGTTCTCGGGGTCGGTGAGATCGTTCACGTTGCACGCCCTCCAGGCGGCAGCGCCCAGGGGGCCTCCCCCTGACGCGTCCGCCTCCACGATCCCCGGCGCGATGTCCCCTGTCACGAACGCCTCATAGGGCACGCGTCCCCGCAGTGTCACCACCTCGACGGGATCGCCGCTGGCAATACCGCGGCGGTGAGCGTCGGAAGGGCTGATCCACACGAGCGGGTGCGGCCGCTGCCGGGCGAGCCCCGGAATGTTGCGATGCTGCGAATTGAAAAAGACCTTGTTCCGCGCCCCCGAGTTGAAGACGAGGGGAAACTTTTCGACGAGCCCCGGGGAAGAGGACGGGCCTTCGCGCGGCGGATGGTAGACGGGAAGGGCCTCGTAGCCGAACTGGCCCAGCAGGCTGGAGGCGATCTCGAATTTCCCCGACGGCGTTTCGAAGCCCGGTTTCCTGTCGCGGCGGAGCAGCCCGGACTCCCACTTGCGGTACTGCATTGGCACGCGCGGAAGCTCTACTCCCTCCGGGTGGAGCTGCAGGTCGCGCACGTCGATTCCCGTGCCCTCGAATGCCCACTGGAGCATCTCCGCCGAGGACCGCGGGTAGAGGTGACCATACCCGAGCCTCTCCGCGATGGCCGCCACGATCTGCAGGTCGCTTCTCGATTCCCCGACGGGCTCGATCACCCCGCGCCGCAGATGCACACGGCTGCCTGACACGATGTAGGAATCCTCCTCGAACAAGGTGGCCGCGGGAAGGATGACGTCGGCGTACCGCGAGTCTTCGGTCGGGAAGCGATCCACGACGACGAGGAAATCCAGGGCGGAAAAGGCCCTGCGCCACAGCGAAGGATCCGGATAGCCCGTGATGATCGATGCGCCGAACACCAGCATGGCGCGGACCGGGTAGGGATCTCCCTGGAGGATGGCACGGGGAAGCTCCATGGCATGAGCTTCCTTCCGGAGATGATGGTAGAGGGGATAGGTATCTTTCCCGACGGGGTTCGGATGCGGCGGGGGATCGATGCGCCGGCGATCGTTAACCCTGAGCCCGTCGCCGGGCATCGCGATCACGTTGCCGCCCGGCGTGTCGAGGTTTCCCGACAGCGCCCAGAGCGTCAGGACGGCGCGGATGTTCTGCACGCCGCTGGTCGTGTATTCCAGTCCCGTGTGGGTGAGAAGCGCCGCTCCGCCGGATCCCGCAATGGCCCGCGCTGTTTCCACGATCTGCGCAGACGGGACACCCGTCATGGCCTCGGCGTCTCCGGGCCGGAAGCCGGCCGCGTAGGCGCGGAGATCCTCGAAACCGACGGTCCACCGGCGGGCGAAGTCCCTGTCGTAGAGCCCTTCCTCGATCAGGACGTGGAGCATGGAGAGAGCGAGCGCCCCGTCCGTGCCGGGCCGGATGGCCAGCCACCGGGCGCCCGTGCGGCGCGCCGTCTCGGTGCGCCGGTGATCGATCACCACGACCCTGGCTCCCCGCGCCACGGATGCCTCGATCCTCCGCATGGTCTGCGGCGGCGACGCGTTCGCGGGGTTGGTGCCCCACACGACGACGAGGTGCGCGTTTTCCAGGTCCGCAGAGGTGTCGGCGCCCCATACGCCGAAGGTAGCGGCCGGGGCAAGGACGGCATGACTCACGTAGCAGTTGGAGCCCGCACCGGTCGTATTCGGGGAGCCGAAGGGAAAGAGAAGGCTCCAGGCGCTGGTCTCCCGAACGCCCGCCGGCGCCAGCATCTCCCAGAGCGAGCGTTCGAAGGTCCCGCGGCCCGTGTACAGGCAGGCGGCCTGGGGGCCATGGAGGTCCGCGACACCGCGCAGCCCGTCTGCAATCGCGTCCAGCGCCTCGTCCCAGCTGACGGGGCGGAACATGTTTTCTCCGCGCGCGCCGCTTCGCTTCAGAGGATGGAGAATGCGGTCCGGCGAATACACGATCTCGGCGGCGCGGCCGCACCGGTTGCAGCAGCGTCCTTCCGCGCCGGCCTTCTCCGGAATCACCTTAGTGATGCGATCTCCCTCCAGGGTGATGCGGACCGGGCAGCCGGAAGGACAGATGCCGCAGTGGCCGTGCACCACGCGCTGTTCCAGGGTCACGTGTCCTCCTCTCCGGCGGAGTCTACCACGGACGCCAACTTGATCGAACCCTTCGGCCCAGGAAAATCCAGCCGCAGCGCGAGTCTGCCTGATCGGTACGCGAACCGCCGGATCTCAACAAAACAGGTTTCGCCGAGGCAGGCCGCACGAATATGATTCGTAGTCGTTTTTTGACTCCGTTTCATATATGCGCGGCGCTGGCTTCGAAAAACCTGCCAACAGAACTCCCGACGCCCGGAACTTGACGAAGCTCCCGTGCAGCGATATCTTTTGGAAACTAAATAAACGTTTTTTGTTTCCAACGAGGAAGGGTATGGGACAAAGGGTGTCGGAAGCAGAGAAGCGCAAGCAGATCCTCGATCGGTCGAGGGCGATTTTCATGGCGCGGGGCGTCAGCGCGCTTTCCATGGACCAGATCGCCTCTCTCCAGGGCATCAGCAAGAAGACGCTGTACAAGTTCTTCCCGAACAAGGCAGCGCTGACCGAGGAAGCGATCGAGACGAGGATCCGGGAAGTCGCGACGAGCGTGGACAGGATCGCCGCCGACTCCGCCCTTTCTTTCCTGGCGCGGCTGCAGGGAATCTTCGACATCGTGTCGCGCCAGATTTCGGAGCTGGGCGAGAGCTTCGTCCGTGACGTCTCCTACCACGAGCCGGAGATCTGGGAACGGATCGACAAGTTCCGCAGAGAGCACGTTTTCGAAATCATCACCCGTCTTTTGAAGGAAGGAATTCGCGAAGGGCATATCCGGGATGACATCGACGGCCGGCTGGTGCCCGTGCTCTTCACCAGCATTCTCAGCTCGGTCATGACCCCCGCGCAGTTCGTCAGGCTGCCTTTCCCACCGGCGGAGCTGTTCGACACCTTCATTCGCATTCTTTTCGGCGGCGTCTTGACCGAGAAGGCGCGCCGCCAGTTCTTCTCCCGGGAGGGCAGACCATGAAGCAGTTCTTCGTCGTCGGGTGCGTATGCATTGCGCTGGCCGGCTGCGCCAGGGCACACGACGCCATCGAGGCCTCGGGGACAATCGAAGCGACGAGCGTACAGGTCTCCTCCAAGTCCTCGGGAGAAATCCTCCACCTCGATGCGGACGAGGGTTCGCACGTGAAAAAGGGAGACACTCTTGCCGTCATCGACCATGCGAACCTCGACATCCAGCTCGGCGAGGAGAGAAGCGGCGCGGATCTCGCCCGGGCGCAGCTGGACCTGCTGACCAACGGCGCCCGGGGAGAAGACCTCGCCCAGGCCCAGGAGGCGCTCAACGAGGCCAACGAGAACCTCAGCAATGCGCAGGAGGACTTCCAGCGCATGGACAGCCTCTTCAAGGTCGCTGCCGCGACGAAGAAGCAGCGCGATGACGCGGAAACGCGTTTCACAACCGCCAGGGCTCAGGCCAACGCCGCGGAGCAGGCGTTGAAGAAGCTGCAGAACTACGCGCGGCCCGAAGAGGTGAAAGCTGCCCTGGCCAGACTGGACCAGGAGGTGTACGCGGTGCGGCTGCTGGAAAAGACCATCCGTGACTGCACCGTCCTTTCCCCCACCGATGGAATCGTGACGGAGAAACTGGTGGAAGAAGGAGAGCTTGCCGCTCCCGGATCGGGGCTGTTCGTGATCACGGACCTTGACCCGGTGAAGCTGACGATCTATGTGCCGGAGGCAGACCTGGGGAACATCCGGCTCGGACAGAAGGCGCGGATCTCCATCGACTCCCGGCCCGGCGCGGTCTTCACCGGCGCGGTCACCTACATCTCACCCGTGGCGGAGTTCACGCCGCGCGACATCCAGACGAAGGACGAGCGCGTGAAGCTGGTGTATGCCGTGAAAGTGGAGATCCCCAATCCCGACGGAGTGTTCAAGCCGGGAATGCCCGCGGACGCGGCGCTGGACCGCATCGGGGGACAGAAGTCGTGACGGACCAGGTCGTGGGATCAGCACCGGTCCCCGCCATCGAGATTTCAGGCCTGTTCCACAGCTACGGCAGCGTGCAGTCGCTGAGAGGCCTTGACCTGCGCATCGAGGCGAACGAGATGTTCGCACTCGTCGGACCCGATGGGGCCGGAAAGACGACGACCATCCGACTCCTGTGTGGGCTCCTGAAACCCCGCGCCGGTGGGGCAAGGATCTTCGGGCGCGACCTCGAGAAGAACCTTCCATGGCTCAAGGAGCAGATCGGGTACCTCTCCCAGCGGTTCACCCTCTATGGCGACCTCACGGTGGACGAGAACGTCGAGTTCTTCGCCAGGATCCATGGAGTCCGGGAGTTCCAGGATCGCCGGGAAGAGCTCCTGTCCTTCACCCGGCTCCTCGCCTTCCGCGGCAGGCTGGCCGAGCAGCTGTCCGGAGGCATGAAAAAGAAGCTTGCCCTCGCCTGTACCCTCGTCCACCGGCCCCGCATCATCTTCCTGGACGAGCCCACCACCGGTGTGGACCCGGTTTCCCGCCGGGAGTTCTGGATCATCCTCTCCCAGCTGATGCGTGAAGGCATCACGATCGTGATGTCCACTCCCTACCTGGACGAGGCGGAGAGAGCGAGCCGTGTCGGCCTCATGAGCGCGGGCCGTCTCCTGGCAGCCGAGCGTCCGGCGCGCATCAAGGCGGAGATGCGCGGGGCGGTGCTGGAGATCGTCTGCGCGGACATCCGCCGGGCGAGCGCGGTGCTGCGGCAGACCGGCGCGCTCGACGAGGTGCAGCTTTTCGGCGACAGGTTGAACGTGGTCGCCCGCGACGCGGATGCCGGAATGCAGGTCGTGCAGCAGGCTCTTGCCGGGGCGGGCATCGCGATTGATTCCCTGCGGGTCATCCGGTCGAGCCTCGAGAATGCCTTCATCTCCCTCATCAGGAGCGAAAGCGAGGAGCCTCATGCGAGCTAGCATCCTGGCGGTCCTGGCCCTTGCCCTTTGCGCCAGCCCCGCGACCATCGCGGCAGCGGATGGCACGCGGGTGGTGGACCTGGAGGAGTGCATCCGCCTCGGCTTTGCCTATGATGCCGGGCTTCACTCGGACGAGCTGGAAACCAACGTCGCCGATGCGCGGCTTCGCGAGATGCAGGGGCAGTACGTCCCATCCGTGTCTCTCCAGGGCGGGTATTCGCGGCTGTCAGAAGTCGCGCCGGGGAGCATGACAACAGATGTTTCCCTGGGCGGCCCCCCCGTGCCGGCGACAATCACCTTTCCGGCTGCCCTCGACAACAGCACGTCCGTCCGCCTTGCCATCCAGCAGCCGCTTTTCACGGGAAAGCGCATCGCCGCCTCGATCCGCCAGGCAGAGGCGCTGCGGGACTCCAGCAGGAGCGACTTCGGCAAGAGCAGGCTGGACCTGCGCTACACCATTACGCAGGCATACTGGAACCTCGCGCGGGCGAAGACGCAGCGGCAGGCCATCGACCAGAGCGTGGCGCAGGCCCAGATGCACCTTCAGGACGCCCGAAATCTCCTGCAGCAGGGATCGGCGACGAACAACGACGTGCTCCAGGCGCAGATGCGGCTGGAAGATTCGAATATCGATCTTTCCAGCCTCGAAAGCATGCGCGATGTGGCACGTGTCCACCTGGCTCTCCTCATCGGCCTGCCCTGGGACACCGCCCTGGACGTCGCGGAGGATACTGCCTCGATTTCCGTCGCGCTTCCGGCGGAGAGCGTGGGCGACCTGGTGGCCCGCGCCCTGGCGAAGCGGCCCGAGATCCAGAGCGCCCGCTCCCGGGTGATCGCGCAGGAAGCTTCCGTGGAAGTGGCGCACTCCGGGCTCTTCCCGAACGTGTTCCTCACCGGCGACTACACGGTGGCAAACCCCAACCAGAGGGTCTTCCCCCAGGTCGACCAGTTCACTCCGACCTGGTCCCTGGGCATTCTCGCCTCGATCGACCTCGGCCGTTACCCGCAGGTCATGGCGCAGGAGCAGCAGGCGAGCAGCAAGCTCACCCAGGCCCAAGAAAGCTCTCGAAAAATGGCCGACCTCGTCGCCGAGGACGTGATCCGCGCGTACCTGACGCTCCAGGAGGCCGTGGGCCGGCTCGCCTCCCTGCGCCAGGAGACCGCGCAGGCGGTGGAGAACGACAGGGTCACGCAGGAACGCTACCGGCAGGGCGTCGCCCTGTCATCGGAGAGCCTGGACGCGCAAACGCTCGTCGTCCGCGCCCGCCTGCGCGAGGACGGTGCCTTGTTCGACTGCCTCGTGGCAAGGGCGGCGCTGGACAGGGCGGTGGGCGAATGAGCGAAACCCCCGTCAGCCTGCCGGCGATACGAACGATGCAGCTCAGCAAGCGCTTCGGCTCGTTCACCGCGGTGGACGCGGTGACCTTCGAAGTCGCCGCCGGAAGCATCTTCGGACTCCTGGGGGCAAACGGCGCGGGGAAGTCGACCACGATCCGCATGCTCTGCGGGCTTCTTGCCTCCAGTTCCGGCACGGCGGAGGTCGGGGGCATCGACATCAACCGCAATGCCGAAGCGGTGAAACGGCGCATCGGCTACATGTCACAGCGCTTTTCCCTCTACGACGACCTGACCGTGGACGAAAACATCACGTTCTTCGGCGGCGTGTACGGGCTGTCCAACCATGAGCTTGCTGAACGCAAGCGAGAGACGGTCCGGCTGGCAGGCCTCGAGGGCCGGGAGAAGAACCTCACCCGAGAGCTTTCCGGCGGCTGGAAGCAGCGCCTGGCCCTGGGGTGCGCCATGCTGCATCGCCCCAGCATCGTCTTCCTCGACGAGCCCACCGGCGGCACCGACCCCATATCGCGTCAGCTCTTCTGGGACATCATCAACGGGCTGGCGCAGGCCGGAACGACGGTGCTGGTCACCACGCATTACCTCGACGAGGCCGAGTACTGCAACGAGCTGGTCCTCATGCACGCGGGCAGGATCGTGGCGCAGGGGAGCCCGGGCGCGCTGAAGCGCGAGGTGCTCACCGGCACCGTCTTCGAGGTGGAGTGTCCCGACCCGGTGGCCGCCATGGAAGCGCTGCGCGGCGAGCCCGTGGTGCGGGAAACCGCGATTTTCGGCACCCGCCTGCACGTGAGTCTCGATCAGGAGGAACAGATCGCAATTGCCATCGCGGCGCTGGAAAAAGCGGGGCTGCCGGTGAGCGGCCACGCCCGGATCGTGCCTTCCCTGGAAGACGTTTTCATCCGGCTGATCGACACCAGCGAAGAGGCGCGGAAATGAGCGGGATGCGCATTGCGACCATCATGGTCAAGGAGTTGCGCCAGGTTTCCCGCGACCCCGCGACCCTCGGAATGCTCCTCGTCGTGCCGCTGTTCCTGCTCCTCCTGTTCGGCTTCGCGATCAGCCTGGACGTCACGCACATCCCCCTTGCCGTGCTGGACCACGACAAGACCGAGGCGAGCCGGGATTTCCTCGAATCCTTCCGGCACTCCGAGTATTTCGACGTGAAACGTTCCCTCGACAGCGAATCACAGATCGACGGACTCCTGGACGGGGGGGAGGTCCTGGTGGCGCTGGTCGTTCCCGTGGAATTCGGCCGGGATGCCGCGAACGGCCGACAGGTCGAGGTTCAGGCGATCGCCGACGGGTCAAACGCGAATACCGCGGCAACCGCTATCGGCTACGTCCAGGCGGTTGCCGCGGACTATTCCCAGCGGGCTTTCGTGCGCTCCCTGGAACGTGCAGGCGAGGCGGGAATGAAGACCACCATAGACTTCCGGCCCCGGGTTCTCTTCAACCCGGAGCTGCGCAGCGCCAACTTTCTCGTCCCGGGGCTCATCGTGCTGATCCTGATGATGTCGGCCGTGATCTCCACCGCCCTCTCCATCGTGCGGGAGAAGGAGCGGGGGACAATGGAGCAGATCAGTGTCTCGCCCGTGCACCCGCTGGAGCTGATCGTCGGAAAGACGGTCCCTTATTTCCTCATCGGGCTGGTCGCCGCGGCCACCATCCTTGCCACCAGCCGTCTTCTCTTTGGCGTGACGGTGAAGGGAAGCTGGCTGGACCTGGGGGTGGTGACAGTGATTTTTCTCTTCGGCTGCCTCGGCTTTGGGGTCATGCTCTCCACGCTCTCCGACAGCCAGCAGGTGGCCTTTCTTCTTTCTTCCCTGCTCACGCTCCTTCCCGTGTTCGTCCTTTCGGGATTCGTGTTTCCCTTCCGCAACATGCCCGTGATCATCCAGGCGGTGAGCTACCTCCTGCCGGGGCGTTACTACCTGGCGGCGCTGCGGGCGGTCATGCTGAAAGGCGTGGGGTTCTGGGCATTCAAGGAACAGGTCCTGGCGCTCGTCATCTTTGCCCTGGTGACATCGGCCGTCAGCGTGCTTCGCCTGCGGAGGCAGCTGCGATGATGCGGACGATCGGCTTCATCATCCGCAAGGAGTTCCAGCAGCTCCGGCGGGACAGGCGCCTCCTCCCCATGATCTTCCTTTCCCCGGTCCTGCAAATCGCGCTCCTCGGGTATGCGGCGAACATGGACGTGAAGGACATCCCGCTGGCCGTCTGCGACCAGGACAAGAGCGTGGAGAGCCGCCAGCTCGTCTCCCGTTTCCTCGAATCGGGCAGCTACGTGGCCAGCGCATACCTGCCGGACGCCGCGAGCGCAGAAAAAAACATCGAGGAAGGAAAATCCTCCCTTGCCCTCGTCATACCGCCGGGCTATGGCAAGTCGCTCAACGGGAAGAAAAGCTCCCCTCTCCAGCTCCTGGCCGACGGCTCCGACTCCCAGTCCGCGGCCATTGGGCTGACATACGCCACTCTCATCGTCTCCCGGGCGCAGGTGGAGCGTTCAAGGGCCAGGCTGTCCTCACTGGACCCTGCTGTTCAGCGGCGGATACGATCGGTGCAGGTGGACCCCGCCGTCCGCGTGCTCTACAACCCCACCCTGGCGAGCAGGAACTTCATGGTGCCGGCCGTTCTTGCCCTGATACTCATGGTCATCACCACCGTCCTCACGTCCCAGGCCATCGTGAAGGAAAAAGAAGTGGGCACCCTGGAACAGCTCATCGTGACTCCCATCACTCCCGGGCAGCTCATCATCGGGAAGCTGGCCCCCTTTGCGCTCATCAGCCTTGTCATCATCACCATTATCCTGGTGGCAAGCCTCCTCCTGTTCGGGCTTGCCGTCCGGGGCAGCCTGTTCGTGCTCTATGGCCTTTCGCTCCTTTTCATGCTCAGCTCGCTCGGCATGGGGCTGTTCGTCTCCACCGTCGCGAAATCCCAGCAGCAGGCCACGATGATCTCGATGTTCTTCGTCATGATGCCAATGCTGACCTTGTCCGGGTTCGTCTTTCCCATCGAAAGCATGCCGCCGGTGATCCGGGCAGTGACGTACATCTTCCCTTTGCGGTACTATTTCGTCATCATCCGGGGCCTGTTCCTCAAGGGAATCAGCCTCCCCGACTTGTGGCGGGAGACCGCGGCGCTGGCCGCTATCGGGGTGGTCGTGATCGCGGCGAGCGTCCTGCGTTTCAGGAAGAGGCTGGAGTAGGGCTTCGGGAGGAATGCCATGCAGAAAGGACTCAAGGAACAGTTTGCCGAAAGATGGGAACGCTACTTCCCAAGCGCGGCGCTGCCGATCTGTTTCTTCTACACCGATGACGAAAAGCTGGGGGAGCCGGTCGAGCCGCACGCGGGAATGCACTGCATGATCCGGGAGCTGGCACGAGTGCGCGCCGGGGAGTCACTGAGCTTCTCCGGCGCTGCCATCGGCTGTGCCGGAGGCAGGTTCTTCCTTGGTTTCAGTCAACGCCTTCGACCCGACTTCAACTACTTCCTCTCATGCGGCATTCCCGGGCGGCTGGAGGGAGAGCGGTACAAGGCCTCTCCCGAGCTCGTGGCCGAGCAGTTCAAAAACGATCCGGGCGTTCCCGCTCCTGCCCGGTACATCGTGTTTAAGAGGTGGGACGCCCTGGCGGAAGGCGATGAGCCTGATGTCGTCGTCTTTTTCTGCCCGCCGGACGTGATGTCCGGCCTGTTTACGCTGGCCAACTTCGACGAGAGCGATGCCCAGGCAGTGATTGCTCCAATGGGTTCCGGCTGCTCCTCCATCGTGCACCACCCGTACCGCGAGCTGAAGTCCTCCCGTCCCCGTGCCGTCCTGGGCATGTTCGACGTGTCGGCCCGGCCATGGGTGCCGCCCGGCGAGCTGACGCTGGCCATCCCGTGGCCGAAGTTTCTCCGAATGGTGTCGGAAATGGATGAGAGCTTCCTCGGCACCGAATCGTGGAGCAAGGTAAAGATGAGGATTTTTCAAGCCCGAGAGCAATAGGGAGATCACCAGGAGGAGGAAAGCATGCCGTACGATTGGTTGGAAATGATCAGGAAAATCGATCCCGCTGTGGTGAAGCGTCTTCACGAACAGGACGAGTTCGTCTACGCCGACGGAGTCCTGCCCCGAAAGCTGAAGCTTCTCATCGCCATGGCATTTGACGTCTCTCATGGCGCGGTCCCCGGGGCGCGCGCCCTTGCCGCGCAGGCAAAGGCGGCGGGGGCTACAGACCAGGAGATGGCGGAAGTCCTGCGGGTGGCGTATCACCTGAGCGGTGTCGGCGCGCTGTATGCCGCGTCAACCGCGCTGAAAGAGCCCGGATGAGAGTTCCCCGGGGCGGCTTTCCCGCCGCCGGTTTTCCCGCCGCCCCGCGCGGACGCCGCTGCCGGACGCTACGCTTTCTTCACCGGCTTCTTGAGCTGCAGGCGCCGCAGACGGGCGAGCCGCCGCTCGTAGAATAGCCGCAGGTCGGCGACAACTGTCGGATCCAGCCCGCTGTTCCGCCGCGCAAAGAGCTTCGTCACGTAGCGTACGTCAGCCAGCCGAAGCTCCAGGGCCGCCCGGTCCTTCTCGAAGCGTTCGAAGAACTCCTTGACTGTCAGCCCCTTGCGGATGTCCCCGTCCCCGATGCCCTGGTCGTGCAGGTCCTTCAACGCGACCAGCCGGTAGTGCACCCTCTCCAGCAGGTATTGCGTTTCTCGAAGGTCGGCCAGCAGGTCCCTGATCTCGGCCTTCTCCTTCTCCACGTCATCCTGGCTGGCTTCGATGCCCTTTCTTTCCTCTGCCCGCCACTTCGCAAGGATTTCCTTCTTCTCCTGCAGCGCCGCATACTCCGCGTCGAACTCGTCCGCCAGCGCGTCGTAGCGCCGGGCCTCCCGCTGCATGACCTCCAGGGCATGGTCCTTCAGGAAGGCCAGGCGCGCGTCCTCCCAGCCCTTGCGGAAGGCCTCCACGTCACCCATGACCACCAGCGTCCCCAGGG
>JBKQPS010000220.1:0-4948 GCA_052144915.1 Spirochaetia bacterium | reverse complement strand
GGACGGGTGGTGGACACCAAGGCCGTGGCCGAGTTCACGCGCAACGAGCTGATCTCCAAGATGGTGGGCCGCACGATCGAGAACGAGTACCCCCCGCGCCCCCACAGCGTGGGCGAGGTCGTCATGGAGGTCCGTTCGATCCGCACCCACAAGCTCCACGACATCTCCTTCAAGCTTCACAAGGGCGAGATCCTGGGCCTTGTCGGCCTCGTGGGCGCGGGCCGCACCGAGATCGTCCGGGCCGTCTACGGCGCCGACAAGGCACGCGGACACGAGGTCCTCCTGGGCGGCAAGCCCGCGACGATTCGCAATCCCCGGCATGCCAAGGACTTCGGCATCGGGCTGATCCCGGAAGACCGCAAACTCCAGGGCCTCGTCCTGCCTTTTTCCGTTGAATCGAATATCTCCATGGGGAGCATACGGAAGTTCAGCCGGCTCGGCTTCATCCGCAGGTCGATCGAGAAAGGCATCGGCGCGCGACAGGTCCAGGCCCTCTCCATCAAGACGCCATCAACCCGGGTCGCCGTGAACAACCTCTCGGGCGGCAACCAGCAGAAAGTCATTGTCGGGCGGTGGCTGGAGATCTCGCCGCAGATCTTCATCATGGACGAGCCGACGCGGGGCATCGACGTCGGGGCCAAGTACGAGATCTACCTCCTCATGAAAAGGATCGTCGAGGCGGGCGGGTCGATCATTCTCATCTCCTCTGAGCTTCCCGAGGTGCTCAACATGAGCAACCGGGTGCTGACGATCTTCGAGGGACAAACCACCGGGGAGTTCTACCCTGAGAAGACCCCGGTGGACGAGATCATGAAGGCCGCGCTGGGCCTCGAGGGAGGCGCCGCGTAGCCATGCAAGGCATCGCCCTGCAAACGGAGAGGAATCCGGTCGCGAGAATCGTGGGGGGTGTTTTCCGGGACTACCTCGTCCTTATCATGATCGCCGTGCTGGTCGCCATCACGGCAATTGTGGAACCGAAGTTCCTCAATCCGCGGAACCTGACCAACATCATGCGCCAGTTCGGACCTCTCATGATGGTCTCACTCGGCATGACCTTCGTCATCGTCGGAGGTTTCATCGACCTCTCCGTGGCCGGCATCATCAACCTCGTGGCCGTGGTCACCATCTCGCTGATCGGACCGTGGGGGCAGGTGCCGGCTCTCCTTGCGGGACTGGCCATTGGAGCGGGGTGCGGGGCACTCAACGCCGCCGCCATCCTGACCTCGGGCGCTCTGACGCAGGCCGAAGCGCTGTTCCTCACGTTCGGCATGAGCACCGTGTTCTCTGCCTTTGCCCTGCTCTACAGCGGGGGCATGACGATGCACTTCTGGGACATCAAGACGAGCAAGTCCATGTTCGAGACGATCGGCGCGGGGACCGTGGGCCCCTTCTCGGTCTCGTTCGTGATTTTCCTGGTGGTGCTGCTGCTCCTTTGGATCTTCCAGACCAAGACCACGGAAGGGCGGGCGATCAGCCTCACCGGCGGCAACAAGACAGCCGCCCGGCTCAGCGGCATCCGCATATTGCGGAGCATCTTCGTCATCTACGTGGTCTGCGGCCTGATGACCGGGGTGGGGGCCGTCGTCTTGTTCTCCAGGATCACCACGGCCGCCCCGGTCATCGGCGCGGGCTACGAAACCAACGCCATCCTCTCTGTCGTCGTCGGCGGCACGACGCTGAAAGGCGGCAAGGGCAGCGTCCTGCGTACCGTGATGGGCGTGCTCCTCGTCATCCTCATGTCCAATTGCCTGGACCTCCTCGGTGTCTCGACCTACCTGCAGGTGGTCACGAAGGGCGCGATCCTGATCCTCGCGATCTGGCTCGACAACCGCAAGCAGGTGTAGGAGGAGCAGCGATGACAGGCACCAGCATCGGAGCAGGGGTGGCACGCAACGGGATCGGAATGAGGGTTTACTCGTTCGTGATGAGGCAGAAGGCATTCGTCGCCATCATCGTGATGATGGCCGTAATGGCTTTCTCCGGCACGCAGTTCTACACCGCCTACAACCTCCTCGACATGCTCAACTCGACCTCGATCCTCCTCATCCTGTCCTTCGGCGTCACGCTGACCATCATCGCGGGCGGCTGCGACCTTTCCATCGGCGGAATCCTCGTCGTCTCGGGCATCCTGTCGATCAAGCTCCAGGACCTCATGCCCATGGAGTTTGCCATCGCCCTCGCCATCCTCTTTGGCGTCCTGGTCGGCTTCGTGAACGGATTCCTTTCCGTCCACCAGAGGACGGAACCTTTTATCATCACCCTCGGCATGGGCCTCCTTCTTACCGGTGTGGCGCAGCAGCTCACGGACGCCCACCCCGTGCCGGCGAAGAATCCCGCCTTCATGATGATCGGCAACGGCGACTTCCACGGGATGCCCAACCTCGTGATCATCACGGTGGTTTGCTTTGCCCTGGCCTACTGGCTCATGCGCTACACCCAGTTCGGCCGCAACCTCTACGCCATCGGAGGCGACTACGAGGTGGCGCGCTACTCGGGCATCCCGGTCATCCGAACGAAGTGGATCGCCTTTGTGATCAGCGGCGGCTGCGCCGCACTGGCGGGGATGCTTCTCTCTTCCAAGCTGAACACCGGCTCCTCCATTTATGGCGACCTGACCGCCCTCGTGGTAAACTGCGGCGTCGTGGTAGGCGGGACTTCCTTCGCGGGCGGCATCGGCGGGATCCCGCAGTCGGGCCTCGGCCTCCTCGTGTTCGGAATGCTCGACAACGTGATGAACATGCTCGCCATCAAGTCCTACTACCAGGTATTGCTGAAGGGCGCCGTCATCGTGGCGATCATCTGGCTCGACTGCTACGCTCAGAAGCGGAAGCGTGAATTTGTTTAGAGGGGCGTGCGAGCCTCCCCGCCACAACGGCGGAACGGAGCTTTTCATGGATCCGAAGAGACTTGATTCGATCCGCGGGCTCGCGAGCGCGCCGCGGATCGCCGTGCTCAAGCAGCGCATGCTGGCCGAGCCGCGCTTTCTGTCCATCGAGCAGGCCGCGATCGTAACCGAGTACTACAAGACACATCCGGGCACGCCGCGCAACATCCAGCGCGCGGAGTCCCTTGCCGAGACCCTCCGGCGGATCGAGATCCGGATCGACCCGCGGGAGCTGATCGTCGGAAACCGCACCTCCGGCGTCCGCGCGGGCGTCGTCTCACCCGAGGCGGGCATCTCCTGGCTGGACGACGAGATCGAGCAGCTCCCCGTGCGCCCGCAGGACAAGTTCGAGGTCCGGCCCGAGGACATCGTGACCTTTCGGCGTGACATCCTGCCCTTCTGGAAGGAAAAGTCGCTCGAGGCGAAGGTCAAGGATGTCCTCGGAGATGAGATAGCGGCCATCGGCAAGGTTGCGAAGATCAACCAGACTGACCACGCGCAGGGCCATATCTGTCCGGACACGAAGGGCTGGCTCGAGAAGGGGCCGCGCGCCATCCGGGACGCCGCCGTGGCCCTCGCCGCGAAGGCCGCGTCGGAGAAGCGAGACTTCTACCGCGGGATGGCAATCGCCCTCGACGGCGCCATCGCCTTCATCGGGCGCTGCGCGGCCCTGGCCCGCACCATGGCGGCCGACCGCGCACACGCGGAGCATCGGGTAAACCTTGAGGAGATCGCCCGTATCTGCGACAGGTTGTCTCGCGAGCCTCCCTCGACCTTCCGCGAGGCGGTGCAGGCCCTCTGGTTCCTCTTCGTGCTCCTGCAGGCCGAGTCGAACGCCTCGTCGTTCTCCCCCGGCCGCGCCGACCAGTACCTCTACCCCTATTACAAGCGGGACATCGAGTCCGGGACGCTGAACGACGCCGAGGCGCTGGAGACCATCGAGGCCCTCTGGCTCAAGTTCAACCAGATCGTCTACCTCAGGAACTCGAGCAGCGCCAAATACTTTGCCGGATTCCCCATCGGCTTCAACATCGCCCTTGGCGGTCTGGACGAGCGGGGGGAGGATGCCTCCAACGAGCTTTCCTTCCTCTTCCTCCGCGCCCAGGCCCATATCGGCCTGCCGCAGCCCAATCTCTCGGCCCGCCTTTCTGAGAAGTCCTCGGAGGAGCTCGTCCGCGAGTGCGCGCGGGTGATCGGCCGGGGCTCCGGCATGCCCCAGATCTTCAACGACGAGAGCATCGTGCCCGCCCTGACGGCGCACGGAATCTCCGCCCAGGACGCCAGGAATTACGCCATCGTCGGCTGCGTGGAGCTCACCACCCACGGCAACGCCCTGGGATGGAGCGACGCTGCCATGTTCAACATGGTCAAGGCGCTCGAGCTGACACTCAACCACGGCGTCTGCTTGCTCACGGGGAAGAAGATGGGGCTGGACCTCGGCTCCCTCGTCGACTTCTGCGGCTACGAGGAGCTGGAAACGGCCTTCCGCGCGCAGATCGATCATTTCATCGGGCGCATGATCAAGGCCTGCGACGTGGTGGAGCGCCTGCACGCGGAGCTCCTGCCCTCGCCCCTGCTGTCCTCCGTCATCCAGGGCTGCGCGGAGAAAGGCCTGGACGTGACGGCGGGCGGGGCGTGCTACAACCTGTCCGGTATCCAGGCCATCCAGCCGGCCAACCTCGCTGACTGCCTCGCGGCCATCACGCAGTGCATCTTCGAAGAGCGGAGCGTGAGCGCCGAGGAGGCCCTGGCGGCGATGCGCGGCAACTACGCCGGCAACGAGAAGCTGCGGCAGTATCTCATCAACAAGGTCCCGAAATACGGCAATGACGTGGACTGGGTGGACGCCATCGCGGCCAGGTGGGTCGACTATTTCGCGGCCCGTATGGGCGAGTACACGAATGCCCGTGGAGGGCCCTACCATACGGGGCTCTACACGGTGTCCGCCCACGTGCCGATGGGCCAGAACGTCGGCGCGTCGCTTGACGGGCGCAGGGCCCGGGACCCCCTCGCGGATGGCGGCATGTCCGCGATGTACGGCCGCGACCGTCACGGCCCGACGGC
>JBKQPS010000219.1:0-28318 GCA_052144915.1 Spirochaetia bacterium | reverse complement strand
TAGACCAGACCATTCGGAAAAACGCCCGGGATTCGATGCAGGCGCAGGTGGAGTCGTTCCTCCTGAGCCGAATCGAGTCCGCCGTCTGGAAGGTCGGCGAACGGATACCCTCGGAAAGGGAGCTCACGGTGGAGCTGGACGTGAGCAGAACGACCGTCCGCAACGCCATCCTGGCCCTGACTTCCCGTGGTCTTTTCGAGCGTTCCGTCGGGCAAGGCACGTTCGTCCGGCGCGCGCCGGGGCCCCTGGCCCCCACCCGCTCATCCACGGGCACCCTCGGCTACGTCGTCTGCAAGGAGAAGTCCAGCCGCCGGCCTATCGCGGCAGAAGCCTTTTACTTCGACGTCTTTCTCGGGCTGGAGGAGGAAACCGCACGGTCGGGCCGCCACACGCTTTTCACGTACCTCGACGACTACGACGCCGGGGATATCGAGACTTTCCGGTCGTTCCTCGAGAAGGTGGACGGCGCGATCGTCGAAGAGGCGAGGAATCCCCTCATGCTGGAAACCGCGAGGGCCAGCGGAGTTCCCACGGTGCTCCTCGCGCCGACGGCCGCGATCGATGGCCTCGATCTCGTCACGATGGACCTTGCCGCGGGAGTCAGGGAAGCTGTCCGCTACCTCCGCGACCTCGGCCACGAGCGAATTGCCATCATCAACGGCCCGCTGCGGCTCGAATCGGCCCGGATACGCTTCCTCGCGTGGAAGGACGCGATGTCCGAGACGGGCGCTGCCGCGGACGAAAGACTGGTGGAAGGCAACGAGGGCTGGTCAGCGGAGGCCGGAGCAGCCGCCATGGGCAGGCTCCTGGAACGCCGTGCGGAGTTCACCGCGGTATTCTGCGCGAACGACCTTCTGGCAATTGGCGCGCTGTCCGCCCTGGCGGAGGGATCCCGCCGTGTACCCGAGGACGTGAGCGTCATCGGCTTCGATGACACGGAGCTCGCGCGGCACTCCGCGCCCCCCCTGACCACCATGAGGATCCATTCGCGGGACATGGCTCGTTCCGCGGCGCGCCGCCTCCTGGAGCGCGTGGAGAACGCGAGCCTGCCCCCGGTGAGGATCGAGTTTCCCATAGACCTGGTACGACGAAGCTCATGCAAGGAGGTGACACGCGCACGGAGTGAGTGAGACACGATAAACAGCCGCGACGCCGGGGTCCGCAATGCAGAGCCGACACCCGACGCCGCAAGCCGTTGGGTACGTTCGAAACATAAGCATCCGGTGCGAGAACGTACAGGGAACCAGCCGCCGACAGGACCTCGTCCGTCGGCAGAGAAGGAGAACAGAATGAGACTGTCTCGTTTCCTGATCGTCCTGGCAGTCGCCCTCGCCGTCTTTTCTGTCTTCGCGGTGAGCCAGGCGGCCGCCCAGAAGACGGAAATCACCTACATGGCCTGGTACAACACCACGGAATCGGAGGCCGCTGACATCCAGAAGACCCTGGACATGTTCAACAGCTCCCAGGACAAAATCCATGTGACGCTGATCACCGTCAGCCGCGCTGATTACGAAGCGAAGCTGAACACCATGGCCGCCGGCAAGCAGCTTCCCGACACCGCCATGATGGCCGAGCCCATGACCATCCGCTACGCGGCGGCCGGCCTCCTGGCCGACGAGAGCGACATGTACAAACCAGACGAGCGGCCGCTGAAATCCCTTGCCTTCACGTACAACGGCAAGACCGTGGGCTACAGCTGCGCGGACGAGGTCCTCGTGCTGTACTACAACAAGAAGATGTTCGACGACGCCAAGGTCGCGTATCCCCCCGCCAGCGCGGACAAGGCATGGACCTGGCAGCAGTATATCGACGCGGCGAAGAAGCTTACGAAGGACCAGAACGGCAAGACTCCGAACGACCCGGGCTTCGACGCGAACAACATCGTCACCTTCGGCACGGACTTCAACAGGCTCTCGTGGATGTGGCCGGTCCTGGCCGTCTCCAATGGCGGCGGCGTCATGACCCCTGACGGCAAACAGCTTCTCATCGGGAAGCCCGAGACCATCGAGGCCCTTCAGGCAATCGCTGACCTCTACCTCAAGCAGCACGTGGCGCCGTCGGTCGGAGACCGGGGCAACATGCCCAGCCTGGACGTCACGCTTCTGACCGGCAAGGTTGCCATGGCCACCTCGGGTCAGTGGGAGATCGGCGTATCACTGAAGAACTCTCTCAAGGACGGCCTCGTGTACGGCGTGGGCGTCCTGCCGAAAATGAAGAAAGCCGTCACGTACAATACGGGTGGACCTTTCGTGTCGTTCGGCAGCTCCAAGAATCTCGCCGCCGCCAAGACCTTCGTGAAATGGATGAGCGACGAGTCCAACGGCTGGGGCCTCATCACCGGCGGCATCTGGATGCCCGTCTCGGCGAAGTGGTACGCGAACGAAGCGGCAATGCGCAAGTGGGCCGACAACGACATCCATCCCCCGTTCGCCCAGTACAAGACCGCAGTCATCGACTACGCGATGAAGAACGCGGTGCAGGTCCCGTGGTACTATTTCCCCAGCTACGACAAGCTCAATGACCTGATCGACTCCGGCATGGCTGCCGTATGGAACGGCACGCAGACCGCGAAGGAATACATCACCGGGATACTTCCACAGTGTCAGAAGCTCTTCGACGAGAACAAGCCGAAATAAATTGTGAGTCTCCGGGGCGCTCCCTCGACCGCTCGCGCGGCGAGGGGGGGCCCGCAATTGAGCGAACAGAGGAAACGAATATGAGAACGAGAAAAACCCGCAGGGACAGCCTGACGGCATACCTGTTCCTTGCGCCGGCTCTCCTGGGACTGGTCTTCTTGACCATTCTCCCGATACTCGGCGTGATCGCCATCAGCCTGACGAAATGGACGGGCCTGGAGCCGCCGACCTGGATCGGGCTGGGCAACTACAGGGAAATCTTCACGGGGGATTTCTACTTCGCCCACTCGATCGCGGCCACGCTGTATTTCGCCCTCGGGGCTGTCATCAGCGGCATCGTCTATTCCTTCTGCGTCGCCCTGATGCTCAACCAGAGGATTCCCGCACGGGGATTCTGGCGGTCGGTCTTCTTCCTGCCGTATGTGGTGCCTGCCATCGGCACCTCCATCGTATGGTCGTGGATGTACGAGGCCAACTTCGGCGTGATCAACTATGCCCTGCATTTCCTGGGCATCCACAAGATCCAGTGGCTGCAGAACGAGAAGTTCGCCGTGCCGTCCCTCATCATCATGACGGTGTGGGGCGTCGGGAGCATCATCGTCATCTTCCTGGCGGGTCTGCAAAATGTGCCCAAATCCTATCTTGAAGCCGTTGATATCGACGGGGGAAATGCCTGGCACAAGTTCCGCCACGTCACTTTTCCCATGATGACCCCGATCATCTTCTTCAATTTCCTTATGAGCATGATCGCCAACCTGCAGGTGTTCGTTCCCGCGTACGCGCTCACCCAGGGCGGCCCGAGCGACAGGACGCTCTTCATGGTCTACCTCATCTACCGTGAAGGCTTCCTGAGGAACAACTTCGGCCACGCGAGCGCACTCTCGCTCATCTTTTTCGTCTTCATCGCCGCCCTCACCGCGGCGATCTTCTCTACGTCACGGAAATGGATCTTTTACGAGGGAGCATGAGAGCTATGAAACACGACACGCGCGCGACGACCACGGCCGTCTCGATCCTGATCACCCTGATCGGCCTGGCAGTGCTCTTTCCCTTCTTCTGGATGCTGCGCTCGTCCCTGATGTCGAACATCGAGATCTACAAGTATCCGCCGTTTCTTCTCCCCCAGAGTTGGCGTTTCGAGAACTACCCGGTCACTTTGAGGACCTTCCCGTTCATCCGCTACATCCTCAACACGCTGACGATCACCGTCCCATCGATCATCGGAACGCTGCTCACCTCCTCCATCGCAGCGTACGCCTTCGCCCGGTTGGCCTTCCCGCTGAAGAAGCCTTTGTTCACGCTGGTCATCGGCAGCATGCTCATGCCTGCCGCGGTGACGATCATCCCCATCTTTGTCGCGTGGAGCTCGATCGGGCTGAGCAACAGTTACGTGCCTCTCATCGTGCCCGCCTTCCTCGGCGGCGGCGCGTTCAACATCTTCCTCGTGCGGCAGTTTCTCATGACCATCCCGCGCGACCTGGACGAGGCGGCGACCATCGACGGTGCCGGGCACGCGCGGATCCTCTTCCGCGTGCTCGTTCCCCTCATCAAGCCGGTCCTGATCTCGGTGGGTCTTTTCGCTTTCATCACCTACTGGAATGACGTGATGGGCCCGCTCATCTACGTGTCGCGCACGGAGATGAGCACGATCTCTCAGGGCCTGGCGAACTTCCGCTCCGGCTTCGGTGTGGACTGGAAGGCCATCATGGCCGCATGCACCGTGGCGATCACCCCGTGCGTCGCGCTGTATTTCATCGGCCAGAAGTACTTCATCGAGGGCATCGTGCTCTCCGGGCTGAAAGCATGAAAGGAACCCAGACAATGACCGACTACCCCATCACCCCGACGCCGTTCACTGCCGTTACCGTGCGGGACAGCTTCTGGCTGCCGCGCCTTGAAACCAACCGGACGGTCACCATTCCCGACGTCCTGCGCAAATGCGAAGAGTTCGGCCGCGTCGACAACTTCCGCAAAGCGTCGCGGCGAATGGCCGGCCCCTACCGGGGGAAGATGCCCTTCGACGACACCGAAGTGTACAAGGCAATCGAGGGTGTCTCGTTCTCCCTCGCGCAGCACCGCGACGCGGCGCTGGAGGCGCGCCTGGACGACCTGATCGACGAGATCGCCGCGGCACAGGAGCCCGACGGCTACCTGTACACCAACCGCACCATCGACCCCGCGCACGTGCTGCCATTCGCCGGTGCATCGCGCTGGGCCAATCTCGTGATGAGCCACGAGCTGTACAACTGCGGGCACCTCTACGAAGCGGCGTGCGCGCATTTCACCGCCACGGGAAAGCGGACCCTCCTGGACGTCGCCCTGCGCAGCGCGGAGCTGGTCTGCCGCGTCTTCGGACCCGAAGGCCGGCGCGACGTGTGCGGCCACCAGATCGTGGAGATGGGGCTCGCGCGATTGTACCGGGTCACAAATGAACGGCGCTACCTCGCGCAGGCGCGCTTCTTCCTGGAGCAGCGGGGGCGTCACGAAGGACGGGCCCCGTACATGTACGAGGAAAACCCCGGCTACTGCCAGGATCACCTGCCGGTCGTGGCGCAGCGCGAGGCGGTCGGGCATGCGGTGCGCGCCGCCTACATGTATTGTGGAATGGCCGATGTCGCCGCGCTGCTGCCCGACCGCGCCTACGCGGAAGCGATCGAGGCGATATGGCGCGACGTCGCGGGGTCCAAGATCTACCTCACCGGCGCCATCGGCGCGCGCCACCGCGGGGAAGCTTTCGGCGAGGCCTTCGAGCTTCCCAACGGTACCGCGTACGGTGAAACGTGCGCATCGATCGGCTCGGTGATGTGGAACCACCGCCTCTTCCTGCTCACCGGAAACTCGCGCTCCATCGACGTCCTGGAGCAGACACTCTACAATGGCCTGCTCGCCGGGGTGTCCCTCGCGGGAGACGAATACTTCTATACCAATCCACTCGAGTCAGACGGCGTCTTTCCGTTCAACCACGGGAGTGCCGGCCGCCGGAGATGGTTCGACGTGTCCTGCTGCCCCACGAATCTCTGCCGATTCTTCCCCTCTCTTCCCGGATACGTCTACGCATCGGCGGAGGACAGGATCTACGCAAATCTTTTCGTCGCGAGCCGCGCCCATGTCGAGTGCGAGACCGGATCCGTTGAAATCATCCAGGAAACTGACTACCCATGGAGCGGAGCCGTGCGGTTCACGTTGAACCCCGGCACCGCACGGAGGCTGCGATTCCTGGTCCGCATCCCGGGCTGGTCCCGGGACATCATCCTGGGCGGGAGCCTCTACCGGTTCGAGAGACCGGCATCGGCGACGCCTGTGCTGAAGGTGAACGGACAGACGATCGACCTGCATCTGCAGGACGGGTACGCGGTGATCGACCGCGAATGGGGCCCGGGAGACGTCGTCGAGCTTTCCCTGCCGATGTCCGCGCGGAAAGTCCTCAGCGATTCCCGGGTGGAAGACAACAGGGGGAAGGCTGCCCTCCAGCGAGGCCCGCTCATCTATTGCGTGGAGGGGCGGGACTGTACAATGCCGCTTGATGCGCTCTCTCTCGGTGAGGAGAGTGCGCTGGAAGCCCGGCGGCGGCCGGAAATCCTCGGGGGAATCGTCGAGCTGCGCGGGGAAAGCTTTTCGGCGATCCCTTACTGCGCGTGGGCGAACCGGGGGCCGGGCCCCATGAGGGTCTGGCTTCACAACGAACGTGCGGCTTCAAGGCACGGCTCGTGAGCGCCGCCGAGGAATCACCATGGCAGGACAGCTGCAATCGCGCATGACCCTCGACCGTGACTTCACCGTGGGACGGACGGATCCGCGGATCTACGGGTCGTTCATCGAGCACGTCGGCCGGGCGGTCTACGGGGGGATCTTCGAGCCGGGCCATCCCACCGCGGATGCCGACGGGTTCCGTGGCGACGTGCTGCAGCTCGTGAAGGAGCTCGGCGTGCCCTTCATCCGCTATCCCGGAGGCAATTTCGTATCCGGCTACGACTGGCAGGACGGCGTGGGACCGGTCGACAGGCGGCCGCGAAAAAAAGACCTCGCCTGGCGGGCGGTGGAGCCGAACACCATCGGGGTGAACGAGTTCATGCGCTGGGCCGGCAAGGCGGGCGCCGAAGTGAACATGTCGGTGAACCTCGGCACCCGGGGGGCGGACGAGGCCCGCGCCCTGGTCGAGTACTGCAACAGCTCCCCGGGGACCCGATGGAGCGATCTGCGCGTGTCCCACGGGGTGACCGCGCCGCACGGCATCCGCACCTGGTGCCTTGGAAACGAGATGGACGGCCCCTGGCAGATCTGCCACAAGACCGCCGAGGAATACGGGAGGGCAGCGGAGGAGGCGGCCAAGGTGATGCGCGGGGTGGACCCTGGGATCGAGCTGGTTGCCTGCGGAAGCTCGCACCCGAACATGCCCACCTACCCGGCGTGGGAAAGCACCGTGCTCGAGCGCCTGTACGAGCACGTGGAATACGTGTCCCTGCACTGCTACTACGGCAACCCGGAGAACGACGTGGCAAACTTCCTGGCGAAATCGCGGACCATGGACGAGCAGATCAGGACGGTGATCGCCGCGTGCGACCTCGCCCGCGCCAGGAAAAGGTCGAAGAAGACGCTTCACCTCTCCTTCGACGAGTGGAACGTCTGGTTCCACTCGCAGGAGGCCGACACGAAGACGCCGCCGTGGACGGTCGCCCCGCCGCTCCTGGAGGACATCTACACGTTCGAGGACTCGCTGATGGTCGGCTGTCTCATGATCACGCTCCTGCGGCACGCGGACCGGGTCAGGATTGCCTGCCTGGCGCAGCTGGTCAATGCGATCGCGCCCATCATGACTGCACGAGGCGGCCCCGCATGGCGGCAGACGACCTTCTACCCGTTCCTCCACGCCTCACGGTTCGGCCGCGGAATGGTCCTCGACCCGGCGATCGACTCGCCCCGCTATGACACCCGTGACTTCTCCGGCGTTCCCTTCCTGGAGGCCGTGGCGGTGCACAACGAAGAGACGGGAGAGCTCACGATCTTCGCGGTGAACAAGAGCGCGAAGGAGCCGCTGGCGCTGTCGGGCGAGCTGCGGGGCTTCCCGCCCTTTGCAGCCGCGGAACATCTCGTCCTGGAGCATCCGGATCCGAAGGCGGTCAACACTGCCGGGTCGGAAAAGGTGAAGCCCCACGCGGGCGGCGGGGCGGAGGTTGACGGATCCCGGCTCGACGCCCGCCTGCCCCCCCTCTCCTGGAACGTGATCCGGCTGAAGAAGCGATAGCCGCGGAGAGTAATGACGGGCGCACCCATATCAACACACGCTGAGCCCCGCTGCCGCGCACGTCACCGGGGAGCACCGGAGACAGGGGACCGGGGAGCGAAAATCCGGCCCGTCGCCCAGAGGACAAACCGCCTCGGCAGGAGCCGGGACAGCACGACCGCGATCTTGTAGATGATTCCGGGCACGGCGAAGAGCTTTCCCTTTTTGAAGGAGGACAACGCGGCGCGCGCAGTGGCGGAAAGACCCAGGTAGACGCGGCTGCCGGCCGCGAATCGGCGGTCGAGACCCGAGCGAGTGATCATTTCCGTGGCCATGCTGCCGGCGGCGAATGTGCAGATCGAAACGCCCCGGCCCCGGTATTCGCGGGAGAGACACTCCATGAAAATCTGCACGGCGTGCTTGGAGGCCGAATACACGCTCTGGTACGGGGCCGGAACGAGCCCGGCCACGCTCGTGACCGACAGGATCGCTCCCGATCCGAGGTCCAGAAAATAGCGCAGAAACAGCATCGTGGCCTGCATGGTGGCCACCTCGTTGACCGCGACGATCTGCAGGCAGTCGGCCATGGGTGCATCCAGGGTCCGGCCGTAGAACGTGACGCCCGCGCAGTTCACCAGCGCCGACACCGTCCCCAGCTCGGTGGCCTGCCGGAACAGCAGCCCCGGCCCTTCCGCGTCCGCCAGATCGACCGCGACGACGTGGGCCGGGGGTCCCGACCGGGACTCGATCTCGGCTTTCAGCGCTTCCAGCCGGTCGCGCCGCCGCGCGGCCAGGACGACGTGCGCACCTTCGCGGAGGGCGAGCAGGAGAGCGATCTCCCGGCCCAGCCCGCTGGAGGCGCCGGTCACGACCACCAGCCTGCCGGTGAAGTCCAAGTCTGGCATTGCCCGGCATTATAGCGCCTGCTCCCTTCCTGGCAAGTCAGGCGCCGGCGGCCCCGACCGGGAGAAGCGCGCCGGGTGCCCCCACGTGATATAGTGGAGGACGTGGCGCGCCATCCCTCGCCGGCATTCCGGCCTGCGCTTTTCTTCTTTTCGTTCCTCCTCTCCTGCCTTCCAGCCGCGGCGGAGGCGAAGATGGATCCCCGCCTGTCCCTGCCCGGAGGGACGGACACGGACTTCCTGGCCGCGTTTTCCCAGGCTTCGGCCGACTGGGGAGACGGGATCGAGGCGGTCATCGAAGAGGCCTACCGGAAATGCTTCCGCACCTACATCGTCGCGGGCAAGGTGATCACCCTCCACCTTCCCTTCGCGGAAAACAACGAGCGTTCGCAGCTCGCCGGGACGAACCTCGCCGTCCCCTGGGGAGGCAAGGGCGATCCGCTCGGCATCTGGGATCAGATCGACGCCCTGATCGGGTCGCCGGATTTTTCGCGCTATTCGGATGCGCTTTCGGACGGCCGGGAAAAGATCGTGATCTTCGACCTGAAGACGCGAAGCTGGACGACGACGAGGGACTGGTTCGCGATCGACCAGATGAAGTCCGGCTTCTACCCCGGCCTCCCTCACCAGCCGTACGTGCTCACGAAGGCGCGGGGCATCACCGCGCCGGACATCTACAATTACCTCTACGGCGTCGGGCGCCTGGGCGTCGACTGCTCGGGATTCGTCTGGTACGTGCTCACCTCGGTGGCGAGGGCCGGCGGGCTGGATCTGAACCGCGCGCTGGCGCGTTCCCTCGGGGCGGCGAGCCCGTCGACCGCGGCGTGGTACATCGGCACGTGGTTCTTCGATCCGCGCAACAACAACCTGGAAGTCGTCACGGACGAGGTGCGCAACCTTCGGCCGGCCGACGTGCTGGTCTTCCGCGGTGCGGACGGCACGACCAGCCACTCCGCCGTCATCCAGTCTGTCGACCTGGCCGGGGGAACGATCCGCTACCTGCAGTCCACCGACGTGGCCGCGCAGAGCGACAGGGGCGTGCACGAATCCTTCATCTCCTTCGATCCGCGGACGCCGGAGGTGAGCCTGCGGGACCCGGCCGTGGTCTGGCACCAGAGGCGCTCCGCCCCGTTTCCCGGGGAGGCGGGGGTGGATTTCTGGGACGACGGACAGCGATACCGCGCCTACCCCGAATACGGGGGAGGTGCCGTGGTGAGGCTGAAGATGATGAGGAGACTCGTCGAGCGGCTCACCACGGAAAGGAAGTGACGTCCAGGTCCGGGTGTGCGGCCTTCAGCCGGCATCGAAAGGCGTATGCGGCGGAGGGGCCGTCGCCCGGGGACGCGGCGAGAACCTGGGTGAAAATCGCGAGTGCCCCGGAGACATCGCCCCTTTCGTACCGGGCCAGCCCCTCCTCGAACTCGGCGATCAACCGTGCCTCCGCGCCGGCCTCTTCCGCCCGCAGCTCGTAGATCCGGATCCGGCCCGCGCCTTTCTGGCCGGCAACGGTGCCGAGCACCCTCACCGGGAGGCCGGGCCCCGCTGCCTCACGGACCCTCTCGCTGACGATGATCGACGTGCCGAAGCTTTCGTTCAGGGCCTCCAGCCGGGCCGCGAGCGCGGCGGGCGGTCCTGCCACCGTGTAGTCGGGAAGGCTCGGCGACCCGAGAAACCCGGCAACGCAGGTTCCCGAGTGGATCCCCATCCGGGAGGCAAACACCGAGGGGGCCGTTCCGTTCAATTCCCGCTCCAATGCCTGCAGACGAAGCGCGGCAAGGCACGCCCGCCGCGCGTGGTCCTCACTCTCGACCGGCGCACCGAAGAAGGCCGTGGTCCGCCCGGCGCCGGATCCGGCAAGCATTCCCCCAAGACCCACAATCGCCTCCCGCATCGCAGCGCGATGCGTGCGCAGCCGTCGCAGGGCTTCGCCCGGGTCTGCCGCGGAAGGCGCGGCGGCCTCCTCCCGATCCGCGATGCACAGGATTGACACATCCTGGCTGCTGCCCTCGGGCGCGAGCCGCGCGCGGGCGGCGTTGATGAGCCGCAGGCTCTCGGTGGAGACCCGGCCGGCGAACGCCGCCCGAACCGTGCGCGAGGCGCCGCGAAACCAGGCCAGCTTGAGAGAAGCCATCACAGTGCCCGTGACCATGAGGCTGAGCACGGGCGCCGCAGGTGCCACGAAGAGGCCGTACCCGGCGAGCACGGCGCCCAAGCCGGCGAGCGCGGCCGCCGCGGCCCCGAGGCCCACGAGGAATGTCGGGAAGGGCGCCATCCGCCGGACCGCGAAGGCGAGAAGGAGAGAGAAGATCGCGGCCGCGAGGAACGGGATGCCGGCGGACGATGTGTGGAGAAAGCGTCCCGAGAGCAGGGTGGAGACAAGCGCCGCGGACGCCCGGGCGTCAGTTGCCGGTGCGCCGAACGGAGTGAGGGCCGGGCGCACGGTCCCCTCGGCGGGTTCCACGGATACGATGCAGAATGCCCCGGCGAGGCTGTCGCGCAGGGATCCGCGAAGGTCCATGAGCCGGGCGAGGACCTGGCGGGCCTCGGTGAAGTCCGTCGGCACCCTGTCCCTTTCCGCCCGCACGAGGCTCTTCTCGTCCTCGGAGAGAGCTCCGCTCTGCAGCTCCCGGTCGGCATCGGCGAGGATCCTCTTCTCCGCGTCGCCGTCGAGGAACTGTCCGCAGAGCTGGAAGAAATGCCCGCGGACCGCGCGCCACTGATCCGCGTCAGAATCGTTTCCCGCCGCGAGCATGCCGCGCCCCAGGCGACCGCCCTCCTCGTAGACGTCCAGCAGGGGTTCTGGAGAACGCAGATACGTGAGGTAGCCCTTCGCATCGAGGTCCCTCAGGTCCGAAACCAGGGAATCTTCCAGGCGCCTCTCCTGCGAGAGGACATCCCAGGCGAGGTGGCGAAAGCCGTCGCCGGCGGCAGCTCGGGGCCAGTCGAGGAGCATCTGCCCGTTTTCCGCAATCGGGATCGTGATCGAGGCTTTCCCCGCCGGAAGCCCCGCGCCGCGCAGCAGCACGCGGCCGGGCGACACTTCGACCGCGGGGTTGCCCAGCATGTCCAGGGCCGCGGCGAGCGCGAGCTGCCCGACGTGCTGCCCGCCGACCTCGGCGAGCAGCCGCGTGCTCCTCCGCACGTCATCCGGGTCCGGCGCGTCGGAAGGGAATCCGCCGCCGCGCGCACCGCGCACGATGGGGAGAACCGCGGGCCGGATGCCGCCCGCATGGAAGGAAGGGTCTCGGTCCGTGACCCGCACCGGGATCGACTGGCGCTGGAGGGTCAGGTCGACGAGCTCCGGGGAGGCGGAGAAATCGGCCGTGGAAAGGAGCCCCAGGGGAACATAGACCCGGCTGAAGAACGCCGCGGACTGCCCGAGGAGCGCGTCATCATCCCTCTCGATGCCCATGGCCGAGCCGGACAGCCGCTCCTTGGCTTTCCCGACGAGCCCGACGAGGTCTGACACGTAGCGCGCCGCATCCCGGGGCCGTACCGAGCCCCGGCGGATCGCGTCGAAAAGCGACTGGATGTTATCCTCCATCTGGGAGAACTCCCTGTCCAGCGCGTTGGGGAGCGTCTGGCGCAGGACCCCGGGATCGAGCGCCGGCGGGCTTTTCTGCGCGAGGGGAAGATCGAGGACGGCGTAGCGGGCATCCATCTCCTTGAGGACCACCAGCCCGTCGGCGAGGAGGCCGGCCAGTGAACCGGCCTGCGGGTCGATATCCACCAGGAGGATGTCCGTTGCCGCATCGCCGAAGGCGGATTTTGCATCGCCGAAGGCGGATTTCGCATCGCCGAAGGCGGCCTGCCGTGCCGGCGCGGCAGGCCGGAACCGAAGGAACCGGTCGTACGCCTGCCCGTCGACGCGCGCCAGCACACCGAGGCTTCCGAGAATGCCGAGAATCGCCGCCGCGACGAGAGGGAGGACGAAAGCGAGGATCGTACGCGCAACCCGCATCCCGACGGGATAGCCTCACCGGTGGAGGCCTTTGCAAGCGCCTGTCCCTCGGGACGCGGCCGGCGTGTCCGATCAGCCGATTTCGATCATCCTCTGCACGGCGGCGCGCGCGCGGCGGCGGACACCCTCCGGCACATCGACGACGTACCGGGTCTGCACCAGGGCGGCGAGTGTCTGCTCGAGGGTGATTTCGTTCATGTGGGGGCAGCGGACGCTGCAGAGGCGGAGCATCTCCTTGGCCGGATTCGCGGCGGCGATATTGTCCCCCATGCTGCACTCCGTGAGCAGCAGGTAGCGCGGCGCCCGGGTTTCCTCCACGTAGGCGATCATGGCTGCCGTGCTTCCGGAAAAGTCTGATGCCGCGACGACCTCGGGGCTGCACTCGGGATGGGCAAGCACCACGACATCGGGGAACTGGCGGCGGATGTCGCCGATGTCCTGGACCGTGAACTTCTCGTGCACCTCGCATCGCCCCTGCCACCCGATCATCTGGTAGTCCAGCGCTTCATCGCCCGCCGCGCGCGAGGAGGAGCGGGGTGTGCGGGTCGGGAAGATGATTTTCCTGCCGGTCTCCCGGGCGACGTTCCGCGCGAGAAACTCGTCGGGAAGAAAGATCACCCGTTCCGCGGCGAGCGACCTCACCACTTTCGCGGCGTTCCCCGACGTGCAGCAGATGTCCGATTCCGCCTTGACATCGGCATACGTGTTGACATAGGTGACCACGGGGACTCCGGGGAACCGGGCCTTCAGCTCGCGCACATCGGCGGCCGTAATGCTCTGCGCCAGCGAGCAGCCGGCCCGGGGAGAGGGGATGAGGACCGTCTTTTCCGGATTCAGGATCTTGGCCGTCTCCGCCATGAAACGCACACCGCAGAAGACGATGATGTCCGCCGTGGTCTTCGCGGCCTGCCGGCAGAGCTCGAGCGAATCGCCGGTGAAATCGGGTATCGAGTGATACAGCGCCGGCTCCATGTAGTTATGGCCCAGGATGATGGCGTTGCGTTCCTTCTTGAGCGTGTTGATCTTGTGCGCCAGCTCGGATTTGTACCTCAGCTCCACATCGGGAACGACACGGCCCAGCTTTTCACGGAGCTGTTCGTACAGTGCGGTGGACGTTTCCTGAGCCTGCGGCATGACGCTTCCCTGCATTCAACGTAACGCGATTCACGGGAAAGGTCAAAGCGAGCGACGGCGCCCTTCGGGCGCATCATTTGGGCACGTGGAGGATCTCGCGCGGCTTGCTGCCCTGCGCCGGGCCCACGATGCCGCGCATCTCCATCTCCTCGACCAGCCGTGCGGCCCGGTTGTATCCGACCTTCAATCGGCGCTGCAGGTACGAAGCGGAGGCTTTGCCCTGGCCCATCACGATTTCCATTGCGCGCTCGTACAGGGGGTCGTTGCCGGGCTCTCCCTGGAAGTCGCCCGTGTCGTCGTCGTCGAAGAAGACCTCGTCCTCGATGTACTGGGGAGGGCCGAGCTTCTTCACGTACTCGGTCACCGCGTCGATCTCCTCGTCGTCGATGTAGGCGCCCTGGATGCGGACCGGGAACGGATTCCACGCGGCGGAGAAGAGCATGTCGCCCTTGCCGAGCAGCTTCTCCGCCCCGACCGCGTCGACAATGATCCGGGAATCGAACTTGTTCGCCACCATGAAGGCGATCCGGGAGGGGATGTTCGCCTTGATGAGCCCCGTGATCACGTCGATCGAGGGCCGCTGGGTGGCGAGCACCATGTGGATGCCGATCGCGCGCGCCATGGCGGCCAGCCGCGCGAGGGTGGACTCCAGCTCCTTGCCCGTGGTGGCCATGAGGTCGGCAAACTCGTCGATCACGATGACGATGTACGGCAGCCGCTGCACGCGCTCCTTCTTTGCCTTCTTGTTGAACGCGCGGATGTCGCGCACGCCCAGGGCATCCAAGAGGGTGTAGCGCCTCTCCATCTCCGAGATGCAGTACTGCAGGGCCTGGAAGGCCTTCTTCGGGTCGGTGATGACCGGCGTGAGCAGGTGCGGGCAGCCGTTGTACAGCTTCAGCTCCACGATCTTGGGATCGATGAGGAAGAGCCTCACCTCGTCCGGGCTTCGGCGGAAGAGAATAGAGCAGATGATGGAGTTCACCAGGACGCTCTTGCCCGAGTTGGTGGCGCCGCCGATCAGGAGGTGGGGGGTCTGGATCAGGTCGATCACCTGCGCTTCACCGAGGATGTCTTTTCCCAGCGCGAGGGGGATCTCGTACGGGGATTTCTGCATGACGTCCAGGGACACCATTTCCTTGAACGACACGATGGAGCGCACGCGGTTCGGCACCTCGATGCCGACGGCATGACGGCCGGGGATGGGGGCCACGATGCGAACGCTCGGCGCCGCCAGGCGCAGGGCGATGTTGTCAGAAAGGTTGGCGATCCTGGACACCCGCACTCCCGGAGCGGGCAGCACCTCGAAGAGGGTGATCACCGGACCCTTGCGAATCCCGGTCACCTCGGCGTCGATGTTGAACTCTTTCAACGCGTCGGTGAGTATGCGCGAGGCCCGCTTGGTCTCGTCGTCGATGATCCAGTACTCGTTGTCGTCACGATTCTTCAGGACATGGTGGACCGGGATGCCGTACAGCTTCGAGGCGCCGGCAGGTTTCGGGAACGGGAGCTCTTCCTGCGCGGGACCCGGCGTGACGATCACCCGGGGGGCCTTCTCGGTCTGGATCTCCGCCGGCTCGTCTGCCAGCTCCCCGGTCGCCTCCTCCGGCGGCTCCGCGACAGGAAGAAGGAGAATGGGGCGCTCCCTCAACGGCTCCGCCCGCGCAAGGCGGGTTCCATAGGGCAGGGTAAAGAGAAAGATGATCTCCAGCGCCAGGAGGAGGAAGAGCAGGAGCGCCGAAGGCACGACGCCGAAGGTGTCCGCGAGGGCCTGCGGCAGCTGCGACGAGGAGCGCGAGAGGACGTGGGCAAGCAGGCTCAGCGTGAGAAATGGGACGATAGAGAACATCAGGAGGAGGGCCGAGCGCCGCCGAAAGACCCTGCCTACCAGGAGCGCGGCGCAGGCGAAGAGGTAGACGGGGACGAACAGGCCGGCCCACGAAAAGCCGTCCAGCAGGAAGGCGCCCGGCGCGGCGGCCGCCCCGTCCACTCCGGCAAGGCGGAGCACCAGAGAAAGGACGCAGAGAAAAGTGAGGCATCCCAACCCGACGACCAGGGCGGAGACCGCCGGAGCAAGCCTCCTGCCAAAAGCGACCACGTGAGCCCCCTCCTATGTATATCGGCCGCGGCGGATTCTCTTTGACAGTTTCCGCGCAAGCAATTACCATGCGGAGGATACCGGAAACGCAGAGGAGGAATGCCATGATCGACGGCCTCTATGCACTGCTCGCACGGCTGGGCTTCACGGACCCCCTGCATGCCCCGCTTACCCACATCCCCATCGGCCTGGTGATTGGCGCGTTCCTCTTCTTCCTGGTGGCGGTTCTCTTCGGGAAGAAGAACCTCATCGTCACGGCCCGCCATGTCTCGATCCTGGCCTTCATCTTCGTCTTCCCCACGATCCTCTTCGGGGTGTTCGACTGGCTGCACTTCTTCAAGGGCGCCCTGATCGCCCCCATCAAGTACAAGATGATCCTCGCCAGTGCGGTGCTCGTCCTGCTGGCCATCGGCATCGTCATGGGGAGCGAATTGAAGGTGCAGGCGGCCCCCATGATGGTTGTCTACGCCCTGGCGGTCGTCGGGGTCGTCGGCCTGGGGTGGTTCGGCGGAAAACTCGTGTACGGCGGCTTCTCCCCTGCCGCGACGGCGGCCGCTGCCGCCCCTGCAGGCCCGGCGAAGCAGGCTGCCGCGCCCGCGGTGCTCCCTGGTCAGCGCCTGTTCACGGCCAACTGCTCGTCCTGCCACCCGAACGGCGGGAACGTGATCGTGGCCGAGCTGCCACTGAAGAAATCGAAAAAGCTGGCGAGCGCCGCCGCGCTCACCGCCTTCATCCGGTCACCGAAGATGCCCGACGGATCCGAAGGCCAGATGCCATCGTTCCCGACTGACCAGATCTCGGACGCGCAGGCCGGCGAGCTGTACACCTACATCCAGTCCATGCTCCCGGCCTGGAAGTAAACGGGCGCAATTCGCGATTTCTCTCGCGAAGCACTGGCCGCCGGCCTCTCGCACGAGTATTTTGTCATATCTGTTCTGAGGAGGACGTGACGAATGGCATCCCACGCGGAGAGCGCCGGTCATCACTCGGCGCCCTGGTTCACCGACAACGGAAAGCGCCCGGGTCTGCGGGGATTCCTCACCTCCACCAATCACAAACGGATCGGGATGCTCTACATGGCGGCGGTGCTGAGCTTCTTCACGATCGCGGTGATCCTCGGGGTGCTCATGCGCATCCAGATGCTGTCTCCCGACAGCACCTTCCTCAGCGGCCAGGCCTACAACGCGATGTTCACCCTGCACGGGATCATCATGATCTTCCTCGTAGTCATCCCCGGGATACCCACGATCTTCGGCAACTTTTTCCTGCCCATCCTCATCGGCGGGGAGGACATGTCGTTTCCGCGCTTGAATCTCTTTTCCTGGTACCTGTACATGACCGGCGCCCTGGTCGTCCTCGCGTCCCTGGCGCTGGGCACCGGCCCGGTGGATACGGGATGGACGTTCTACGTGCCCTACAGCCTCAAGACCACGGTGAACGTCCCGCTCGCCGTGTTCGGGGTGTTTCTCCTCGGCATGTCCTCCATACTGACCGGCATCAACATCGTCACGACGACGCACCAGATGCGCGCCCCGGGCATGAGCTTCTTCCGCATGCCCCTCTCGGTCTGGGGATTGTACTCGACGGCGTGGGTCCAGGTCCTTGCGACTCCCGTCATCGGGATCACCCTGGTGCTCATCATGCTGGAGCGCCTGTTCGGGATCGGCGTCTTCGATGCGTCAAAAGGCGGCGACCCGATCCTCTACCAGCACCTCTTCTGGATCTACTCCCACCCCGCCGTCTACATCATGATCCTGCCGGCCATGGGGATCATCTCGGACCTCTTCCCCGTCTTTTCACGGAAGAACATCTTCGGGTACAAGACGATCGCCTTCTCCAGCCTCGCAATCGCCAGCGTCGGTTCCCTGGTCTGGGGCCACCACATGTACGTGAGCGGCCAGAGCGACACGGCGAGCATCATCTTCTCGTTTCTCACTTTTCTCGTGGCCGTGCCGAGCGCGATCAAGGTGTTCAACTGGGTGTCCACGATGTACAAGGGCTCGGTGAAGGTCGACCCGCCCTTCCTGTACGCCCTGGGTTTCATTGCGCTTTTCTCCATCGGCGGGCTCACGGGACTCGTCCTGGGGGCGCTCTCCACGGACGTGCACGCCCACGACACCTATTTCGTGGTCGGGCACTTCCATTACATCATCTTCGGCGGCATGGGATTCGGGCTCTTTGCGGCCCTTCACTACTGGTTTCCGAAGATGTTCGGAAAAACCTACGACTTCAAATTCGCCACCGTGTCCTTCGTCGTGCTGTTCGTCGGGTTCAATCTCTTCTATATGACAATCCTCATCCTCGGGTGGGCGGGCATGCCGCGGCGATACTATTCGTACCTGCCGAAATACACCGATCTGCAGGTCATCGCGACCGTCGGCTCGTGGATCATGGTGGGCGGCCTGGGCATGATGTTCGGGAACCTCGTGCACGCCTTTTTCCGGGGAAAGAAAGCGGAGGCAAACCCGTGGGGCGGCGCCACCCTGGAGTGGCAGATCTCCTCCCCCCCCTCATTCGAGAACTTCGAACACCCGCCCGTGATCACGCATGGCCCCTACGTGTTCACCAAGGAAGCGGCGACCGAAAAGAAGGGAAAATAGAAACTCCATGGAATTGGCAGCGCGCGATCACAAGGTATTTTCGAGAGTCGGAATGTGGCTTTTCCTGCTTTCCGAGATCCTCATCTTCGGGGGCCTTTTCCTCGTGTACGCCATGTACCGGGCGAAGCACCCCGCTGATTTTCACGCCGCATCCCTGGAGCTGAGCCGGTTCGATGGCACGCTGAACACCGCCATTCTCCTCACCTCCAGCCTCACCGCGGTGCTCGCCATTTTCTCCCTGCAGGAGCTGAACAAACCCCGGCGCACCGCCCTGTACCTCGCCGCCACCATCGGGTTCGGATTCGCCTTCCTCGTGGTGAAGGCCTTCGAATGGGGGGCGAAGTTCGAGCACGGCCTCTATCCCCGGGCCGCGGAGCTGGGAACGAAGCCGCACGGGGAGATCCTCTATTTCGGGCTGTACTTCACCATGACGGGGCTTCACGCCCTGCACGTGATCATCGGCATGGGGGTGCTCTCGGTGATGCTCAACTGGGTCCTCCGGAAGAAGGCCACGCAGCAGAACTCCGCGGCGCTGGAAAACGCGGGCCTGTACTGGCACCTCGTGGACATCATCTGGATATTTCTCTTCCCCCTGTTCTACCTGATTTCGTAGGAGGCATTCGTGTCGCACGCGCGCCGCTACTTCACCGTCTGGTCGGCCCTGATCCTGCTCACCGCCCTCACCGTGACGATGGCGGACCTGAACATCGGCCGCGTGGGGATCATCGTCGTGCTGGTGATCGCCGCGACGAAATCCACGTTCGTGCTCCTCTGGTTCATGCACCTGAGCTCGGAAAAGCGCCTGCTCCTGAAGCTCCTGGTGCCGATTGCCGTCGGGACCCTGGCGATCTTCATCGGGCTCACCTATACGGACATTCTCACTCGGTAGGCCAAGGAGAAAGGCATGTTCGGGACCACGACCGCGGCGGTAGACAGCACATTCATCGTCATCATTGCCTTCGGCTTCCTGCTGTTCGCGCTCATCATCTTCTTCACGATCTACTTCGTGGTGAGGTACCGCCGCAGCAGGAACCCCGTCCCGACGGACATCGGCGGCAACTGGGCGCTCGAGCTGGCATGGATTGCCGCTTCGGTCGTGTTTGCGCTGGGGCTCTTCTTCTACGGGCTTACGAGCTTCCAATTCCTGAAGAATCGGCCGGCCGACTCCATGGAGGTTCACGTCACTGCCCGTCAATGGTCATGGCTTTTCACCTACGCCAACGGAAGGAAAAGCACGGATCTCGTGGTGCCGCAGGGGAGGGACATCACCCTGACGATGCAGACCGTCGACGTGATCCACGGTCTTTTCATCCCTGCCTACCGGATCAAGCAGGACATCGTGCCGGCGATGACCACCTATGCCTGGTTCAAAGCGGCGGATCTCGGAACCCATGACATCCTGTGCAGCCAGTATTGCGGGCTGGAGCACTCCAAGATGCTCGCCACCGTGTACGTCGTCACTCCCGACGTGTTCCAGAAGTGGTACGACGGGGAGGAGGTGGACATTCCCGGCCTCACGGAATGAGTGAGGACTATTGCCGGGGTGACGGCTCCAGCGGACCGGCACTGATCGAGAAAAAGGAGAGCGCGGCGTCCCGCGGGTCGGCATCCCTGTAGAGAAAGGCGTACATGACCGAGGAGACCAGAATCTTCTTCACGTAGTCCCTCGTTTCGGCGATCGCGGCGGCTTCCACGAACAGGTCCGAGGGCAGGCCCGGGCTCGTCCTCTCCCACTGGCGCAGCCGGGACATCCCCGCATTGTACGCGAGCAGGGCCTTGGTCGTGCTGCCGGCGGTCCCGAGGAGGTCCCGGAGGTGGCGCACCCCGATGGCGAGGTTGGTCCCGGGGTCCCGGAGATCCGGATCCACGAGGTGCAAACGCTGGGCCACCGACGCGGCCGTCGAAGGCATCAGCTGCGAAAGCCCCACGGCCCCGGCGCTGGACACGATCCGGGGATCGAAGTAGCTCTCCTCCCGCACCATGCCGTACACGATGTGATCGGGAATCCCCGCGTCGCGGGCAAGCGGCTCGACGAGGTCCGCATACCCCCGGGGGTAGTACAGCTGCAGCTCCTGCAGGGTGAGCTTGCGCTTCCGCGCGACGTATCCGATGAAGTACATGGAGCTTCGAAAGTCCCCCGCCTGTGCGAAGCGGCGGGCCGCGTCGAGCACCTGCGCCTCGCTGAGAGAATCGCGGACTGCCCAGAGCCGGGACCAGGCCTGTGACGGGAGCCCGTAGGCGATGAAACCGAGGGCGACAGGGTCCAGGGCCGCTGCTTCCGGCACGACGTCGGGCTGCGCGGCCGGCACGGCGCGGTCGGGAAGGTCCCCGAGCATGCTCGCGGCCAGAATACCGTAGTATCCCGCGGGGTCCCGGCGCTCGGCGTCCTGGAACAGGGACCGCGCCGTGACCGGCACGGCGGCTCCCCCGGCGCCGCGTGGATCTCCCGGCAGCCGGCGGATCGCCCCTTCCTGCCACTCGCGTGCCAGCAGGTAGGAAAGCTGCGCCCGCACGTCGTCGGGCCCCGCTGTTTCCAGTGCGCGCCAGAGTCCGACCAGCGTCTCCCATTTCCTCGCGGCAACGAGCTCGGCGATCCGGCTGTGAAGGAGATCCGAGAAATACGACGGGTCGCTCCACGCAGCGGCTTCCGCTGCCACCTGGCGCGGGAGGTCGGGAGGCTCGGTGGCGAAGAGAACGTCGAGAATGAGCCAGCGCGCACGATCCCGCGCGACCGACGAGCCGGCGTCCGCCGCGGCGGCACGCAGCGCCTTCAGGGCCCCCGTGTAGTCACGGGCCCGCCGGGCGAGTCTTCCCGCCTGTTCCTCGGCCTCGATCCGGGCCTGTCCCTCGAGCCGTGCCGCGAGCCCTTCCATGAATCGCGCGCCCGCCGCCGCTTTGCCGGCGAAAACGTACGCGCTGCCGAGGTCGGCCACCAGGGTACCATCGGCGACCTCTGCCGGATCGATCGACGAGAGCACGCCTTCCAGGAGGGGGATTGCCCGGGACCAGTCCCCCTGGACAAGCGCGTTCTTGCCCGCCAGCAGGTCCTGGTCGCGGGCGCTGAACTTCTGGAGATAGGACGGCTCCGCGGCAATGAACGTGTACACGCGGCCGTGCAGGGACGACACCCTCGCGTGGAGAAACAAATCCATCGTGAGGTCGCGCGCCTGCGCGAGGTCCAGCCGCAGCGAGCTCACGGCGCGGAAAAGGGTCACCTCCGGGTCCGGGTTCGAGAGGCGGTCCGCTTCCTGGAGCACGGCCGCGTCCTGCCTGCTCCAGTACAAGGCCTCGACGAGAGCGCGCCGCCCCCGCTGCTGCACATCGGCCGGAAGCGCGGGCGCGCTCACCCGGCGGGCAACCTCGACCGCCTTGTCGTAGCTTTTCTGCTCGAGGTAGCTGCGGGCAAGAAGGATTCCCGCCTCCTCCTTCCAGGGGCTCGGGGAGCGCTCCCACGCCGTCTCCAGCATGCGCAGCGATTCGGCCGGTTTTGCGATCGAATCGAACACGAAAGAAAGATAGAAGGGCGCACTGGGGGAGAGAGCGAGGCTCTCCGCGGGATCCTGGGTGGAAAACTCGACGCCGGTGAGCGCCGTGTAGCGCCCCTTGGAAAGGTCGGACCTCAGCTCCTCTTCCGGAGTCCCCCAGATCTGCCGCGGTCCGCATCCCGCCGTGAGAAGGGGAAACGCCAGGAGCAGGAGAAGGATCTCAGTTCTGGGGAATCGTGATACGCGTGCCGGCAAAAATCAGGTCCGGGTTCGAGATTGAATTGGCCTTCGCCAGGCGTGGATACAGCCACGGATTTCGGTAGTAGGTCGCCGAAATATCCCATAGGGTGTCACCCTTCTTGATGCGGTAAGTGACGGACCCCGCGGAAGAGGCGGCGGGCGCGGGAGACGCCGGCGCGGGGGCGGAGGCGGAAGGAGCAGGCACCGCGGCGGCGGGCGCCGGTGCGGCAGGCGTCGAAGAGACAGCCGCAGGCGGCGGTGGTGTGCGCGCGGCGCCGGGCTGCGCGGGTGCGGCCGCGCCGGTTGTCGGAAGCGGAGGGATGACCGGTCCGGAAACCGCCCCGTAGACGAAATATGCAATCGCCCCGACGAGTGCGATGCCCAGCACGACGAACAGCACGAGCAGGAGGATGTTGGGACCGCGCCGGCGCAGCGCTTCCTCGCGCCGATCCCTCTCTCCGACCGGGTAGTCCTCACCGGTCAGGGGAGGTTCCTCGAAATCGACGCGTTCTTCCGGCGAATCGGCGAGGCTCGTGTCGAACCTCTGCCGCTCTCCCGTGGACTTGTCGAAAGCCTCCGCCATGAGCTTGTCGTCGTCATCGATGCCGATGAGAAGCTCGATCTCGGGCTCCCCCTGGGCGGCGGGCAGAATGTTTTCGATTGTCACGCTGCCGATGTAGCGAGCCTCTGAAATCGACGAGCCGTTGCCGCGGTAGAGGTCCACCTGGACCTTCTTCTGGTTGTCCTTGGATGTCGTGAGAACGAGCTTCCGGGTGCCCCTGAAGTCGGCTTCGATCACCGGGTAATACGAACCATCAGCGACCTTTATGCCGATCGTCGAATTGCTCAACTGCCGGGGTCTCCCTCGAAAAAATCCTATCCCGGCCTTCCCGGTTTGTCAACAATCGATTTCCCGGCGACGGGGCTCACGGCGACAATGAGGCAGCGTTGCTCGTCCAGGAACGGCGGCTCGAGGGAGACGAGCCGATACTCACCGCCGGTCTTCCCCGACCGTCGAACGTCATCGATCTCCTCCTGCGCGCGGTCATTCCGTCCCTTGTACGCGATCAACGCGCCCCATCGAATCCGGCTTCTCCTCATGTCGTCCAGGAATCTGTCCAATGGCGCCACGGCGCGAAATGTCACCACGTCGTAGCTGCCCTCGGCCTCCGCGAGATCCGCCTCCACCACCCGCAGGAGAGGGAGATCGAGCAGGACGGCGCATGTCTTGAGGAACGACGCCCGCCGCGACATGCGCTCCAAGAGAGTGAAGGAGACCGCGGGCAGCACCGCCGCGAGGGGACTCCCAGGCACTCCCGCGCCCGAGCCCGCGTCGAGCACCGACCCGCCCGGGCCGGCGACGTCACGGACCTCCGCCCACCCCGCGAGGGAGTCCAGCACGTGCTTGACGACGAGCTCGCGGCGGTCGGCGAACTTCACCAGCCCGAACCGGGGGTTCCACCGTTCCAGCTCGTCGAGGTATCTCTCTAGTATCGGCCCCGCACGGCCGGGATCCGGGACGGCAAGCTTTTCCAGGCCGCGCATCAACGTCGAGGAAGGATCGAGGCTTTCCGTCACTGTCCCCGCCCCAGGTGGACCAGGAGAACGGCGATATCCGGCGGACGGACGCCAGGAATCCGGGATGCCTGTCCGATCGAGCCGGGACGGATCTGCCGCAGCTTCTCCCGCGCCTCGGAGGAGAGGCCGGCCGCCTTGTCCCAGTCGAACCCCGGGGGGATCCGCTTCTCCTCGAGGCTCTGAAAACGTCCGACCAGGCCATCCTGGCGCCGGATGTATCCTTCGTATTTCACCTCGGTCTCCACAAGGGCACGCAGCTCCGCGGAGGATCCCGCGAGCGAAGGCTCCCGGTCCGCGAGCGCCGAGATCGCGATCGTCGGGTCTCTCAACGCCTGCGCGAAGCTTCTCCCCCTGTGGGAGGCGAGGGAGGCGAGCGCATCGACGTCGGCAGCCGCAACCCGGCGTGTACGGAGCAGCTCCCGGATCTCCTCCATGCCGCGCAGCTTCCGCTCCAGGCGCTCCTCGGCTGCGGCGTCCTGCAGCCCGAGCCTGCGGCCGTGCCCCACGAGCCGGATGTCCGCGGTGTCGTGGCCCAGGGAGAGGCGGTACTCCGCCCGGGAGGTGAACAGCCTGTAGGGCTCCTCGGTCCCCCGTGTGACAAGGTCGTCCACCATCACCCCGATGTACGCCTCGGCCCGGGAGAGCACCAGCGGCTCCCGGGACTGCAGGCGCAGGGCGGCGTTGATGCCCGCCATCAGCCCCTGCGCGGCGGCCTCCTCGTAACCGGAGGTGCCGTTGGTCTGACCGGCGACGAACAGCCCGTCGACGGTCTTGGACATCAGCCCGGGTCCGAGCTGGGTCGGATCGATGTAGTCGTACTCCACGGCATAGCCGGGCCGGACCACCTGCAGCTCCTCCAGCCCGGGCAGCGTGCGCAGGAACGCCTCCTGCACGTCCTCGGGAAGCGACGAGGATACTCCGTTCAGGTACACCTCGTCGGTCCCCAGGCCCTCCGGCTCGACAAAGACCTGGTGGCGCGCCCGCGCGGGGAACCGCACGACCTTGTCCTCGATCGAAGGGCAGTACCGGGGACCCCTGCCCACGATTTTTCCTCCGTACAGGGGCGAACGGTGGATGTTCGCACGGATGATCCGGTGCGTCTGTTCGTTGGTGTAGGTAACCCAGCAGGGCACCGACGGCCTCGCGAGGCGCTCCGTGGAGAAGGAGAAAGCCCGCGGGACGGGGTCGGGCTGCTGGAGCTCCATGCGCGCGGTGAGGAGCGACCTGCCGAGGCCCCGGGCCGGCGTGCCCGTCTTCAGCCTGCCCACGCGGAATCCGCGCCGCCGCAGGCTCGCCCCCAACCCCTCCGCCGCGGGTTCTCCCAGCCTGCCGCCGGGCGCGGTCCACTCGCCGATGAAGAGCCTGCCCTCCATGAAGGTCCCGGTCGTGAGAACCACGGCGCGGGCCGCGATGCGGTTGCCCCGCTCGGTGAGCACTCCCCTCACGCGCGCATCGGAATCCACCAGGAGATCGACCACGGTGTCCTGGAACAGGGAAAGCCCCGTTTGCGATTCGAGGGTTCGCCGCGCGAGGGCCGCGTAGAGAGCCTTATCCGCCTGCGCGCGGGGTGCCCGCACCGCGGGGCCGCGGCTGGCGTTCAGCATCCGGAACTGGATCATCGAGGCGTCGATGAGCTTCGCCATCTGGCCCCCGAGGGCGTCGATCTCCCGAACGAGGTTCCCCTTGGCGATCCCGCCAATCGCGGGGTTGCACGACATCCGGCCGATCGTGTCGAGGTTCTGGGTCACCAGGATCGTCGAAAAACCCAGCCGCGCAAGGGCGAGAGCCGCCTCGATGCCGGCGTGCCCGGCGCCGATCACCAGCGCGTCCGCGTCCCCGTCACGTCGCCCGGGCGCCGACATGTCACTTCCCCACGCAGAACCGGGAAAACATGCGGTCCAGGATCTCGTCGCTCGTGACCGCCCCCGTGATCTCGCCCAGCGCGTCCAGCGCGTCGGCGCAATCGACGGCGAGAAGCTCCGGCGCGGCGCCCTCCGCGAGCGCACCACGGAGGCGCCGCAGGTCCTCCCGCGCGCGGGAGAGGAGGTCGCGCTGCCTCTCGGAGTGCACGAGAGGCTCGGCCGCGTCGGACGGCGCGCCCCCGAGCCCTGCCTCGGCGAGGCCGCGCTGGACGGCGTCGATCCCCGCGCCCGTGACCGCGCTCACGAGGAGGAATCCCCGCGGCGCCGGCTGCACACCGGGAAGGTCCGCCTTGTTCCAGAGGCGCAGGAGCGCGGCGGGCCGCTCCCCGCGGTCGAGGAACTCGCGGTCTGCCGCCTCCATTCCCCGCGTCCCGTCGACGACGTAGAGCACCGAGTCCGCGCCGTCGATCAGCTCGCGCGTCCTTCGCACGCCCTCCCTCTCCAGGGCGTCCGCCGTCTCGCGAAGACCGGCGGTGTCGAGAAGCCGCACGGGAATGCCCTGGATGTCCACCGTCCCCTCCAGCCAGTCGCGCGTCGTCCCGTGCGTCTCGGAGACGATCGCCCGATCCTGGCGGAGAAGCGCATTGAACAGGCTGGATTTCCCGGCGTTCGTGGCGCCCGCGATCGCGACGGTCATCCCCTCCTGGTACATCCGGCCCTGCCGGCTGGTCCGGATGAGCTCCTCGAGCGTCTGCTCCGCCTCCGCGAGCTTCTCCGGCTCGACGCCCGCGTCTGCCTGCTCGTCGGGATAGTCGATGAGAGCCTCCAGCGACGCGCGCAGGTCGACCAGCGCGTCGCGGGCCTTTCGGATCCGTGCCTCGATCGCCCCGCCCAGGCGCTGGAGGGCGAGCCCGCGTGCCCTGTCGGTCCTTGCGCGCACGATCTCGTTCACCGCCTCCGCCTGGGTGAGCCCCATGCGGCCGTTCAGGAACGCGCGCTGGGTGAACTCCCCCGGGCCGGCCGCGCGGAACCCCGCACGGCCAAGCAGGGACAGGATGCGCTGGATCACCGGGAGGCTTCCGTGACAGAAAACCTCCGCCCCATCCTGGCCCGTGTAGCTCTTCGGCGCCTTGTAGACGGCGACGAGGACCTCGTCGACGTCCTCGATTCCGTCTCGAAGCGTGCAGCGATGGATGGTATGGCCGCGCGCGGCCGCGGGATCGAATCGGCCCGCCACCAGGGGGGAAAGGAGCTGGAGAGAGCCCGGCCCGGAGACCCGGATGACCGCCAGCGCACTGGATGCCGCGGGCGTGGCGAGCGCCGCAATCGGGTCATCGGGAGAATGGATCACGATCACCGAGGATAGCTTCTCGGCTTCCGGTGCGCAAGGAGCATCAGGAAATGCCGCCCAGGAGCGAAAACAGGAGGATGATCAGCACGAGGGCCGTCACCCCGACGTACAGCCAGTCCCGTTCGAGCGCGAAGGCGAGGATGGAGATCGCCACGCGCGCGATCGGCACGGCGATCAGCACGAGAAGCCCCAGCTGGACGAGCGCGGCGCTTCGCCCCGACAGCGCGGCGGAGACCAGGTCCGGGATGTGCCGGAGAAATGCCGGTTCGCCGCGGAACGTCCCGTAGCGGGGCACCTCCCCGCCGTGCGCTCCCAGGAACCAGATGCCGCCCGCCAGCGCAATGAGGGCCGCGACGATGACGCCGGCGCGCAGAAACGATCCGATGCCCCGCTGGATCTGCCTGTCGGTGATACGGCGCCGCTCTCTCATCTCACAGCCTTCCCGAGAAGCCCTTGTAGATCATCTCCAGACCGAGAAAGACGATCGCCAGGGCAAAAACGATCCTCAGCGTTCCCGTCTTCGCGCCTGCCAGGAAACGCGCCCCCACCAGGGACCCGGCGAGCACGCCCAGCATGATGGGCAGCGCCAGGGCCGGGTCGATGTATCCCCGGCGAAGGTAGACGCCGGCGCTTGCCGCCGCGGTCACCCCGATCATGAAGTTGCTCGTCGTCGTGGACACCTTGAAGGGCATGCGCATGACCCGGTCCATCGCGATGACCTTCAGCGCTCCGGACCCGATGCCCAGGAGCCCCGACAGAACGCCGGCGAGCGCCATGACCCCGAATCCCGCGGGCACCGCGCGGACGTTGTAGGCGAGAAGCCCTCCCGGCCCGGGATAGGTCCCGTTCATTTTCAGCCTTGTCGCCAATGGATCCCGCGGGACGGGCGGGCTGCCGCGGGAGGAGGCGCGGAACTGGAGATAGGCGGAGTGCAGCAGCACGAGGCCGAAGATCACGGCGATGACGCTCGGGGCGACATGCAGCGCGATGAGTGCGCCGCCAACCGCTCCCAGCGTGGTGGCGATCTCGAGGAACATGCCGATGCGGATGTTGCTGATTCCGTCCCGCACGTAGGCGGCAGCAGCACCGGACGAGGTGGCGATGACCGAGATGAGGGAAGCGCCGATCGCGTAGCGGATATCGACGCCCAGCACGATCGTGAGCAGGGGAATGACGACGATGCCGCCGCCCAGGCCGGTGAGCGATCCCAGGAACCCCGCCGCCGCGGCGGCTCCCACGAGGATTCCGGTCAA
>JBKQPS010000218.1:0-12453 GCA_052144915.1 Spirochaetia bacterium | reverse complement strand
GAAAACACCGGCGTGTGGGGATCGGTGAGCAAGGGGTACGTGGAGAACCTCAAGATGGAGGAAGACGCGGTGGTGAAGCAGTTCACCGCGAAAATTCCCCTCGGGAGGTTGTGCAGGATCGACGATGTGGTATCGTTTGTGAAATTCCTGACCGTCGACGGTGACTACTGCACAGGGCAGGCGTTCAACGTCACCGGCGGCCGAGAGATGCACTAATGGCGGCCACGGCCCGCAGGGCCGCTCGGCCTTAGAGCGCGTACTCGCGCACGCAGAAGATGTGAGGAGGATGGGATGGCGGAGAAGCAGGTGGATGCCCTCGGCGCGGGTGCCGCGCTCGGGATGATCGAAACGAGGGGTTTCAGCGCGATGGTGGAGGCTGCCGACGCGATGGTGAAGGCGGCGAAGGTGGAGCTGGTGGGTTTCGAAAAGATCGGCGGGGGCTACGTCACGGCGATCGTGCGCGGCGACGTTGCCGCGTGCCGCGCGGCGGTGGACGCCGGGGCGCGGGCAGCGGAGAAGGTGGGGGAGATCGTCAGCACCCACGTGATTCCGCGGCCCCACGCATCGGTAGACAAGGCCCTTCCGCTGGGCTACATGGAAAGGAAGGCGTAGGCCATGGCCGTCGACCTGAGGAGTTACGTGTTCCTGGATTCCCTTCAGCTGCAGAACGCGTCGTTCATCGCCACGGTGTCCAAGGGCTACTACCCCATCGGCGGGCAGGCCTGCTGCGTCATCGAGATCGCCCCGGGCATCGAGATCAACCGCCTGACCGATATCGCCCTAAAGGCGACCAACGTCACCCCGGGCCTGCAGATCGTGGAGCGCGCCTACGGCCTGCTGGAGGTGCATTCCGACAGCCAGGGAGATGCGCGCACGGCGGGGGAGGCGGTGCTGAAAGAGCTGAAGAAGACCGAGGCGGACCGCCTGAAGCCGCGGGTCATGACCAGCCAGCTGATCAAGAACATCTCCGACCACCACGCGCAGCTGATCAACAAGGTGCGGCACGGCAACATGGTCCTGCGGGGGGACACGCTGTACGTGCTGGAGGTGGAACCGGCGGGCTACGCGTACTACGCGGCCAACGAGGCGGAGAAGACGGCGAAGATCAACATCATCGAGGTGCTGGGATTCGGCGCGTTCGGCCGCATCTACATCGCGGGAGAAGAGGCGGAGGTCATCGAGGCGCGCAAGGTGGTGGAAGCGCGGCTGGGCGGCCTGGGTGGACGGGAAATTGCCGCGAATGCGGCCCGGATATAGCCGAGCGCGCGAACGACGAAAGGAAGAAGCAATGGCGGAAAATCAGTTTGATGCCCTGGGGATGATCGAGACGCGCGGGTTCAGCGCGATGGTGGAAGCCGCGGACGCGATGATGAAGGCGGCGAAGGTGGAGCTGGTCGGATATGAGAAGATCGGCGGCGGGTACGTGACGGCGATCGTCCGCGGCGACGTGGCCGCCTGCCGGGCGGCAGTGGACGCCGGGGCGCGCGCGGCGGAGAAGGTGGGCGAGATCGTCAGCACCCACGTCATCCCGCGGCCGCACGAGGGAGTGGACGCGGCGCTGCCGCTGGGACGCAAGCCCGCGGCCTCCCGGAAGTAGAGCGGGGCGGCAGGAGAAGGTCATGGTACTGGCGCGAGTGAGGGGCACGGTCGTGTCCACGCACAAACCCGACTCGATGGAGGGCCTTCGGCTGCTCCTTCTGGAAAAGGTGGATGCGGTGACCCTGAAAGGCAAGGGCGACTACGTGGTGGGAATCGACAGCGTGGGGGCCAACGCCGGGGAGATCGTGTTCTACGTGACGGGGTCCAGCGCGCGCATGACGGAGACGACCAAGGGCAAGCCGTCGGATGCGACGATCATCGCGATCGTGGACGTCATCGAAAAGGACGGGGTCCTGACGTACGAGAAGTCCCGGGAAGCCCCGGCGGGAGCGCAGGGCGCATGAACCTGGCGCGTGTGCGGGGAACGGTGGTAGCCAGGACGCGCAGCGACAAGGTCGAAGGGGCGACGTGGCTGCTCGTGGAGGAGTGCGACCAATCGGGGAAGGGCCGCGGCGAGTACCTGGTTGCCCTGGACATGGTCGGGGCGGAACGGGGACATGTGGTCCTCCTCACCCAGGGCAGCTCCTGCCGGTGGACCTCGCGCACGGACGACCGCCCGATGGACACCCTCGTCGTGGCGATCGTGGACGAGATCGACCAGGCGGGCGCGACGGTCTTCGCGCAGCGGAATGAGGAATAGGGATGGCGCAGGCGGCGGATGAGATACGGCAGATCGTCGAGCAGGTGCTGAAGAGCGCGGATATCGCGGCGCTGCTCGGCGCGGTCGAGCCGGGGACCGCGCCCTCCGCGGCGGCGCAGAATGCGGCCGCGGCGCAGGCGGGCGGGATGTTCGTCGACGTGGACGGGGCCGTGAAGGCCGCGACCGGCGCGCAGCGCGAGCTGAGCGCGCTCCCGCTGGACACCCGCACGCGGATGATCGAGTCCATGCGCCGCGCGGTTCTCGCGAACAACGAATCGATTTCCCGGGACGCGGTGTCGGAAACTGGCCTCGGCAACCTCCGCGACAAGCAGGTGAAGAACGCCCTGGCCGCCGAGAGGACGCCCGGCGTCGAGGATGTGCAGCCCTCGGCTTTCTCCGATGAGCACGGCCTCACCATCACCGAGCGAGCCCCCTACGGCGTGATCGGGGCAATCACGCCGGTGACAAACCCGATCGCGACGATCACCAGCAACTCCATCGGTATGATCGCCGCGGGCAACGCGGTGGTCTTCAACGTGCATCCAAACGCGAAGAGGGTTTCCCACCGCCTGGTCGCGCTCCTGATCGAGGCGATCATGGGCGCGGGCGGGCCGCGGCACCTTTTGTGCGCGGTCGCCGATCCCACGATAGAAAGCGCCGGCGCGCTGATGAAACACCCCGGCGTGTCGATCCTTGTGGTCACCGGCGGCCCGGGCGTGGTGAAGGCGGCGATGGGCTGCGGGAAGAAGGCCATCTGCGCCGGCCCGGGCAATCCCCCGTGCGTGGTGGACCAGACGGCGGACCTCGTGAAGGCCGGTCGCGACATCGTCGCGGGCGCCAGCTTCGACAATAACGTCGTGTGCATCTGCGAGAAGGAAGTCCTCGTCGTGGAAAGCGTCGCCGACCGGTTGAAGCAGGAAATGCGGTCGAACGGCGCCTTCGAGCTGTCGGGGCCGCAGATCGACGCGGTCACGCGGCTGGTCATGCCGTCTCCGAAAGGACCGCGCACGGAGAGCGCGCCGAACAAGGAGATGGTGGGAAAAGATGCCGCATTCATCGCGCGCGCGGCGGGAATCGAGGTGCCGGCGCAGACCCGGCTTCTCCTCATGGAGGTCGACCAGGAGCACCCGCTGGTGTGGTCGGAGCAGCTGATGCCCGTGCTGCCGCTGGTGCGCATGCGCAGCGCCGACCAGGCCATCGACCTCGCGGTCGCGGTGGAGCACGGATTCCGGCACACGGCCATGATCCACTCGCATGACATCGAAAAGCTCTCCCGGATGGCGAAGGTGATGAACTGCTCCCTGTTCGTGAAGAACGGGCCCTGCTACGCGGGTCTCGGTCGGGGCGGGGCGGGATTCACCTCCTTCACGATCGCCAGCCCCACGGGCGAAGGGATCACCCGGGCCCGCACATTCACCCGCGAGCGGCGGTGCACGCTGGTGGACTATTTCCGGATCGTATGACGACCTGCAGGGAAAGCGCGCGGCGACAGGGAGGGCGCGAGCCGGGCGCGCATGAGGGAAGGAAATGAGGCTGGGACGCGTGATCGGGCGGGTGGTGTGCACGCAGAAGATGGAATGCTTCGACGGGCTGAAGCTCCTGCTCGTGCTGCCCGTGGACGAGAATGGCAGTGATGCCGGCCCGGCGCTGGTGGCCTTCGACACCGCCCGGGCGGGCGAGGGAGACCTCGTGTTTTTTGAGGCGGGCAAGGAAGCGGCGCAGGCCAACCCGAACGGCTGGTTCAACCCCGGGGACGCCGCGATCATCGGCGTCGTCGACGCCGTCGAGGGGCCGTCGGTCCGGCGGGGGAGTCGCCGATGACGCTGGCGCGGGTCGTGGCGAACGTCGTCTCCACCGAGAAGCATCCCCATTACAAGGGTCAGAAGATCCTCGTGGTGCAGCCGGTGGACCCCGAGGGGAAGCCGCGGGGAAAGAGCCTCCTCGCCGTGGACGGCGTGCAGGCCGGCATCGGGGACCTCGTCCTCGTGGTGGATGAAGGCGGGTCAGCCCGCACCGTCATCGGAGATGAGTCGGCGATGACGATCCGCACGGCGATCTGCGGAATCGTGGACCGAATCGATGTCACGGAGAGCGCCGCGACCGCCGTCGACGCCAGGGACGGTCCGAGGGCCCGATGAGCGAAAGAGACAATGTGCACAGCGTGGCCGTCGGCGCGGATCACGGCGCCTACGGCGAGAAGGAAATGCTGAAGAAATACCTGCAGACCGCGGGCTACCGCGTGGTGGACGTGGGCTGCGCCGCGGGGGAGAAAGTGGACTACCCCGATATCGCGGTGGCCGTGTGCCGCAGGGTGGTGAGCGGGGACTGCGAGCGGGGAATCGTGCTGGACGGCGCGGGCATCGGCTCCAGCATCGCGGCGAACAAGATCAAGGGCATCCGCGCCGCGCTGTGCTACGACATCCGCACGGTCATCAACAGCCGGGAGCACAACAACGCCAACGTGCTGTCCCTGGGGGGACCCCTGCACGACGCGGGCCAGCTGTGCGACATGGCGAAGACGTGGCTGGAGACCAGGTTCGGCGGAGGGCGGCACATGGTGCGCGTGAACAAGATCATGGCGATCGAGCGGCAATAAATGCGCCCGGCATACGGTCGCAGAGGAGGCTTCGAAGCATAATGGACCAGAACCAGTTGATAGAAAGAATCGTCGCCGAGGTGGTGTCGCGAATGGGCTCCCCGGGCGGCGCGGCGGCGAAACCCGCGGGCCCCGGCGTCCAGCCCGGCGCGGCAAGCGCGGCCACCGTACTCGGTGGCATTCAGGCGGCCGCCGTCCCGGCGCTGGGACCCTCGGACATGGCGAAGTACATCGACCACACGATGCTGCGGCCCGAGGCGCCCACCTCCGCCTTCGACAAGCTCTGCCAGGAAGCGCTCCAGTATCACTTCTTCGGGGTGTGCGTGAACTCATGCCGCGTGGCGTACGTTGCCCGCAAGCTCCAGGGGAGCAGCGTCAAGGTCTGCTCGGTCGTCGGTTTCCCGCTGGGCGCCATGACCAGCAGGTCCAAGGCCTTCGAGACACGGGAGGCGATCGAGGACGGCGCCTCGGAAATCGACATGGTGATCAACGTGGGCCTTCTGAAGTCCGGCGACTTCCACGGCGTGGAAGAGGACATCCGGGCCGTGCGCCGCGCCACCCGGGGGAACACCATCCTGAAGGTGATCATCGAGACGGCGCTCCTCAGCCAGGACGAGAAGGTCATGGCCTGCGAGCTCTCCCGGAAAGCGGGGGCCGACTTCGTGAAGACCTGCACCGGCTTTTCCGGGGGAGGCGCGAGCGTGGAGGACCTCAGCCTGATGCGGCGCGTCGTGGGCCGGGAGATGGGAGTGAAGGCGAGCGGCGGCGTGCGCACGTACAAGAGCGCGCTCTCCTTCATCGGGGCCGGCGCGAACAGGCTGGGATGCGTCGCCAGCGTCGCCATCGTGACCGGCGCCGAGGGGACCGGGAGCTATTGACCGCGGGACGCCCATGAAGATGATCATCCCTTCGATCCTGTCGGCGGACTTCACGCGCCTGGGCGATGAGCTGAGGGCCGTCGAAGCGGCGGGGGCGGACTGGATCCACGTGGACGTGATGGACGGCCACTTCGTGCCCAACCTCACGATGGGGCCGATGACCGTGGAGGCCGTTCGGAAAGTGACGGCGCTCCCGATCGACGCCCACCTGATGATCGACAACCCCGACGAGTTCATCGAGAAATTCGCCGCGGCCGGCGCGACGCACATCAGCGTGCACGCCGAGTCGGTGGTGCACCTCAACCGGTCCCTCCAGCTCGTGCGCGGCTGCGGCGCGCACCCGGGAATCGCGCTGGGGCCCGCCGCGCCGCTCTCTCTCCTCGACTGGTCCCTCGACTATGCCGACTACGTGCTCCTGCTCGCCGTCAATCCCGGGTTTGGCGGACAGGAGTTCCAGCCCGCGGTGCTGCACAAGGTTCGTGCGCTCCGGGAGGAGCTGGCCCGCCGCGGTCTTTCCACGACGATCGAATCCGACGGCGGCATCAACGAGCGGACGATCGCGGATTTCGCGGCGGCCGGCGTCGATGCCTTTGTCGTCGGATCCGGACTCTTCGGAAGCCCGGACTACCCGTCCGCCATCGCCCGCATGCGAAGCGAGGTGGAGCGCGGGATGAAATCCGCGCGGCCCCGATGATCGCCCTCACGAACGGGTTCTGGAGCGCGCGGATCTCGGAAACAGGCGCCGAGCTGAAGAGTCTCTCCTCGGTCTCTTCGGGACAGGAGCACATCTGGAATGGCGACCCGGCCTGGTGGAACGGGTCGGCACCGGTGCTCTTCCCCGTCATCGGAGGCCTGAAGGCCGGCGAATACTCGTACGAGGGAAGCATCTACAAGCTGCCGTCACACGGCTTTGCCCGGACGAGCGAGTTCGCCGCGGCCCGCACAGGCGAAGACTCGGCAGAGCTCACCCTGGCATCCAGCCCGAAGACGCGGGAAGTGTTCCCCTTCGATTTCCGCCTGAAGGTCTCCTTCCAGCTCGCGCGTGCCGGGGTCGCCGTCCGTTACGACGTGACCAACACGGGACCCGGGCGCATGTATTTCTCGATCGGTTCGCACCCGGCGTTCGTCGTGCCCTTTGCCGGCGGAGCCCTGGAGAACTACTACGTCCTGTTCGAGCGCGAGGAGAAACTCGCGCGGTGGTTTTTCAAGGACGGCATGGTGGTGGCGGGGAAGACCGAGGAGGTGTTCGAGAACAGCAGGACCGTCAGCCTCTCCCGCGCCATGTTCGACCAGGGAATCATGATCTTCAAGCATCCGGCCTCCCGCGAGTTCACGATTGCGAACAGCCGCAGCCCCCACGCGATCACGGTGGTGACCGACGGCGTTCCGTACCTCGGGATCTGGTCGAAGCCGGGCGGCGCCCCATTCCTCTGCATCGAGCCCTGGCACGGGCTTCCCGACATGAGCGACGCCTCCGGTCGCCTCGAAGAGAAGGAAGGCATCCTCAGCCTGGAGCCCCGCGCCGCGTTCTCCACGGGCTACCGCGTGCAGATCACCTGAGCCTTCCCGGGCAGATTGACTCCCGCCGCGGTATCCGCCTACATTTCCCGCGATGGCAGCACAGAAGACTCTCTTCGAGCAGCAGGTGGAGGAAGTGCTCGCGACATTCGATTTTGCGCGTGTGCATCACGTGATGGAATCCCTCTCCTGGACCTGGGCGAACCTCGACCGCGTGCCGACCAGGGCCGAGCTCATGGCCGAGGCGAGGAGGCTCCTTGCGGAACTGGACGGAAAACCCGGCGTGCACGGCAGCGGCGGGCTCCGCGCGAGCTACAAGGACGATGGAACTCTCAGCCTGAAATTCATCCTTTGCGAAAGCTGGTCGGACCTCAACGAGGATTCTTCGGGGCACTAGATCATCGTCGGCTTGACTCTTCTACCGGTAGAATGTAATTTCACTTCGTGAGAACAAGGAAATGAAAGACCGCGCGCGAATCAAGACTCCAGTCCGGACCTATTCAGCTCCCGCCGTCGACAGGACGCTGGATATTCTCGAGTTCATGGCGGTGCACCCCCGGCCCTATGGCGCAACGGAGCTCTCGCGCTGCCTGAACATCCCGATCAATTCCGTGTTCCGCATACTCAAGAGGCTCACGGACAGGGAGTACACGGTCCAGGATCCTTTCTCCGACGGGTACCAGCTGAGCACCAAGGTTTTCTCCCTGGGGATGAGCCTGTATACGCGCTTCGAGCTGCGCCAGCGCGCGCGGCCGCACATCGAGTGGCTCTGCCGGGAAACGGAGGAAACCTGCCAGCTGCAGATACCGCACGGTGACATGGTGCTCGTCCTCGACACGGTGAGCCCCGAGGTGTCCTATTTCCTCCGTGTCGTCCCGGGCGGGCTGGTCTACTACCACCCCAACGCCTATGGGAAGGTGATCCTCGCTTTTCTCTCCGAGGAGGAGATCAAGAAGATCGTGCCCCCGCGCCTGCCTTCGCTGACGCCGAACACGATTGTGCTGCGCACCGAGCTGGTGAAGCAGCTGGAAGAGGTGAAGAAGACCGGGCTGGGCTACGACAACGAGGAGTACAACGAGGGCATCCGCTGCATCGGGGCGCCCGTGTTCGACGTGGAGGGAAGGGCCGTGGCCGGCCTCGGCGTCTCAGGGCTCGTCAGCACCTTCCGCAATAATCGGCAGCCAACCTTCGAGCAGCTCGTCCTCGAGTGCGCCTACCGGGTGTCCAAGGACGTCGGGTACTCCGGGGATTACTTCGCGGACAAGCTTTCCCACCCCATCACCAACCAGCTGCGCCGCTCCGCGATGTAGCCGTCTCCGGCGCCGCGCCGCGGCGCTCCGCGGTCATACGCGGATCGGGTACTGACCGTGCTTCTCTCGGACGGCCAGCAAAGCCGCGTAGTTCTCCGGCTTCACTGAGGAATGGATCGAGTTGCTCGATGACAGGATGAAACCGCCTCCCGGGGCGCCGATGCGGAGCGCCTCTTTCGTGGCGGCAGCGACCTCCGCGGGGGTGCCGAGGCTCATCAGGCGGGAGCAGTCCACGTTTCCCTTCAGCGCGATCCGCGCCCCGTACGCGCGCTTCACTTCTCCCAGGTCCATGCCCGCCACCGGGTCGATGGGGTCCAGGCAGTCGATCCCGGAATCGACGATCATGTCGATGATCGGCCAGATCATCCCGTCGGTGTGCTTGATCACGAACAGGCCCAGTTCCTTGTACCCGCGCATCACGCGGCACAGCCCGGGGTAAAACAGGGCGCGGAAATGCGTCGGCGACATCAGGGGACCTGTGTCGCCGGCGAAGTCGTCGCCCGTGTAGACGATCTTTACGCCGCGGGAGGCAACCTCCTTTGCCATCTGCAAATTGATGTCCACGGACATGGTCACCAGCGCCGAGACCAGTCCGGGCTCCGCGGCGATGGCCATCAGCAGGTTTTCGTACCCCATGAGGGAGCGCGGAAGGGAGAAGACGTCGTTCAGGTGGACGATGACGGCCTTGTCCCCCCCAAAGTCCCTCACGGTCTTTTCCACCGACGCGTAGCGCCCGGGCGCGTGCGGATCCGGCGGGGTATATCTTTCGAAGTCCTCGAGGGTCTGGATGGGCGACTCCACCTCCACTCCGTGCTCCTCCTGGGACTCCTGGAGTACGTAGCCCCACTCCGTCCGCCACTTCCCCGGACCGGCTGCCTCGCGGCTGTAGTCGGGATCCGCGAGCACGGCATCCAGGCCCATCCGAGCGGCGAACTCGTTCAGCGTGCCGCACCCCGGAGCGAGGGCCGCGCGCACTTTCCGGTCGATTGCCCATTCGAAATGCGGCACCCGGTCGGGCTCCCGGTGATTCAGCGCCCGGAGAATCCGCTCCTCGCCCGTCATCCCTTTCACAGATGCCCCCTTTTTCCCGTTTTCATCCTTTATCACGACCAAGAAAAAAATGCCATACTATATTTAAATTCTATTTGACAAATGACATTTTATATGTCATAGTCCGGTCGCGTAAGGCATGTTGACGAGAATACTGGATCCAGGGAGGTGTATTCCATGGGCGAGTCGTTGAAAGGGAAAGTCGCGGTCATATCCGGCGTAGGCTCCGGATTCGCCAAGGCGACTGCCGAGCTGTTCGCGAAGCTCGACCAGGTCAGCCTGGTCATGATCGACATCGATGAGACGGGCCTGAAGGCCACGGCGGCCGCGTGCGAGAAATCCGGGTCGAAGGTCGTCGCCTTCGCGGGCGACGTGACGAAGCCGGAGACATTCACCCGCGCCCTGAAGGAATGCGTGGACCATTTCGGCAAGATCGATTTCCTCATCAACTACGCGGGCGGGGCGCTGAAGGTGGCTCCGATCGAAGAAATGGATGACGCGATCAACCGCCGGATCATCGACCTCAACCTCACCAGCGCGATCATGAGCTGCCGGACATTCACGCCCCAGTTCAAAAAGCAGGGTTTCGGAAAGATCATCAACGTGTCCAGCGCGTGCGACCGCCGCTCCTGGCCGGGGTGGGCCGTGTACTCGGCGGCGAAGGCGGGCGTCAACGCCTTCACCAAATGCCTGTACACCGAGCTTCGGCCCCTGGGGATCGCGGTGACCCTCCTGGTGCCCGGCGGGTCGAACACGGGTTTCCAGAAGGCGGCGCAGGGAGTAAGCAAGTTCGAGTGGGACGAATCCCTCGCGGTGCGCCCCGAGCACTTCGCCGACATGGTCTACCAGACCTGCGCGCTCAGCAGGGGCGGCTGCGTTCCCGAGATGCTCGTCTACGGCCTGGCGCAGGACGTGAGCGGGTTCTGACATGAAACAGATCGCCTACAGGAAGCTCAGCCCCGAAGGGTTCGCGAAGTTCGGCGCCTACGCGAACGCGATCAACCCGGTGTGGCCCCATCTCGGGGCGGAGCCAATAGAGTTCTTCCGGGATATGGTCCAGTCCCAGCTCGGCGCGGTTCCCGTCGCCTCCTTCGGCGTGTGCAGGGTCGTCACGCGGCCGTACGTCGTGGACGTGTCGGAGTACCACGACACCTGCTGCGAGATCGTGCTCCCCCAGGACGGGGACGTGCTCATGCATGTGGCCCCCGCGGTACCGGAAAAGGAGTTCCCGTTCGACCAAGCGGAAGTGTTCCTCGTTCCGAAGGGGACGATCTGCTGCCTGAGACCGGGCGTGTGGCACCATGCGCCGTTCGCCTTCGGCACGGACGTGGTGAACTGCCTGGTGATGCTGCCGGAACGCACGTACATGAACGACTGCAAGGTCTTCCCGCTTCCGGAGGACAGGCACATCAGAATCGTCGGCGAAGGAATGCGCTGAACGGGGAGGGTTTCTTGTCTCACACGTGGTGCGGTGCGCCACTCACAGCCAGGAGATGAAGGGGGGAGAGAACGCAGGGGAGAGGAAGAAAGCCGAATCGAAACGTCGAATGAAGAATGTCGCGCACAGAGTCATTTCACACACACTGAGGAAGGAGAGAAGAGATGAAAAAGGCAGTTTTGTTGCTGGTCGCCCTCGCGCTTCTGGCGCCCATGGTATTCGCCAACGGCGGAGGCGAGCAGGCGAAGAAGCCGCTGAAGATCGCGTTCTTCGTGTCGGACCTGTCCAACGTTTTCCACCAGGCACAGTTCGCCGAGGCGAAGAGGTACGCGAAGGAAAAGTACAATGCCGACGTGTACGCGTTTGACGGCAAGTCCGACAGCGCGACCATGACCCAGAACGTCGACCAGGTCGTGGCGCAGGGCATGGACGCTGCCACCCTGCACATCTGGGACGACCAGGCCGCGAAACCCGGGATCGAGGCCGCCCTCAAGAAGGGCATCATCATGACGTCATTCTTCAACCCGCTGGCCGACACGGGAATCCCGACGGCCCGCAGCGACGAAGCCGGCGTGTCTTTCGCCATGGGCGTCGAGATGGCCAAGCAGTGGAAGGCCGCATTCCCCAACAAGCCCATCGTGATGGTGCAGCTCGGATGGCCCAACCACACGCAAGTGAAGTCGGGACGCACCGACCCGTTCGTGAAGGGCGTGCTGTCGGTAGACCCGAAGGCGACGGACCTCGGATGCCAGGACGCGAGCAAGGGACCTGATGCCGCCAAGCAGATCGTCACTGATCTCATGACCACTCACCCTGAAGTCAACCTGATCTACTCTGAGGCGGGCAACCTGACCGTTGGCACGATGGCAGCACTGACCCAGGCCGGCAGGGGCAAGTTCAACAACGGCAAGCCTTTGACCGAGATCGTCTGCAGCGTCGACTTCGACCCGGTCGAGATCAAGGAAGTCTACGATGCCAATTGCTCACTGAAGCTTTCCATGGGGCTTCCCCCGATTGAAACGGCACGCGGAAGAATCGACCTGATCATGGACGTCAGGAACGGAAAGGTGCAGCCGACCTCGCAGCCCGCAGTGGAGAAGTTCTACAAGGCGTACAATATCTCCTTCTGGACGATGCCCCGCCCCGACGCGGTCAAGTGGCTGAACAGCCAGTTCGGTACCAACGTCGGGTTATAAGTCATTCGACGGGAGGGGCCTGAGAGTCCCTCCCGTCGTCCTCAACAGGAGGGCGTATCCATGAGCCTGACTGACAACGTCCTCGAGATCAGGGATCTCGTGAAGGATTTCCCGAGCGTGCGGGCGGTCAACAATGTCAGCTTCGACATCAAGCGCAACACCGTTCACTGCCTCGTGGGAGAGAACGGCGCGGGAAAGTCCACCCTCATCAAGATCCTCACCGGGGCT
>JBKQPS010000217.1:0-4770 GCA_052144915.1 Spirochaetia bacterium | reverse complement strand
CCTCCGCCCGGGAAATGTCGGCGTAGAAAGGCCGGCAGTCAGTACCGTATTTCTTCGACAACTCCGCGGCGAACGCTGTCACCTCGTCCTTCCCGACGATCCAGTTGACGCCGACGTTCACCCCTTCCTGAGCCAGGGCTTCGCAGATTCCCGCACCGATCCCCGTTCCTCCGCCCGTCACAATGGCGGCTTTTCCTTTTAATCCCAGGTCCATGAATCATGCCCTCCACTGTATATAGCGCTATATATAATATCAGGCCCATCTTGTCAACAGGAAATTCAGATTTTTTTGATTTTTCGCTAAAGAAGATGTACACGCCTCTTATCGCTATATAGCGAAAATGCGGACCGTCCTTCGACATTTTTGGCGGTCCGGGATGTAATTATCATAATTATTTATATAGTATATACTAAAAATAGATGATCCGGAGAACTTCCCGCGTGTGGACCAGTTGACCAAGATCGACTTAATATATATAGCGATAAGGCAGCCATGAAGAAGGAAAGTTCACCCGAAGCGAGCTCGCCTTGAAACAGAGAGTGCCTCGCTCTACAGTGGTCACGAATGGCAGTCGAATGTCGCAGGAGCCGCCTGACGTCAACCGCTACCTCTACGAGCGGATCTACAGCGAGCTGAAGGAAGAGATCCTTTCCGGAAAGTACCGAAAGGGAGACTGGTTCCCGCCCGAACGGGTGCTGAAGGACCGCTTCGGCACCACGCATCTCACGGTGCGAAACGCGCTCGCAAAGCTCGTGCTCGAGGGCTACATCGAACGGTACAGCGGGAAAGGCACCCTCGTCATCTATGCGCGCGAGCGCGCGGTGGCGGCACGAAAGTCGCTGAGGTTTCCCTTCGCGCAGCTCATCTTCGCCGGGCTGGACGAAGCGAACGTCCGCTTCCTGGAGACACTCGAGGCCCAGCTTCGCAAGATCCCGCTGCCTGTCCACTTTTCGTCGCACAACGGCGACCTGCTCATCGAGCAGAGCCTCTACCGGGAGGCAGAGGAGAAGGGCGCGCTCATCATCCTCGAGCCGGCCGGCTCTCTGGATTCCCTGATCCATTCGGATCTTCCCCTGCGCAACACGATCCTGATCCGCGGCGATGCCGCCCCCGTTGCCTGCGCCCAGGTCGTCGCGGACGGCGCTTCGGGCGCCGCCATGGCCGTTCGCTACCTGCGGGACCTCGGCCACCGCACCATCGCCTTCTTCGACACCGTGCCTTCGTCAGGGAACCTCGCCCTCCGCCAGGGATTCGAGGCCGAACAGGCGGCGCGGGGAGCCGCCGACGGGGAGACGGTGGTGGAGAGCTGCGCCCTGGGAAGCGGTGGAGGCAGGTCCGCGGTTCCGAGAGCCCTTTCGCGCAGCCAGGGATGCCGCGCCTTTTTCTGCGCCTCCGACGAGCTGGCCGCCGGCGCGATCCGCGGGCTCCGTGACGCGGGGCTGTCCGCGGGGGCGGATTGCTCCGTGGTCGGATACGGGAACACCTGCCTCTCCGAGGCAATCGGCCTCACCACCGTGGAGCCGGGATTCGATCGCATGGCAGAATGCGTGGTGTCTCTCGCCCGGGAAGGAATGAACCGCGGAGCCCTGGGCAGGGACGTGATCCGTATCCCGCCCGAACTGCGGATTCGGGAGTCGGCGGCACGCGCACGGTGATGACAGGGCTGGAAAGAACGCGCGCGGCGATTCGGAGCCTGCCGGTGGACAGGATCCCGGTATTCCCGATCCTCCTGGCCCCGGCGTGCCGGCTGACCGGCGTCCGTCAGCGCGACTACAACCTCAATCCCGCGGTCCTGGCGGACACGCTCCTGCGCGCGAGAGAGATGTGCGGCTTCGACGGGATCTACGTTTCACGGGACAACTGGGTATCCCACGAAGCCCTCGGCGGGAGCCTGACATTTCCCGAGGACGATGAGTCTTTTACCCGGGTCCCCCTCCTCGAAGAGCTGCGGGACTGGCGCTCGCTGTCCATTCCGGACCCCGAACGCGCGCCCGGCATACGCACGCTCCTCGACGCGGCCCGGAGAGTCATGGCAGCCGCCGGAGACCAGTTCTACGTGCAGGCGAATATCGACACCGGTCCCTTCAGCCTCGCCGCCGTCCTTCGGGGGACGCAGAACTTTCTCATGGATCTCGCAACCGCCGACGCGAAGGATCTGGGGGAGCTGCTGGCGTTTTGCACGGATGTGGTGATCACCTACGGAAAGGCGATGATCGCCACCGGCGTGCACGGCATCCAGTACGGCGATGCAACGGCCAGCCTGGTCTCCCCGGCGGACTTCTCGAAACATGTCCTCCCGTGGCAGGAGCGGTCTCTTCGCGCTCTCGGAGGAACCGGGTGCGACCTGTGGGTGCACATCTGCGGGAAGACCGAGCACGTGCTGCCGATGATGAAGAACCTGCCCTTCCAGGGATTCGAGGTGGACGCGATGGTGGACATGCGCACCGCCCGCGGGCTGCTCGGGGAGAGGATCGCCCTGAAGGGCAACCTCGACACGACGTTCCTCCTCCAGCGTTCGCCCGAGGAGGTCTCCGCCGCGTGCCGGCGCATCCTCGGCAGCTTCACCACCGGCGCCATCCTTTCACCCGGCTGCGGCGTGCCCCGGATGACGCCGCTGGAAAATCTTCGCGCGATGGTCCGTGCGTCCGAGGACCACGCGGCGCGCGTCAGAGGGTGACAGGAGGAAGGTCGAAGGTCTGGCGGTAGGCATTCACCATCGCGAGGTAGTTCGCGATCGGCACGCTCGAGGTGATGGCGTTGCTTGCCGTGAAGATGTGCCCTCCACCGTTCCCGCCTGCGTCCAGGATCTCCCGCGTGACACGGGCAATCTCCTCCGGTGAAGAGAAACTCAGGATCCTCCCGCAGTCCATGTTGCCCATGAATGTAAATCGCGCGCCATAACGCCGACGCAGCTCCACCAAGTCCATACCGGCGCCCATGTCGATCTCCAGGTACGCGTCCACGCCGCAGCCAACCAGGAAATCATCCATGACCGGCCACAGGTCGCCGTCAGAGGCGTTGACCGACCAGGCACCGGCGGCGCGGACTGCCTCCGCGCACTGCCGGACCTCGGGGACGATGAACGAGCGGTAGCTTTCCGGCGAAATAAGCAGGCGCGTGCCGGCGAAATCTCCCCCGATCCCGATCATCTCGATTCCCCGGCGCGCATAATCGGCGATGACGGCGAGCGCACGGGCGGTGGCCAGCCGAAAATGCTCCCGCGCCACTTCCGGCTCGATGAGCATCACCTGCATCAGGTCGCTGTCCGTCCAGATGCCGTGGAAATACGCCGGTGCGGCAATCGGCAGGTCCAGGCCGCGCCGGGCCATCTCGGCCCTCAGGAGGTCATAGACGAGCAGGGAATCCTGCGGAGGGGGGCCCGACATCGTCTCCGCCACCCGACGGTTGCGGGCGTGCAGGCGCTGGACCGGGTCGCCGTCCCGCGCGACCTCGAACCGGGCGCCCAGCTCGGAAAGCGGGTCGTACACGTACGGCGCACCGGGCACGGGGTTAGGGCTGGCGAAGATCATGTCGTGTCCCAGCCGGGCGGCGATCTCCACCCGCGCTTCGGCGTAGCAGCGCAGGGCGCGTTCGAACCCGGTCTCCCTCGCCATCTCGAGCCACGGTTCCATGCCGGCAAGGTATTCGACGAACGGGCGGCCCAGGACAGCCTCCGCCACCGGGGGAAGCAGGACGTACTCGAACACGGGGGTCCGATCCGGCGCCGAATGGCCGAATGCCGCCTGCACTCTCTCGCGCGAGGTCATCGGCTCATCGCCTATCGCGAGAAATAGTCCATGAGGATCGCGCAGCCGATCCCCGCGAACCGGATGTCTTTCCTTTCCGCGGAGTGCAGGATCCGCAGTGCCCGGGTTGTCGGCCGCAGGCTCTGGTCCATGACTGTTCCCCGCACCCGTTCGAAGAAAAAATCATTTCCGTCGATCACGGGGCCGCGCAGGATGATGAGCTGCGGGTTGAACAGGTCCGCCACGTCGCTGAGCTTCGTGCCCAGCGTGTCGGCGGTCTGCGCCAGGATGTTGCGCGCGAATCGGTCGCCGTTGTTCGCCGCGGCGATGACGTGCTCGATGGAGATGTTGTCGCTGTCCCCGCCGCAGTGCTTGAGGATTTCGCTGTTGACTCCCTGGCGCAGGCCGCTGCAGCAGGCGGAGAGGATCGACTGCTGGGAGCAGACCGTCTCCAGGCATCCGGAGTGGCCGCAGTAGCACAGCACCCCCCCGTCCACCGCGTGCACGTGGCCGAACTCCCCGGCGTAAGAGCTCCCGCCCTGATACAGCTCGCCGTTCACCACGATCCCCATGCCGATGCCTTCGCCGATCCACACGCACAGGAAGTGGTCGACCCCCACTCCCATGCCCCGGTACCTCTCCCCGAGGGCGCACGCGTTCGCGTCATTCACCAGGTAGCAGGGGAAGGCGTACCGATCCTCCACGAGCCGGCGCAGCGGCACGTCGTACCAGTCGCGGGCGTACAGGTACTCGTGGGAGATGCCGGCCGCGGGGTCGATATGCCCGCCCAGCCCGATTCCGATCCCGAGGATGCGCCCCTCGCAGGCGCCGGCGCGGGAGAGCAGAACATCCACGAGACCGAAGATCGCGGCCAGCAGCTCCTCGCGGGGCATGCCTTGACGCGCGGGAGCCGCTTCTTCCGCGAGCGCCCGGCCCGAGATGTCCAGGAGACTGCCGCGCACCGTCGTCGCCTCCAGGAGGAGCACGATCTCCAGGCCCGCGGCGGGATTCAGCTCGAGCACC
>JBKQPS010000216.1:0-25877 GCA_052144915.1 Spirochaetia bacterium | reverse complement strand
GGTCGCGGCTGTGTTGCTGGAGGACAAGGCACCGAAAACCTGCCAGGCGATTCTGCGAGCGCTTCCATTCCAGAACGTTGCAATCCATGCGATGTGGGCGGGACAGGAGATATTTTTTGACGGGTTTCCGCTCTCCGAGCCGCTTGAATACGAGAACGAGACCAATGATGTTGAACCGGGTTCGGTCGCATGCATTTCCACCATGGCTCTTCGCAAGTTTGCCGAGCAGAAATTCACTTCTTTCTGCGTATTTTATGGAAAATCCCGCCCGAGAAAGGGTGTCGATCAAACGGTTGACGTGAACGTTTTCGCGAAGGTACGGGACTTGGAAAAGATGACCGAAATTTCAAAGAGAATACGATTTGAAGGTCGCGAGAAGATGACGATTCGATTGTAAAGGAACGCACGGGGTTCGTCTGCAGTCGACTGGCTGAAATGAACAAATCCAAGCGTGGCCTTCTCTTGATCCCGGGATTTATCGCGCTCATCCCAATGGTCTTCGCTTTCCTGATGCTCCTTGTGATGGGGTTCCTGGATAAGGAGAGCTTCTGGAATGGGAGCTATCGCTTCACGTTCTTCAACTATCTGGAGATCTCGCGGCAGCCATACTTCATTCGACTTTTTGCGTACACAATTGGCAACTCGATTCTCGTGAGCGCTCTTTCCCTTGTTATCGGATATCCCTTTGCCTATATTCTTGCCCGGACGAAAAGCAAGCTGAACAGTTTTGCAGAGCTCGTACTGGTTTTCCCCCTGTATGGATGGGTGTACTTCTGCTATGGCCTCGTGTACCTCTTTTTGCCGAATGGCATTGTAAACGGCGTATTGCAGGGACTGCATCTTATTTCGAAGCCGCTCATGCTGTGGCAGTCGCGCGAATTGGTCATCATCGCGCTCACGCTCTTGACGGTGCCCTTCATCGTCTTTCCCGTGCGCTCGAGCATATTGGCCATCGATCCGGCGCTTGTCGAGGCGGCGAGCTCTTTGGGGGCAAATCCCGTACAATCATTCCTGCGGATTACCCTCCCTCTCAGCAAATCGGGCATCCTGGGCGCGACTTTGATCGGCTTCGCAATAAACACAGGTTCCCTGGTTGTGCCCCTGATTATCGGAGGCGCGAGGGTTGAATGGTTGGGCATTGCAATGTACATCAGGATGAGCAAGATGCTTGACTGGGGGGTGGGAGCATCACTGGCTACTATCCTGTTTTTCTTGACGTTTATCGTAAGCTTTCTCTACTCGAGAATCACGAAAGAGCAATAAATGGCAGGGAGACGTGTCGTCAGCAGGATATTTTCAAACGGCTATCTGCTCCTGATTTGCATGCTCCTCATAGTTCCGTTTGTCGTGATCGCACTTGGGTCGCTTTTCCAGGATACCTTTCACCCGAGGCTGTCAAGCCTGACGCTGAAGTACTACGTGATCCTGCCGGCGGCGTACTGGAAAGCCGTGGGAACGAGCGTCCTTTTCTCTCTTCTCGCGGTCATGTGCACGATCCTCATTTCCATACCAACGGCGTACGCACTGGCAAGATCTGCTTCGCAAAAAGGTCACGCGCTGCTCGATGTCATGTTCATGAGTCCGCTCATGATAGCCCAATCCAGTTTTTCTGCCGGACTGCTGGTGATCTATCTGCGATACGTCAATCTCTATGACACATTTCTCGGAGTGCTGTTGCCAATTGTATGTGTGAGCCTGCCATACATGTTGCGTCCTTTGATAAGTTCATTGAAAGGCATCGATGTCTCGGTCGAGGAAGCGGCCCAATCCCTGGGAGCGCGCCGATGGCAGGTCATTGTCCATATTGTCATTCCGTTGCTCGGTCCCGGCATCATTGGGGGATCGATTCTCGTGTTTGCGACGGTGATTAACGTTTTCACAATCACGATGTTCCTCACGAGCCTTCACTTCATTCCGGCGGCGCAGAAAATCTATGTTGATCTTCAAGTGTGGGGTCTGAACTCGACAATTGCAGCGGAAGCGAACCTGATGGCGATTGTGACCCTGGCGTTTGTGGTAATTCTCAGTCAATACTTGTCTTCAAAATACCTCAAGGGAATCAGCTTCTAGAAATTGGGATAGCCCTGAATCGGGAGCATCGTAAGCGGATCGACGGGCAATGACAGGGGAAAGCGGCGAACCGGCGCAGGTCGGCCAGCAGGAGGAGGATCGGCGATGTCACGTGTGCGGACCGTGAACCTCTGCAAGAACTTCGGTGAGAATGCCGTCGTAAAGCAGCTGAACATGGAAATCGAATCCGGCGAACTCGTGACCATTCTCGGCCCAAGCGGCTGTGGAAAAACCACGAGTTTGCGGATGATCGCCGGATTCATCGATCAGGACAGGGGAGAGATCTACTTCGATGACGAAGAGATGACAAGAGTGCCCCCGCATCTGAGAAACGTGGGCTACTTGTTTCAGCGCTTCGCCCTTTTCCCGCACATGAATGTATATGAAAACATCGAGTTCGGTCTCAAAATGAACAGGATCGGCAAGGAGGAACGCGAGCAGAGGATTCGAGACGTATTGAGGTTGATGAAGATCGATGGCTATGCGAAGAGGAAGCACTCTGAGTTGAGTGGGGGTGAGCAGCAGAGAGTCGCTCTTGCGCGGGTGCTCGTTCTCAAGCCGCGAGTGTTGCTCCTTGATGAGCCGCTCAGCAGTCTCGATGCGAAGCTGAGAAACGAGCTGAAGTATGAAATTCGGAATTTGCAAAAAAATGCCCAAATCACCGCGATATATGTTACTCACGATCAGTCAGAGGCTTTTGCGATTTCGGACAGGATTTATGTAATGCAGGAAGGATTGATCCAGCAGGTGGGTACACCGCTGGAACTCTATTCAAACCCGCGGTCGGTATTTGTCGCTGACTTCCTGGGAAAAAACAATTTTCTCAATGCGCAGATTGCTTCGATAGACTCGGAGGCGAAGCGAATCACTGCGAACGCATCTGACCTTGTCGTGGCGGTCGCATACCTGGAAAAACATCGGCAAGGGGACTCTGTGGTTCTGTCTATCCGCCCCGAAGAAGTCCACGTGATGCAGGGTGGGGAAAGGCGCTATGCAAATGAGTTCGAAGGACGCGTGCGAAGAGTGATTTTTGATGGGGCAACTGTCATCCTGGATGTGATGGTGGGGGATCATCTGGTGCGAGTCGAGGTCCATGGCGAAGAGAGGCTGCGATACATGGACAGTGAAGGGAACAAGGTTCGGATCGGCTTCAACGAGTGCAATATCCTGATTTAGAGGACAAGGCTCAAGGCGTTGACATAATGCATGACGCCAAAAGGATTTATCGTACATCTCGGGCGGCGCACGAATCCATAACACAAAATTAGCTTTCCGTCCCATTTTCGGGTAAGTACCTTTGCCTGTGCGCCTTGCAGAAAGAGTACCCCCGCCCGAAGAGCCCCCTTCGGACTGGCAGCTGGTTCGGGCGTGGCTGGTCCGGACGTATGCCCGGTTTCGGGTGCCGATTCTGGTCGGATCGAACATCCTGACGATCGTCATCGCGCTCCTGATCTACAGCGCCCTGCGGCCCGCGCCGAAGGCACTCACACAGCGCGACATCGACAACGCGGTCAGCCGCTCCCTCGAAAAGGCCCCGCTGCCGCCTTCCAACGCGTCCATCGCTTACCAGGTCATCCGGCCTTCGGTCGTCGTCGTCGAGGCGAAGACGGTGGAAGGAGGAAAGACACGGTCGACGCTCGGCGCGGGCGTCGTCATCACGGAGACGGGGATGATCCTTACCTGCCTGCACGTCGTCGGCGACGCGCCGCAGGTCAAGGTGGTTTTCTCGGAAGGGACAGAGTCCGACGCCCTGGTGACCGTGCGGCTGCCGGAAAAGGACCTCGCGGTCCTGAGCGCCCTGACGCTGCCCGACGACCTGCAACCCGCGACGCTCGCAAGCTCGTCGTCCCTGCATGTCGGCGATGAGGTCATCGCCGTCGGCAATCCCTTCGGCGTGATCAACTCGGTCACCGACGGGGTGGTCTCGGGCCTGGGGCGCCAGTACGTCGCGCGCGAATCGGGGGTGGAGCTCACGAATCTCATCCAGTTCGACGCGGCGGTGAACCCGGGCAACTCCGGGGGGCCCCTGTTGAACCGGGCGGGTGAAGTGGTGGGGATCGTCGCATCGCTTCTGAATCCGACGAGCCAGGACGTGTTCGTGGGAATCGGGTTCGCGATTCCGATCGACGACACCGGCGGGGCGATCGGGTTCCCGCCGGTATAAGAAACGGAGAGAGCGGAGGAAACACGTGCAATACGAAAATGACACTGCGGCGATCGAACAGGCGCGGACCATGGAGCAGATCCTCTACGAGGTGAAAAAGGTCATCGTGGGGCAGGACCATCTCCTGGAGCGGGTGCTCATCGCCCTCTTGTCGGAGGGACACCTCCTCGTCGAGGGCGTCCCGGGGCTCGCGAAGACGCTCACGGTCAAAACGCTTGCCGCCGCCGTGCGCGGGGTGTTCAAGAGGATCCAGTTCACGCCAGACCTCGTGCCCGCGGACCTCGTGGGCACCCGCATGTACAACCAGAGGACGGGCGAGTTCAGCATCTCCCTCGGGCCGGTCTTTGCCAACCTGCTGCTCGCGGACGAGATCAACAGGGCCCCGGCAAAGGTGCAGAGCGCGCTGCTGGAGGTGATGCAGGAAAGGCAGGTGACCATCGGGGGAGAGACCTTCCGCGTTCCCGAGCCGTTCCTCGTCATGGCGACGCAGAACCCCATCGAGACAGACGGCACCTATCCGCTTCCCGAGGCCCAGGTCGACAGGTTCATGATGAAGGTTCTCGTCGACTACCCGAGTGAAGCGGAGGAGTTCGTGATCGTGCAGCGCATGACCGGTGCCCTTGCCGAGGTGGCACCGGTGGTGACGACAGAACAGGTCCTTGCGCTGCGCGCGGCCTGCGAAAACGTGTTCGTCGACCCCCTGCTCATGCAGCACGCCGTGCGGCTTTCCGCCGCGACGCGAAACCCGGACGCGCACGGCGTGCCCGATATCGCCCGCTATATCGTGTACGGGGCGAGCCCCCGGGCGTCGATCAACCTCATCATTGGCGCGCGGGCCCTCGCGTTCGTCCGCGGCCGCACCTACGTCATTCCCCAGGACGTGAGCGACCTGGTGCACGACGTGATGCGCCATCGCATCATCCCTTCCTACGAGGCGCTCTCGGACGGTGTGACCACGGATGACATCCTCCAGAAGGTGATGCAGGCGGTTCCCGCCCCTGCCCAGGTGCTCCAGGGCCATGCCGCGGGCGTCATCTGAACCCGAGCGCGTTCTGCAGCGCCTCGACTGGACGGTCGTCAAGCGCCTGGACGGACTGCTCCAGGGAGACTATCGAACTCTGTTCCGCGGCTTCGGCTTCGAGATGGCGGAGCTGCGGGAGTATCAGCTCACCGACGACGTGCGCGCCATCGACTGGAACGTGACCGCACGGATGCAGGAACCGTGGGTGCGCCTCTTCGTCGAGGACCGGGAAATCACCGCGTGGTTCCTCCTCGACATGAGCCCCTCGGTGGATTTCGGTCCGCCCGCGGCGCAGAAGAGGGATCTCCTGGTCGATTTCACCGCTGTCCTGGCGCGGATGCTCACGCGCCATGGAAACCGCGTGGGGGCCCTCGTGTTCAGCGGGGGAGACACGCGATTCATTCCTGCGAAATCCGGGCGGACGCAGGTCCTCCGTCTCATCCGCGAGCTCATGGAACAGCCACGGCTGGCACGGGCGCCGCGGACCGATCTGTCGGCCCTCCTCGATTCGGCGCTCCGCATGATCCGGCGACGGTCCCTCCTCTTCATCGTCTCTGATTTCCTGAGCGTGCCCGGCTGGAATCGGCGTCTCAACCTCGTGGCGCATCGGCACGAAACCCTGGCGATCCGGCTCTTCGAACCCCGGGAGGGTGAGCTCCCGGACGTGGGGCCGCTGGTTCTGCAAGACTCCGAAACCGGTGAGCAGCTCTTTGTCGACACCCACGACAGGGGGTTTCGGAGACGTTACGCGGAGCTCGCCCGGCAGCGGCGCGAAGAGCTTCAGCAGATGCTGACACGCGCCGGCGTTGACCTCCTCAGCCTGTCCACGGAGGGCGACCTGGCCCGTGACATTCTCCGATTCGCGACAGCACGCGCCCAGAGGCGCAAGGCCCAGTCCTCCCGCGCCCTCGCGCGGCCCCGGGCCGGTTGACGGGGGAAGGGCATGACACTGCAGTGGCCATCCCTGTTGTGGCTGTTGTTCCTCGTCCCCCTCCTCGCGCTGCTCTACGTCTGGGCGCAGCGGCGCCGCCGGAGATTTGCGGCGCGCTACGCGAGCCTGATCGTCGTGAAAGACGCGTTGGGAAAGGGCCCCGGCGTGCGCCGGCACATACCGGTGATCCTGTTTCTCGCCGGCCTTGGCGTGGGAATTTTCGCCCTCAGCAGGCCCTCGGCAACCGTCATGCTGCCGTCCAACCGCGGCACGGTGATCCTGGCGCTCGACATCTCGGGCAGCATGAGGGCGCGGGACATCAAGCCCAGCAGGATCGAGGCGGCAAAGGCCGCCGCGCGCACATTCATCGAGAAGCAGCCGCGGAACGTCCGCGTGGGAATCGTCGCCTTCAGCGCGACGGCCGCCCTCGTGCAGGCGCCCACCACCGTGCGCGACGACCTGTATGCGGCCATCGACCGGCTGCGGCCGCAGCGGGGCACCGCCGTCGGCAGCGGGATCATCGTCGCGCTGGACGCGGTCTTCGAGGACGCGCGGAAAGCAGCCTCCGGGACGGCCGACCAGCAGTCGGGCGGCGATCCGCAGGCGGCCCCCGACTCCCAACCGTCGCCCGATCAGCCCCTCGCATCCGGCACGGACACGCAGCCACCGGCGCCCGTCGCACCGGGCTCCTACACCTCGGCGGCGATCATCCTGATGACGGACGGACAGACCAACACCGGTCCCGATCCCCTGGACGCCGCCGAGCAGGCGGCCAACAGGGGAGTGCGCGTGTTCACCGTCGGCGTGGGGACGACGGCGGGGGACATCGTGGGCGCGGAAGGCCGGTCCTTCCGGGTGGCGCTGGACGAGGATGTTCTCAAGAAGATCGCGCAGAACACCGCCGCCAGCTACTACAAAGCCAGCGACGAGGGCCAGCTCATGCAGATCTACAAGGCACTGAGCGTCCGCCTCATGGTGGGGAAGGACACGACAGAAATCACGGCGCTCTTTGCCGGGGCCGCCTTCACCGTGCTTCTCCTGGGCGCCCTGCTTTCGCAGCTGTGGTTCAGCAAGCTGGTCTGAGGGAGCCTCTCTCCCGCCCGTCGCTGTCCCTGTCTATGGCTCGCCGCCGAGCGACACGGACCCCACCAGCGCGATAGCGCTTGACTTGAATAGAACAGACTTCCTGCTGATCTTGGATGCATGACAGGGAGAATGGACGGCAAGGTCGCCATTGTCACGGGAGGCGCCCGCGGTATCGGGAAGGCGATCCTCGAACGGTATGCGGGAGAGGGGGCGACCTGCGTCGTCGCCGACGTGGATTTCACCGGCGCGCAGAGAACCGCGGGGGCAATCAGGGATTCCGGCGGGAGAGCGTTCCCCGTGGAGCTCGACGTGACTCGGATGGACAGCATCCGTGCGATGGTGGGTGCAGTCGTGGCCCAGGCGGGGCGCATCGACGTTCTCGTGAACAACGCGGGCGTCGTGGAGGTCCAGCCGATTCTCGAGATCGATGAGTCGATCTGGGAGCGGGTTTTCAGCGTGAACGTCAGGGGACTGTTCTTCACGCTGCAGGCCGTGGCGCGGCGGATGATCGACCAGGGCTCGGGCGGCAAGATCATCAATCTCGCCTCGGAGGCCGGCCAGAGGGCGGACGAGATGGTGATCGCCTATAGTGCAACGAAAGCCGCGGTGATCAGCATTACCAAGACGGCGTCGCTCGCGCTGATCCGGCATCGGATCAACGTCAATGCGATTTCTCCCGGCGTCGTCGACACTCCAATGTGGATCGAGGTCGACAGGCTCTTAGCAAAATGGCGGAAAGTCGCGCCGGGCGTGACGCGCCGCGAAACGGAGACCCAGGTGCCGTTCGGGCGCTTCGGGAAGCCCGAGGATCTCACGGGGACAGCCGTATTCCTCGCGACTTCCGATTCGGACTACATGCTGGGCCAGACGGTCAACGTCGACGGCGGAAGAGTGATGAAGTGAGCTACGCGCCGCTCCCGCGGGCAGGATCCCGAGGCTCCTCGTCGTCCCGCCGCACGACCTGGAGGGTGAAATTGGAGGCGAGCGCCGCCATGGCACCCAGTGCCGCGATGACGGGAAGGAACAGTGCGCCCACCACGCCGAGGGTGAGCGGAATCTCCAGGTAGGTCTCTCCCTTTTCATCCTTGATGATGATCCGCCGCGCGTTTCCTTCATGGACGATTTCCTTCACCTTGCGCAGGAGCTCCTCGCCCCTGACCTTGAACTCGTTGGACGTCTCCGGCTCCATGCGGGCCTCCTTGCCAATCAGGATATGCCGCCCCCCGCGGGGGGTCAAGGAACTCGGCTTCCCCTCTTTGTCTCACTCGGGTATAAACGTGAGCACTGATCACGCGAGGGAGAGGCGGCATGGCGGAAGAGGGCTATCTTCTCGGTTTCGACGTGGGAAGCTCGTCGATCAAGGCTGCGCTGATTGACTGCGCCACCGGCCTGTCCGCCGGGGAGGCGACGAGCCCACAGACCGAACTCGCGATCGACGCGCCCCGCACGGGCTGGGCTGAGCAGAACCCTGCGGTCTGGTGGGAAAACGTGGCCGCCGCGGCCGCCGAGCTGAAGGCCGCCACGGGCACGGCCTTCGACTCCGTGAAGGCGATCGGGGTCGCCTACCAGATGCACGGTCTCGTCCTCCTGGACCGGGCGGGCAGGGTCCTGCGCCCCAGCATCATCTGGTGCGACAGCCGGGCCGTGAGTCTCGGAGAGGAAGCTTTTCATGGCATCGGCGAACAGCTTTGCCTCGACCGCTTGCTGAACTCTCCGGGCAATTTCACTGCGTCAAAGCTCGCGTGGGTGAAGCAGAACGAACCGGAGGTGTTTTCACGGGCGGCGGTGATGATGCTGCCGGGCGACTGGGTCGTGTTCCGGATGACCGGCGAGCGATCGACCACGCAGACGGGCCTTTCGGAGTGTATCCTGTGGGACTTCGTGGCAGGGGCCCGGTCGGATATGGTGCTGGACTGGTACGGCATACCCCACGGGCTGGTCGCGGCTCCACTCGCTTCTTTCTCCGTGCAGGGAGGCCTGACGGCGGAGGCCGCGGCTGCGCTCGGAGTGAAAAAGGGCACGCCGGTCTGCTACCGTGCGGGCGACCAGCCGAACAACGCATTCTCACTCGGCGTCCTTGACCCCGGGGAGGCCGCGGCTTCGGCGGGGACATCCGGCGTGGTGTACGGGATCATCGATTCGCCGCGTTTCGATCGCGCTTCCCGCGTGAACTCGTTCATCCACGTGAACCACGAATCGCGCGCGCCTCGGTACGGAGTGCTCATGTGCGTGAACGGCACCGGCATCCTGTACAGCTGGCTCCGCCGGCTCCTGGTCGGGGACTCGGGAGCCGTGCCGTACGACGAGCTGAATCGTGTTGCCGCGCAGGCACCGGTCGGTTCGGACGGCTTGGTCGTTCTGCCCTATGGGAATGGCGCCGAAAGGACGCTGGAAAACCGAAATCCCGGTGCCTCCATCCGGAGGCTCGATTTCAATCGCCACGGCATCCCGCATCTCCTGCGGGCGGGGCAGGAGGGGATCGTGTTCGCGCTGGCCTTCGGGCTGCGGATCATGAAGGGGATGGGCCAGGATGCGCGCACGATCCGGGCGGGATACGCGAACATGTTTCGCAGCCCGTTGTTCCGCCAGACGTTTGCCACAGTGACCGGAGCGCGGTTGGAGCTCTTTGACACCAACGGCGCACAAGGCGCTGCACGGGGAGCCGGTGTCGGCGCAGGACTGTATCGGAGCGCCCGGGAGGCGTTTCGCGCACTGAAACCCGTGCAGTCGGTGGAGCCAGAGCGGTCGAGCGAAGAGGCCTGCACCCGGGCATACGGCAGCTGGGAAGAGGAACTGGCGGCTTCGATGCGATAGTCGCAAATCGCCGCGCCTGCCCGGCTCTGCCGGCGTGGGCGATGGTGCGGGATCATCGATGCATCGCCGCAGGCGGATTCGCATCGCCGCAGGCGGATTCGCATCGCCGCAGGCGGATTCTATCAGCGGAGCGGAACGCCCGCGTTCAGCGGATGTTCCTTCTTCGCCGAGGCGATGATCTTTTTCCCATTGACGAACACGTACTCGATGCCCAGCGGGGCCGCGGAGGTATCCGCGGGCGTGGTATTGTCCCGCACGTTCTCCCAGTCGAAGATGGTGATGTCGGCAGGAAGACCCGCCGCCAGCCGTCCGCGGTCGGAGAGCCTGAATCGCTCCGCGGCGGCGCTCGTCATTTTCCGTACCGCGTCCTCGAGGGGAAGCAGGTGCCGATCCCGCGCCAGCTGCAGCAGCCGCGGAAAGGCGCCGTACGCCGCCGGATTCTGCACGCCGGAATGCTCGATCCACGCGTCTGTCATGAACAGGGCGGCTGGGTGCCGCACGAGAGCCTCCACGACCCTGTCGGGCGCGCCGTGATGGAGCAGGACCTTTGCCTGGCCGCCGCTGCGGTGCGCGAGGTCGAGAAGGGCGTCCGCCGTGCCCATGCGGCGCAGACGCGCGATGTCCGGCAGGAACTTCCCGTTGTGCTCGGCGAGCTCCGGGTCGATCGTGTTCGTGACTTGGATGTCCGCCGGTCCGAAACCGGTCTGCCGTTCGGCGACGCGCAGCTCGCGCTTCAGGCGGCGGATCGAATCCGCTTCACCATATCCCGCGGATCCGCGGGCGAGGAACCAGGGAGGCAGGACGACCCCGATCACGGACGCGGCGCATGAGCTGGGGGCCAGATCGAACTTGATGTCCAAACCCTCTTTCAACGCGGAGTCGATGGCGGCGAGGGCCGCCTCGGCGGTGCGCCCGGCGCGGGTCCCGGCGAAAAAGAAATGCGAGATCTGCAGCCGCACGCCCGTCGCGCGCGCGATGTCGATTACCTCCGTCAGGGCATTCAAGGACTGGCCCCGTCGGTAGGGTGCGAACGCTCGAGGGTGGACCGCGAGGATCTTCCCCTTCTTCTTCACCAGCCGGGCTACTTCGCGGATCTCCTCGGGCCGCGCGAAGGCGCCGGGCTCGTACTGCAGCCCAAGGGAGACCCCGACTGCACCCTGGTCCATCGCGTGCTCGAGGAGCCACAGCAGCTCCATGGTCTCGTAGGGGTGCAGCGGCGACGCGTCGTAACCCCTGATGGAAGCGCGCGTCGAGCCGTGGCCGGCGAGCAGGGCGATATTCTGGCTGCTTCCGGCGGATTGCAGCCGGGCAAAATAGTCGGCCACCGTGTCCCATTGCGCCGCAGAATGCGGATTGTGCGCCGCAGAATGCGGATTGTGCGCCGCAGGTGCCCCGACGGCGAGCATCGACGACACTTTCTCCCTCCACGCGCTTCCTTCGCGGAAGCCCGCTGCCGAAAGCCCGCAGTTGCCCGTGACCACAGTCGTGATCCCCTGCGCCAGGAAGGGAAGCTTCAGGTCATCGCGGCCCTTGACGGGGATGTGCCAGTCCAGGTGGGAATGGGCGTCGATGAACCCCGGCGCGACGACCATGCCGCCGCAATCGATGACAACTCCTGTCGTGCGGAGCGCACGGGGCGAGATGCGGGAAACCCTTCCCGCACGAATCAGCAGATTCGCCGTGTACGGCGCGCCGCCCGACCCGTCGACGATGAGTCCGCCTTTCAGGAGGATGTCCGGGTCCCTGCTCGCGCCGGTCTGTGCCATTGGAAACACGAATCTATATCATCGCGACAAGAATTGACAGAGACCGGGTGATGGCGCATCGTAGGCTGCATGATCTGGGTCGTCGGGGCGGTTGCGATCGATATGGTTGCGGTGCGGGAGAAGTTCCTCGACGGCACCTCCAACCCATCGGACATCCGCCTCGGTCTCGGGGGAGTGGGCTACCGGATATTCAGCAATCTCGGGACGCCCCGGCGGTTCATCACTGCGCTTGCCTCTGACCCGATCTCGCGCTGGGCGCGGGAGGCACTGGAGGCTGATGGGGACGTCGTCATCCAGGAGGTGAAAGGCCGGGACGCAAGACCCCCGCTCTATCTTGCACTCATGGAGAGCGGAAGCCTGAAGGTCGCGGCATCGGATTTTCGAATCGTCGAACAGGCGCTGACGCTCGCGTTCGTGACCCGGGAGATAGGCGAGCCGAGCGACAGTGACTTCCTGGTGCTGGACGCGAACCTCTCGCCCCAGCTTCTCGCAGCCCTCGTGGGCCGGTACGCGGAAAGGACCCGTGTGATTTTCGAACCGGTCTCGGTGGAAAAAACGCGCCGCCATGTTGATGCTCTTCGGCGGCTGTTTCTCATGACGCCGACCATCGAAGAACTGAACGCGCTGGGGTTCACGGCCTCCGGCGATGCAAAATCCGCCTCCGGCGATGCAGATATCCGTCGGTTCATGGCCGAGCGCGAAATCACCCACCTGCTGGTCACGCGAGGACCGGCAGGCACCCGCCTGTACAGCGGGGGCGGGTGCACGGATTTTTCGCCCCGCGTGATCGTCGGAGCAGCGGATACAACAGGCGCGGGAGACCAGCTTCTGGCCCTCCTGTTGTCTTTTCTCCACGAGGGCCGCTCAATGGAGGACGCAGTGCGCGCCGCCATGGACGGGGTGGAGGAGTTGCTGCAGAAGGGATCGCAGTGACAGACCGTATTCGAATTTCAGAAGAGGTGCGCGAGGCGCTCGAATCCCGACGTCCGGTCGTCGCTTTCGAATCCACGATCATCAGTCACGGAATGCCCTACCCGAGAAATCGTGAGACGGCCGAGCGGGCAGAGGCCATCGCACGCGAATCAGGCGCAGTCCCCGCCACGGTGGCGGTGATGGACGGGCGGATTGCCGTCGGGCTCCGGCCAGAGGATCTGGAACGGCTGTCGACGGAACGGGGCGTGCTGAAGGTGTCCCGTCGTGATCTCTCGTGGGCACTGGCTGCGCGCCGCACGGGCGCGACAACGGTCAGCGCCACGATGTTTGCCGCATTTCGCTCCGGCATCGACGTCTTTGCCACGGGAGGCATCGGGGGCGTCCACCGGGGTGCGTCGAATTCCTTCGACATCTCCGCGGATCTCACGGAGCTGGCCTCTACCTCCGTCTGCGTCGTGTCCGCCGGCGCCAAGGCGATCCTGGACATCCCGAAGACCCTCGAGATGCTGGAGACCCTCGGTGTGCCGGTCGTGTGCTTTGGCACGTCGGAGTTTCCGGCGTTCTACTCGCGGTCCAGCGGGCAGCCGGCTCCGTTGCGCGCGGACACTCCGGAGGAGATCGCGATCATGCTCAGCGCACAGCGCTCGCTCGGGCTGCCGCAGGGAATTCTCGTCGCTTTGCCCGTGCCTGCCGAGCAGGAAATTCCCCGCGCGAAGATGGACGCGTGGATCTTCCAGGCAGCGGCGGAGGTCGCCGAACGCGGGATCAGCGGCAAGGGAGTAACGCCGTTTCTGCTCTCGAGGATCGTCGAGCTCTCCGGTGGTGTATCGCTGGAGGCGAACGTGAGCCTGTTCTACAACAACGTGCGGCTTGCGTGCCGGATCGCGGCTTCCTGCGCGGCGTCGCTCCCGACGACGAACTGAAAATCCGCCTGCGGCGATGCGAATCCGCCTGCGGCGATGCGGCGGATCTACTGGGCGGCCGTCGCGAGGTGCGCGTCCAGCCAGCTGAGCGCGTAGCGGAGCACCTCTTCCCTGTGCAGCTCGTTGTGGAGCTCGTGCCCGAAGCCTTCCCACACCTTGAGTGTGACGTCGCCTGACATGCGCCGCGCAAAGGCTATGTTGACCTCCGGGTCAACATAGCGATCCGCCGTGCCCTGCATGATGAGAAGCGGAAGGGGAAATCCCGGTTGTGCGAGGATCCAGTTGTTGGTTTTCAGCTGTTCCACGGCGATACGCGCAGAAAGCGTTCCGAAAAACATCGGGTCCTCTTTCGTGGAAGCCAGCCATTCGGGGTCGTGCGAAAGGGTGCTGAAAGGCGAGCCCAGGGGGATACGGAGCGTCGGCGCAACGCGGGAGAGCAGCCGGCCCGCGAGCACCTTCACGGGTGCCTGGCGGACACCGGAGGCAAGCCCCGGGCTGGAAGCGACGACCCCGGCAATCCGGAATCCGCCTTCGGCGATGCGGGGGCGGCTCTTGAGAACGTAGCAGAGGGCTTCCGCCGCGCCAAAGCTGTGGCCGTAGACGAACAGGGGGACGCCGGGGAACCGTTCGCGGGTGTTTTCAATGTGATGGGCGAGGTCCTGGAGCAGTGACTCGTACGACGGGGCGTGCACCCGTGGCCCTTCCGTTTTCCCGTGGCCGCGCTGGTCAAAGGCGCTGACCGCATACCCCGCGGAGGCGAGCGCTTCCACGAGCCAGGGGAATCGACCCGAATGTTCGCCCACGCCGTGCACGAGGACGACGACGGCCTTCGGGGCGCCTTCCGGCACCCAGGTGCGCGCAAGCACCGCAAGACCGTCAAAGGTATTCCAGGTGTACTCAGTGTTCTTCATCGGCCAGCCCCCTTCAGCTTCCGGACTGCTGCAAGAAGTCCCCCCTGGTCACGCTCTTCAAGAGCGCGGGGTCGCCGAGGACGATCCACGTCATCGGGTTGTCGACGAGGTATTGCTTCGCCACTCTTACGACATCCTCCGCGCGCACCACGCCGATCCTGTCCACCAGGAGAAGATAGTGGCGATAGTCGCCGTGGTAGAAGACCGAACCGGCGATTTGCGAGGCGATGAGCCTGTTCGTCTGCTGCCCGGAGTAGAACTCCGTGAGGAATTTCAGCTTGTAGAACGGCAGCGCTTGTGCGATCGGCACGAAGGCCGAGGCCGACGCGGTGGCCGCGCTGCCCAGACCGCTCTTTCCCGCGGCGGATACCGAGACGTTGCCGGACATGCTGCGGCCTGAGGCGAGCACGCCGATTGCCTCGTCCACGAGCGGTTTGACTTTTCCCGGAACCGTCGTCTTGAACACCGTGATATCGCCCCAGCTCGCCGAGGCGCCGTCGACATTCGCCTCCACGCTGTAGCAGGCGCCGTTGCGCGTCCGCAGGATCTCGAAGAGGATGTCGTCGAGCAGGTTGAAGGCGACGAGCGAAGGTGCGTAGTCCGGGCTGTCGGGCGCCGGCATCGCGAATTGCCCCTTGACGTATGCCAGGCCCTCCGCGCGCGGGAAAGGCACAATCAGGAGATCAGGGGTCACTGAGCCCTGGAATGAGGGAACCGCGGGCCGGGGAGAAGCCGTGCGGGGAAGCGAACCGAACGAATCGTTGAGGAGCGGGACCAGGGTCTTCGCGTCGAAGTTCCCGACCGCGACCAGGAAGAGCCGGCCGGCGGTGGCCGTCCGTGCGTAGTAGGCGCGAAGGTCGTCGATGGTGATATGGTCCAGGGAATCGCCGACCCCCTCCCACGCCGCCGCGTAGGGATGGCCGGCGAAGAACTTCTCGTCCAGGCGCAGCCCGGCCGAGGAAAAGGGGTCGCTCTGCTCCTGCTTCCGCTGCAGCTTGAAGTCGCTCACCACCCGGGGGAACTCTTCCCGGTTCCACGAAGGATGCAGGAAGGCATCCGCGTACACCGGGAAGAGCCGGGAGAAATAGGTGTCGATCGTGACGAGGTCCAAGGAGGTCAGGTCGTAGGAACCGTAGCGAGGAACAATGTCCGACGAAGTCTCGAACATCATCTGCTGGATGTCCGCATAGGTGTAGCGCGCCGATCCCCGGGTGAGCATCGTGAGCATCACCGCCTCGAGACCCGCCTTGTCGAGCGGCGTGTACGAGACGTGGCCCGTGAGCACCGCCTTCAGCGTGAGGATCCTGTTGCTCGTCGAGTGCTTGATCACAACGGGGATCCCGTTCTTCAGCGTCGCGGTGGAGAACGAATCCAGGTTTTCCTTCGCGAAACTGTTGATGGAGCCGGCGTCGAACAGCGCCTGTTCGCGTGTGAGCTCGATGCCTTGCGCGGGTACCACGAGTGGAAGGGTCAGCAAAGCGGCGAGAATGACGGCGCGAATGCCACGGAGTACCGTGGCGGCGCGAATGCCGCGGAAAACCGCACGGAGTACCGTGCGCTCGGGTATCGCTGTCATTGGCCGTTCCTCTTCGCCTGATCCGCCCACCAGTATGCGTTGTCCTTCGTGATCGATGACCATCCCTGGCGCGCGGCAGAAGCCTGCTCCCGGTCGAAATCCGCCTGGTTCATCCGGACGGAGAGGACACTGGGCCGATTGATGATGTACGCGGACACGAACCGCGCGACGTCCGCGGGGGTGATCTTCTGCAGCGCGTCGTTGTAGGAGAGGTAGTAGGCGGTGTTCGCGGATGCCCACCAGAAGGCCAGGGTGCCGATGAACCCGTCCGCGATCTCTCTCTCCCATGTCCGCTCATCCGCGATCTGCTGGGTGAGCACCTGGTAGTCGTGCGCGGCGAAATAGCCCGGGTCCGAGGCGATCGCCGCCATTTCGTCGATGAAGGCCTGCTTGAGAGCGGCGGCCCTCTGGAACGTGTCCTGTCCGGGCGCCACGGTCAGGTACGAGGAGAAGTCCAACGACCCTCCGTCCCGGCGAGTCAGGTACCCCGCGGAAATGTAATCCTTGTTGTACTGCCCGGGAACTCGGCGGAAGAGGGCGGTGCGGAATCTTCCGTTCGGCTCCTCGAGCAGCTTCGACCACACGTCGGCGGCGTAGGTGTCCCCGACTGTCCGCTGCACGTCGGGGCCCGTGAAACAAAGGTCGACCGAAACCAGGCCCTCGTACATCTGCTCGTCGGCGGAGGCCAGGAAGAGATCTTTCTGCAGGGGCGGATGGGGCGGGGGAGGGCTTGCCCAGGGGTCTTTCGCTCTCTGCCAGTCTCCGAAGTATTTCCGGGCGGCTGCGCGCACCGCACCGAGGTCCACGTCTCCGCCCACGAAGAGCGCGGCGTTGTTGGGCACATACCAGGTGTCGCGCATATCGCGAAGCATCTGCACCGTCGCGGACCGTACCAGGGCCTCCGAGCCGGCAACGTCCTTGCGCCACGGGTATTTGCCATAGAGCGCTTTCTGGATGGCCGATGCATAGATGTTTCCGGGATCGCTGAAACCGCCCAGGATTTCGCTTACTACAACGTCTTTTTCCGTCTGCAATTCCGAGGGGTCCAGGAGTGGGAAGCGGACTGCGTCAGCCCAGAACTCGATGCCCTTGTCGGCCCTGTCCGAGGGGACGGTGAAGTAGTACGACACGCTTTCCTGCGAGGTGCCGCCATTCCAGTCCGCCACGCCCAGGGCCTTCATCGCCGCCTGCAGCGCCGTCTGGTTCGGATAGGCGCGGTTGCCCTTGAACAGCATGTGCTCGTACAGGTGGAAGAGACCGGCCGTCTGCGGCGTCTGGCTGATCGATCCGGTGCGGAAGGTGACCTGGATCCTCGCAAGAGGCAAGGTGTGATTCTCCACGACGAACAGCTCCAGCCCATTGTCGAGCGTGAATGTCTGCAGCCCGGTGTTTTCCGGGGACTGCGCGGCGGCCGCTGTCAGCGGAAGGCTTGCGACGAGGCACCACAGGAGGGCCCGGCTCACTCTTGCCATCTGCGCGCATTCTCCTCGAGCATAAGTATACGAAAGTTATGGACTGCATGCAGCCGCGGACCGGCTCGTCGTGCTTGCAATCTCAATTCCAACAGACTATAGTTCCTCCAACCCCCGAATCCAAGGAGACGCACACATGGCTGAGCTCAACCCTTTCAAGATCGCCCAGAAACAGCTGGACACCGCCGCCGCGACCCTCGGCCTGGACGAGGCAACCCACCAGCTCCTTCGATGGCCCCAGCGCGAGCTGCAGGTGACATTTCCCGTCCGCATGGACGACGGCGCCACGCGAATCTTCCACGGATACCGCGTACAGTACAACGGAGCGCGCGGCCCGACCAAAGGCGGCCTGCGCTGGCACCCCGACGAGACAATCGACACCGTCCGGGCGCTCTCGGCGTGGATGACCTGGAAGACGGCGGTCGTCGACCTCCCGCTCGGCGGCGCCAAAGGCGGAGTGACGTGCAATCCAAAGGAGCTCTCGGCCGGGGAGAAGGAGCGGCTCGCGCGGGCGTATGTCCGGGCCATCGGCAGATTCCTCTCCGAGACGCGGGACGTGCCGGCCCCCGACGTGTACACCACCCCGGACATAATGGCGTGGATGATGGACGAGTACGAGACGATCATCGGTGAGCACAGCCCCGGCGTCATCACCGGCAAGCCTCTCTCCCTGGGCGGATCGGCCGGGCGCGGTGACGCGACGGCCCGCGGGGGAATCTACGTCGTGCGGGAGGCCGCGTCACGCCTGAAGATGGACCTCAAGGGTAAGCCGATGGCGATCCAGGGCTTCGGCAACGCCGGCCAGTTCGCCGCAACGCTCGGGGCCAGCATCCTGGGGATGAAGCTCGTGGCCGCATCAGATTCGCAGGGCGGCGTGTACAACCCCGAAGGCATCGATGCGAAGGCCCTGGTCGAGTACAAGCAGAAGAAGGGCAAGCTCGAGGGTTTCCCCGGGGCGTCGGCCATTTCCAACGAAAAGCTCCTGGAGCTCGACGTGACGGTGCTCTTCCCCGCGGCCCTGGAAAACGTCATCACCGATCTCAACGCCTCCCGCATCGCGGCGAAGATCGTGTGCGAGCTGGCAAACGGACCGACGACCCCGGAGGCGGATGCCATATTGTCGAAGAAGGGCACATTCGTCATCCCCGACTTCCTCGCGAACGCGGGGGGCGTCACGGTCTCTTACTTCGAGCAGGTGCAGAACGCTTACAACTACTACTGGAACCTGGACCTCGTGTACAGCCGGCTGGACGAAAAGATGACGAAGGCCTTCCAGGATGTCTACGCAATGCACGAGCGGCACAAGGTGAATATGAGAGAAGCAGCGTACCTCGTCTCGGTGAGCCGGGTCGCCGAGGCGTGCAAGCAGCGCGGGTGGGTGTGAGCGAGACCGATCTCTCCTTCTCCCCCAGCCCGATCAAGGGCTACAGGCTCTTCCGGCAGATCGCCCGATTTCCCGACCTGCTGCCCCAGATGCGCTCCACGTTTCTCGACGTGCTGGTGGAACGCGGCGTAATCGCCCGCGGGGACCTCGCGGGGATCGTGGGCCGGTACATGGCGGCCGACGGCGTCCCGGACACGGAAGCCAGCCGGGCGGAATACACCGAGTGCATCATCGACCTTCTCTTCGCGAGCGTTCTGTCACCCGAGGAGGTGGAGAACCGGGTCAACCTCGTGCGCAAACGCGATCGCTGCCAGGAGCTGGGCAGGGTGGTCTCGGGAGAGCATGCCAGCACAGAAACCATCTGGAGGGCGTTGCGCGAGTTCTGCGACATTCCCAAGGGAGAGCTGTACATCTCCCGCGAAGAGGCCGAAGGCATCAGGGTCGCTCTCCTCTCCCATTACGTCTCCAGCCAGCTCCCCTTCATTGGGATCGCCAAGAACCACGTCACCATCCGTGACATCGACACGGTGCTGGGTCACACGATCGGCCACGTCACCTACCCGGGGAAACTCGGAGGCAAGACCGCGGGCATGATCGTGGCGCAGAAGATCCTCCTGCCCATCCTTTCGGAACGAGAGCCCGATTTCGAAAAGTACATCGCCGTGCCGGACACGTGGTACATCAGCTCGGGGGTGATGTCGGATTTCATCGACCGCAATCATTTCTATGGTTTTCACACGCACAAGTACCGCGACCGTGATGCCATCGACGAGGAGTTCAAGCTCGTCGGGGGGCTGTTCGAGAAGGCGGCGTTTCCTCCCGACGTGGTGGAAGAGTTCCGCACCCTGATCCGCCAGATCGGCGAGCACCCCATCATCGTGCGTTCGTCGAGTTATCTCGAAGACAGCTTCGGACTTGCCTTCTCGGGGAAATACCAGTCGATCTTCCTTCCCAACCAGGGAAGCGAGGAGCAGCGGCTGGCCGCATTCATCCGCGGAATCAAGACAGTGCTCGCCAGCATGTACGGCCCGGACCCGATCATCTACAGGCGGGACCACGGCCTGCTTGACTTCAACGAACGCATGGCCATGATCGTGCAGAAGGTCGTGGGCAGGAGATTCGGCGACTGGCTCTTTCCGCTGGCCGCCGGGGTCATGTACTCCTCCAACGCCTGGGTCTGGAATCCCCGGATCCGCAAGTCGGACGGGCTGGTGCGCCTCGTCTTCGGCCTGGGCACGCGGGCAGTGGACCGCGTGGGGGGAGACTATCCCCGCATGATCCCTTTGAGCCATCCGGCATTGCGGCCGGAGGTCACCCCGGAACAAATTTCACGGTATTCCCAGAAGATGGTCGATGCGATCAATCTCAGAACCGGCGAGTTCACGACGATCGACTTCCGGACGCTTGCGGCGGAGAGCCGTCACCCGGACCTGTTCCTCGCCGCGTCCCTCATGGAAGAGGGTGAGATGCGGGCGCCCCTGTTTCGGACGCAGGAGCTCCCACCTTCGTCGCTGTGCCTGACGTTCGAAAACCTCCTCACCAAGTCCGCGTTCGTGCCGCTCGTCAAGAAAGTGCTGTCCACGGTACAGGCCGCTTACGGAAGGCCGGTGGATATCGAGTTCGCCTGGGACGACAACAAGCTGTACATCCTCCAGTGCAGGTCTCTTTCGATGCGCCGCGAGGTGGAACGGGTTGTTCTCCCCGTGGGCGTGCGCGACGAGAACACGCTGTTCATCACGCAGTCGGGGCTCACCAATGCGGTCATCACCGACGTCGAATACGTGGTGTACGTGGACCCCCGCTCGTATGACCGGCTGGACACCGTGGAAAAGAAGCACAAGGTGGGCTGGGCGGTCGGGCAGCTCAACAAGCGGCTGGCCGGTCATCGCTACGCGCTGATGGGCCCGGGCCGATGGGGCAGCAATGACATCAATCTCGGCGTGCGTGTGAGCTACTCGGATATCAACAGCACGCGCCTGCTGGTGGAAATCGCCTTTGCCCGGGACGGGTACACCCCGGAAGTTTCTTACGGGACTCACTTTTTCCAGGATCTTGTGGAGGCGGATATCGCGATCATGCCGTTGTATCCCGACACGACGGGAAGCCGTTTGAACGAGGAGTTCCTGCTCGCCTCGCGAAACGCGATTGCGGACGTCGACCCGGCTCTTGCCGCGCTGGCATCAGTGATCCACGTGATCCACGTGCCGGCGGTGCGTGACGGGCTGCTGCTCCAGGTATTCCTCGACGGCGAATCCCAGAAGGGCATCGGGATGTTCGCCCCCGCCGCAGGTTCGGCTCAGAAATAGGTCGATACGGTCCTCGCCGCCGGCGCGCGGCGCCGCTGCGCATGCAAAAGCCCGCCGACAGGCGGGCTTTTGCATCACGGGTCGACGCTATTTTTTCGCGTCCGGCATGGAGATCATGCCGTCCCAGCTGTTCAGCACCTTTGCCTCGCGCGCCTCTTCCTCCGAGAACCAGTGGGCGGTCACGGTCTTCAGCTCGGTGAAGAAACGAACCGCGTCCGCGCCCATCGTGTGGAGGTCGCCGAAGAACGAGTTCTTGTGCCCGGTGAACCCGAAAATGCCCAGCGGGACCGGGATGCCGACGTTCACGCCCACCATGCCGCCATGGCTGCGCTTGGAGAACTCCCGGGCATAGTACCCGCTCTGCGTATAGATCACCGAGCCGTTGGCGAACTCGTTCGCGTTCATCAGGGCGAGGCCCTCTTCGAAATCCTTCACCCTCTTGACGCACAGCACAGGGCCGAAAATTTCCCTGTCGCCGATTGTCATGCCGGGTTTTACGTGGTCGAACAGCGTGGGTCCCAGGTAGAACCCCTTTTCGTATCCCTTCACGCACACCTTGCGGCCGTCCATGACGAGCTTCGCTCCCTCGTCGACGCCCTTCTGGATCCAGTTCACGACCGACTGCTTGTGCTCGGCGTTCACCAGGGGGCCCAGCTGGCTGGACTTCTCATAGGCGGGGCCGACCTTCAATTCCGACATGACTTTCGCGAGCACTTCGACGAGCTGGTCCGCGATCGCCTCCTCGACGACCACCACGGGAAGGGCCATGCACCGTTCGCCCGCGCAGCCGCACGCGGAGTTCACGATGCCCCGGGCGGTTCGTTCCAGCGCGGCGTCCCGGAGAACAAGGGCGTGATTCTTCGCTTCGGTGAGCGCCTGCACGCGCTTGCCGTTTGCCGCGGCCGTGGCGTAGATGTGCTTTCCGACGGACGTCGAGCCCACGAAGCACACTCCCTTGATGGCGGGGTGACGGAGGAGGATCTCCGCCTCGTTCCGCGAGCAGGTCACGAGGTTGATGACGCCCTTCGGCAGCCCCGCCTCTTCCCAGAGCTCCATGATCCTGATGGCAGACTCGGGAACGAAGCTGGCCAGCTTGATCACCAGCGTGTTCCCCGTGGCGATGCAGATGGGGGCCACCCAGCCGTGGGGGAGCATCGCGGGGAAATTCCAGGGCACGATGCCCGCGAACACGCCGAGGGGCTCCATGTACTGGGTGGTGTCGTAGCCGACAGTTGCGTTCATGACCGCGGGGCCCTTCATCAGGTGGGGGATCCCGCAGGCGAACTCCACGAGCTCGGTGACCTTGATGGCATCGCCCATGGCCTCATCGAGGACCTTGCCGTGCTCCCTGGCGACCAGCAGCGTCAGCTCGTCCAGGTGCTTGTCCAGAAGGGCCTTCATGCGGAACAGGACCTGCACGCGCTTCGACGCAGGGGTGTTCGACCATTCGGGGAATGCCGCCGCGGCAGCCGCTATGGCCTCCTCGACCTCGGACGGCGTGCACTGCGGGGCCAGGGCGATCACTTCTCCCGTGGAGGGATTGAAGCAGTCCATGTACTTCGTGGTTTTCGATTCCTTCCAGCCCGCGGCATAGAAGGGCAATTTTTTCGCGACAACAGGCATGTGTGTCTCCTTCGAAATATAGTGGGAAGCCTGAGAATATCATTGAGCCCCGGATTCGTCAACGAAAACTTTCGTGATTATCGTCGGTCCGTGCACCGTGAGGAATTTCGGCGTCTTGGATCAGAATTTTATTGCTTTTCACTAGAACCCGTTTTATAGTGGACGATCCGACAGGGTCGGGGAGCCATTTTCCGCGCATCTTGCACGAGCGGCCGCGACGGCCGAAGCATTCACATCACGACGAGGAGAAGGAGGATTTTTCATGGCGGAACAGATGTTTGAGCTGCAACGGGACGTTTCACAAAATCACAGGCTCTACAACAAAGACCTGGCGCCGATCGAGATCAAGCGGCGCAAATGGGGGACGTACAACTTCGCCGCGCTCTGGATTGGAATGGCGCACTGCGTCCCGACCTACCTGCTGGCGGGAGGCTTGATCGCCCTGGGCATGGACTGGAAACAGGCCCTGTTCACCATCACGCTGGGCAACCTGATCGTGCTGGTTCCCATGCTGCTGAATGCCCATCCCGGCACCAAGTATGGCATTCCGTTCCCGGTATTCGCGCGCGCCTCTTTCGGCATTTTCGGGGCGAACATCCCCGCCCTCCTGCGCGCCATCGTGGCCTGCGGATGGTTCGGGATCAACACCTATATCGGCTCGCTTGCAATCGACATCTTTCTTGGCAAGCTGATACCGGGATGGAGCGCCATCGGAGGCGCAACGACATTCGCCTTCGGAATGACGGTGCATGGGGCCATCGCGTTCATGATCTTCTGGATCTTCCAGATCTACATCATTCTCCGCGGCATGGATGCGGTGCGCGTATTCGAGAACTGGGCGGCACCTTTCGTCATCATCCTCGGCCTTGCCCTGGTAATCTGGATGATCACCGCCGCCAAGGGCTTCGGTCCCCTTCTTTCGCAGCCCAGCAAGTTCCACAGCTTTGGCGACTATTTCAAGGTATTCATTCCCGCCCTGACCGGCATGGTCGGGTTCTGGGCAACCCTGTCTCTGAACATCCCGGACTTCACCCGGTTCGGAAGAGGCCAGAAAGAGCAGATGATCGGGCAGGCCATCGGCCTTCCCCCGACCATGCTGGTCTTCTCCGCGTTTGGCGTCATCATCACATCCGCATCAGCCATCGTGTTCGGTGAGGCCATCTGGGACCCGGCTGTGCTCCTGGGCAAGTTCAGCAACCCCATCACCCTGGTCCTGGCGCTGGTCGGTCTGGTAGTTGCCTCCTTGTCGGTGAACATTGCCGCCAACACCGTCTCCCCGGCGAACGACTTCTCGAACACCATCCCCAAGCTCATCAGCTTCAGGACGGGCGGAGTCATCACGGGGATAATCGGCATCCTGATCATGCCCTGGAGGCTTCTTGCTGATCCCAGCGGATACATCTTCGGCTGGCTGGGAACGTACTCGGGCTTCCTCGGACCCATCGCGGGGGTCCTGATCGCCGACTACTGGGTCATCAGGAGGACAAGGCTCAACCTGGATGATCTGTACACGGAAAAGGGAGAGTATGCTTTCTCGCGGGGCTTCAATATCAGGGCAATCATTTCCCTTGTCGTCGGCGTGATTGTTGCTCTGATCGGTCTCGTGGTGCACCCGCTCAGGTTCCTCTTTGACTACGCGTGGTTCGTCGGCTTCGCGGCCGCGTTCCTGACTCACTGGGTCCTGATGTCAGGGCAGGTTGCGGCGCCGGCTCGGCGGACCCCGGCAGCAAAGCCTGCCTGATTCCGGGAGCCACCAGGCTCACAAAAAAAGAGCGCCGGGTCACCCCGGCGCTTATTGTTTACGCGGTCCGTGGCCTCAATGTCCCTGGCGCGCTCGGAGCCCCTGGACTCGGCGCGGCTCCGCCATCCCTCGCGCGCCCTCCGGGCGTGCTATGGGCTAGGGCAGCTGCACGCCGATCTAGGCATACAGCTCGGGCCGCCTGACCCTGAAGAACTGCCAGCCGTCGCGGACCTCGCGGATCTGCTCGAGGTCCAGGTCTGCAACCACGACCTCGTCCTTGTCCTCCGAGCCCTTGACCAGGATCTTTCCGCGCGGATCCACGAAGTAGCTCGATCCGTAGAACTTGCCGAACTCCCAGGGCTTCTCCAGGCCGACGCGGTTGTTTGCGCCGATGAACACGCCGTTGGCCACCGCCTGGGCGGGCTGCTCGAGCTCCCACAGGTACTTGGATTTGCCTTCCGTTGTCGCCGACGGGTTGAAGAGGATCTCCGCGCCCTTGAGGGCCAGGATCCTGGCGCACTCGGGGAAATGGCGGTCGTAGCATATGTAGATCCCCACCTTCGCATACGCGGTCTGGAACACGGGGAAGGGAAGGGTGCCGGGCTTGAAGTAGAACTTTTCCCAGAAACCGGGGTAGGTGTGCGGGATGTGCACCTTCCTCATCTTGCCAAGGTATTTTCCGTCAGCGTCGAGAACCGCGGCGCAGTTGTAGTACACGCCCTCCTGCTCCATCTCGTAGATCGGGAGCACGAGCACCATGCGGAACTTTTTCGCGAGAGGGGCCATCCTTTCCGTGATAGGGCCAGGCACGGGCTCGGCTGTCCGATACCACTTGATATCCTGTTCTGCGGCGAAATACGGGCCGTGAAACAGCTCCTGCAGGCAGAGGATCTGGACTCCCTTCTTTCCCGCATCCTCGACGAGGCCGACGTGCTTCTGGATCATTGCCTCGTTGAGTTCCTGGAGGGAACCGTCGGGTCGGGGGGTGGAGGCCTGGATGAGTCCGCAGCGAATGACTCGGGGCATGGGTAACTCCTTTTGGTAGATCTTGGTGGCTCATTATAGAATGAATGAATTCCATTCGGCAACATTTTTATTTACAACCGGCCTTCGACGTCGTATACTGGGGCGGTCCCGCAGGGGATTCGGCATGATG
>JBKQPS010000215.1:0-17709 GCA_052144915.1 Spirochaetia bacterium | reverse complement strand
GCAAGAGCACGCTCCTGGGCCTGATCGGAGGGCTGGACAGGCCGACTGCCGGTAACGTGAGCGTGGGGGGCGTGGACGTCGGCGGCCTGGAAGAGGCGGAGCTCAGCGGCTATCGCAACACGAAAGTGGGCTTCATCTTCCAGTTCCACTTTCTCCTGAAGGATTTCACCGCGCTGGAGAACGTCGTCATTCCCGGCATGATGGGTGGGGAATCCTCCCGAGCCCTCAAGGACCGCGCGCGGCAGCTCCTCAGGGAAGTCGGCCTGGAAGGAAGAATGGATGCCTGGCCCCTGGAGCTCTCCGGGGGCGAGCGCCAGCGGGTGGCCGTTGCGAGGGCCCTCATCAACGAGCCGCCGCTCCTGCTCGCCGATGAGCCGACGGGGAACCTGGACGAGCGCAACGCGCACGCAGTGGAAGAAGTCCTGTTCGGTCTCGTCGAGAGTCACCGCAGGACGATGATCCTGGTGACGCACGACAGGGACCTGTCGGGCCGGGCAGACACCCGGTTCCTCCTGGCCGACGGCGCGCTGCAGCCGTCATGAGACGGGATCGCCGTCAGGGGCATACGGGGCAATGAAGGCACGACTGGTGGTCTTTCTCAGCACGCGCATGCTGCGGGGAAAAGCCGGAACGGCGCGATACCTCCGCGGCGCCGTGCTCGGAATCGCGGTGAGCCTCGTGCCTCTCCTGGTCGTCATGGAGGTGTCCACCGGAATGATCGAGGGGATCACGGCGCGGCTCCTCGAGGTCGGCACGTATCACCTCCAGGTCCCTCTCGCGCCGGACATTCCCGGCCGTGGTCTTGCCAGTGTCGCGGCGGCGATCGCGAAAGTGCCGGAGGTCGTCGCCGCGGTGCCGGAGCGGATCGGGACCGCGATGATCGTCTCCGCCGGCGGCGCGTCGGGGGCGAGCATTCGCTTCGTGCCGCCCGACCTTTTCAGCAGGGACAAGGGCTTCCGCGCGTTCGTGTCCATCCGCGAGGGAGACGACCGCCTGGACCGGCCGAATTCCCTGCTGGTGAGCTCCGCCATGGCCGCTTCCCTCGGCGTTCGGGCCGGTGACATGGTCAGCGTCCTTACGACGTGGGAGGAGAATCTCTCGGGGCCGCCAAAGCTCACGCCCGTGCGGGTGTCGGGGGTGTACGACACCGGCTACCAGGAGCTGGACGCGACACTCGCGTATGCGCCCCTGGCGCTCGCGGACCACGTCCTTTCGCCGCGCGCCGCGCGGGCGATGATCGGCGTGAAAGTGCGCGACCCCTTCGGTGATCTCACACAGGTGGCACGGAACATCGCCCGCGCCGCCGGCGGCGACGCGCGGGTGGCGACATGGCGGGAGATCGAATACGCGCGCCTGTCGAGCTTTCGCACGACAAAGGCGCTCCTCCTTTTCATCATGGCCCTGATCGTCGTGGTCGCCTGCGTGAACGTTTCCTCCTCCGTCCTGATGATCCTGTTCGAGAGGCGCCATGACCTGGGAATCCTGAAGAGCGTTGGCGCGAGCCCGCGCGCCCTCTCGTTGTCCTTTCTGCTGGCCGGCTTTGCCACCGGACTCGCGGGCACCGTCATGGGAATCGCCGCCGGCCTGCTCGTGGCAGTGAACATCAACGAGGTAATCGCGGGCCTCGAATGGACGATCAGCGGCGTGTTGAACGCCGCCTCGATTCTGTGGTCCACGCTGTCACCGTCGGCGCGCCCGTTCGGCGCTTTCACGCTCTTCAACAGCGCCTACTACCTGAAGGCCATCCCCGTGAGGATCGCGGCGAACGAGGTCATCGGGGCAGCAGCGGCAGCCCTCGTGCTGTCCGCGCTGGCGGCGTACCTCCCGGCTGCCCGGGCAGCACGGACGAGGCCCCTGGACATCCTCCGAAAAGTCTAAAAGGGGCAGGGCGCCGTCTCGCCAGCGATGCGCCTTTCGTGCATCCCTACGGGCTCGCTTCCGAAGGCTCTCGCCGTCCGCTTCGCGGCCGGCTGCCGCCCAAGGCATCCCTGTGCTCGCTCGCCCTCGACGTCCCTGTCTACGGGCTCGCTTCCGCAGGCTCTCGCCGTCCGCTTCGCGGCCGGCTGCCGCCCAAGGCATCCCTGTGCTCGCTCGCCCTCGACATCCCTGTCTACGGCATCGCCGTAGAATTCAAAGCGGGGATTAAGTATAATTGGGCGTGGCCATGAAATGCGAAATATGCGGGCTCAAAGACGCGGTAATTCATATCAGGCAGATACAAAAGGACCTCGTCCACGAGCTCCACATTTGCGAGGAGTGCGCCCAGGAGAAGGGCCTGATACGCGAGGAAGACTCGGAACTGCCGATTGCGAACCTCCTGTCGGGGCTCTTGGAGGGCAAGGACGTCACCGGGGCAGTCGAGGTGAAAGACGCGTGTCCGAGGTGCGGCCTGAAGGCATCCGATTTTCGCAAACAAGGCAAGCTGGGGTGCCCGGAGTGCTTCCGGGCTTTCGAGAAAGACGTGCGTTCAATCATCTCCCAGATGGCTGCCCGGCCTCGTCACACGGGAAAGGTGCCGCGCAGCATGGTCGTCGAACAGGGTGAGGGTGTGGGGCACGAGGGATTGCGCGACGAGCTGCGGGAAGCGGTGGAGCGGGAGGAGTACGAGCTGGCCGCCCAGCTGAGGGACCGCTTGAGGGAGCTGGGGTCCGATGTTTGAGTTCACCGGCCTCGCCGACATGAAGGGTTGGATGCGGGAAACTGCCCCGGAAAACCAGGGCGCGGAACACCCGGAATCCACCGGGTCCGTGGTGATTTCGAGCAGGGTCAGGCTTGCGCGGAACCTCTCCGCCTATTCGTATCCGGGAAGGTGCCCCGCCGACCAGGAGGCCGAGTGCCGCGACAGGATACTCACCGCGTTCCGCCGGTTGCCGGACGCGGAAGATTTCGCGATACTTGACTTGGACCTGCTCTCCTCCCTCGAGAGGAGAATCCTCTTCGAGAGAAACCTCGTCTCCCAAGGCTACTCGGTGGATAAGCACAAAGCCATGGCTCTGAGCAGCGACGAGACGGTTGCTGCCCTGATCGGGGACGAGGATCACCTGAGGCTCGTGGGAATGAAGCCCGGCTCCTGCCTGGAAGCGCTCCTTGCGCGGCTGGACGACCTGGACGGGCAGCTCGAGGGGTCCCTGCAGTACGCGGTGTCCGCCGAGTGGGGGTACCTGAATACCGCCATCACGAACCTCGGCACGGGGCTGAAAGCCTCGCTGATGCTGCACCTCCCGGCCCTCGCAATGAGCGGGCTCATCAAGCGGGCGGTGAAAGCCTCCGCGCAGCTGGGATTGTCCATCCGGGGATTCTTCAGCGAGAGCATGGAGTCCCTCGGAGACATGTATGTCATTGCCAACGAAATCACGATCGGCCTGGCCGAGAAGGAGATCATCGGCAACCTGGGGAGGATCGCCGTTCAGCTTGCGGGCTACGAGAACCGCACGCGGGAGGAGCTGATGGAGAAAAGGCGCGTGGACATCGAGGATCGCGTGTACCGTGCATGGGGACTGCTCACCTGGTGCCGCTACCTCACCCACCGGGAGGCCATCGAATCACTGTCCGCCCTGCGGCTGGGCGTGTCGCTGGGCCTCGTTGCCTCCGTGGATGCGGCCACGATCACCGCGCTCCTCTTCCTGTCGCAGAAGTCGCACATCCAGCGCGTGCTGCAGTCACACGCCGATGCGACCGACGGGAAGCTCATCGACTACACCCGGGCGAAGATCATTCGAGAAGCGCTCACGCAACCGAGGGGAGGCTGACACAATGTTCAAGGGTCTCACGCAGAGGGCACAGAAGGTGCTCACCATACTTGCGCAGGAGGAAGCGAAGCGCTTCCACTCCGACCAGCTCCTGCCCGAGCACATCATCCTCGCCCTGCTGAAGGACGGAGAAGGTGTCGCGGTCAAGGCGCTCCTGCGCATCAAGGTGGACGTCTCCGAGATGCAGGCGGAGATCGAAAAGAGTCTCCCCAAGGGCAAGGGGGGCCTCATCCTCGGCGACGTGCCTCCCTCCAAGCGCGGCCAGAAAATCCTCGAGGATTCCGCCGAGGAGGCCCGCAACATGGGCCACGAGTACATCGGCACCGAGCACCTCCTGCTCGCCGCGGTCAAGGAGCAGGGCAGCATCGTGGCGCGCTACCTGGCGCGGTACAACGTGACCTCGAACGGCCTGCGGGAGGCGATCCTGCAGATCAGCGGTACGGGCGACTACAAGGGCGCCCCGGCCCAGACAGGCAAGAAGAAGACCCAGTCGCCGACGAGGAAACCGACGCCGACGCTGGACGAGTTCGGCAGGGACCTCACCGTGTTTGCCCGCGACGGCAAGCTGGATCCGGTGATCGGGCGGGAGAAGGAAATCCAGAGGGTCATCCAGATCCTCGCGCGCCGCACCAAGAACAACCCGGTTCTCATCGGGGAGCCGGGTGTCGGCAAGACCGCCATCGTCGAAGGCCTCGCCCAGAAGATCGTGGACGGCACGGTGCCGGAAGTCCTGGTCGGCAAGCGCGTGCTGACACTCGACCTCGCGTCCCTCGTTGCCGGCACCAAGTACCGCGGCGAGTTCGAGGAGCGCCTGAAGCGCGTGATGAAGGAGATCGTCACCGCGGGCAACGTCGTTCTCTACATCTACGAGCTGCACACGATCATCGGCGCCGGCGGCGCCGAAGGGGCCATCGACGCCGCCAACATGCTGAAGCCCGCCCTGTCGCGCGGCGAGCTGCAGTGCATCGGCGCCACGACCCTGAATGAGTACAAGAAGCACATCGAGAAGGACGCGGCGCTCGAGCGCCGTTTCCAGCCCATCTACGTGAGCGAGCCGTCCGTCGAGGAGACCGTGCAGATCCTCAAGGGAATCAAGAAGAACTACGAGGAACACCACCGCGTGGTCTACACACAGGCCGCCGTGGAAGCCGCCGCCACGCTGTCGCGCCGCTACATCACGGAGCGCTACCTGCCTGACAAGGCCATCGATCTCATCGACGAATCCGGCTCCCGCCGCCGCATCAAGAACTCGATCAGGCCGCGGGAGCTGGCCGACCTCGAGAAGGAGATCGACCGGCTTACCCTGGAGAAGACCAGCCTGGTGAACACCCAGAACTACGAGAAGGCCGCGGCCGTGCGCGACATGGTCCGCCAGCTCAAAGGCAAGGTGGACGAGATCAAGAAAAGCTGGGAAAGCACGATCACGGTGGAAGAAAACGTGGTCGACGTGGAAGACATCCAGCAGGTCATCTCCGACATGACGGGAATCCCGCTCGCGCGCATCGTGCAGAGCGAGTCGCAGAAGCTCCTGAAGATCGAGGACGAGCTGCACAAGAAGGTCATCGGCCAGGAGGAGGCCATCTCCGTCATCGCCTCCGCTATCCGCCGTTCCCGGACCGGCCTGTCCTCCGCGCGAAGGCCCCTGGGCTCCTTCGTGTTCCTCGGTCCCACGGGCGTGGGAAAGACGCTCGTGGCGAAGACTCTCGCGGAGTTTCTCTTCGGCGATGCCGATGCGCTGGTGCGCATCGACATGTCCGATTTCATGGAAAAGCACAATGTCTCGCGGCTGGTCGGGGCGCCCCCCGGGTACGTCGGGTACGAAGAGGGCGGCCTTCTCACCGAGAAGGTGAGACGGAGGCCGTTCAGCGTGATCCTGCTCGACGAGATCGAGAAGGCCCACCCCGACGTGTTCAACATCCTGCTTCAAGTCCTGGAGGAGGGGCAGCTGTCCGACAACCTCGGACATGCCGTCTCTTTCCGCAATTCCGTGATGATCATGACCTCCAACCTCGGGGCGCGGGAAATCAACAAGGACAGCTCGCTGGGCTTCCAGTCCGAAGAAGGCGGGATGAACTTCAAGGACATCCGCAACTTCGTCATGGGGGAAGTGAAGAGGGCATTCAATCCCGAGTTCATCAACCGCATCGACGAGATCGTCGTGTTCCACAACCTCGACAAAGCCCACCTCGGGCAGATTTTCGAGCTGATGGTGAAGGAAATCTCCGACCGCCTGGTCGACCAGAAGATCACGATCTCCGTGAAGAAGAAGACGCGCGAGTACCTCATCGACAAGGGTTTCGACGAGAAGTTCGGCGCGCGGCCGCTGCGGAGGCTCTTGCAGAAAGAGGTCGAGGATCCGCTGTCCATGGAGATCCTCAAGGGCCGCTTTGCCGCCGGGGACGCGATCGACATCGAGCTGCGAGGCGACAAGATCACCTTCCGCAAGCAGGAGTCCCGGAAGGCGCTGAAGGCGCCCGCCCCGCCTGCGGGTCTCCTGACCGGCGAGAAAGCGGACACTGCATCGACGTCCCCGGCGGAATCCACCGTCGATGAGGTGGAGAAAGTCCCCACGTGAGGTCGCCGCGGTATTCCGCGGATTTGTCGCCGCGGTATTCCGCGGATTCGTGGCTGCGGCCCCGCGCAGCGATTCCTGCCTTTCTCGTATTCCTGCTCGCGGCGGCCGGTGTCGCGTCCGGTTTTGCGGCGCCGGCCGATGACCTGCTCGCTGTCGGAAAGAAGGCTTTCGGGGATGGGCAATATCCGCTGGCCATCACCAGCTTCCAGCGTCTTCAGGACGAGTTTCCAGAATCACCCCTGGCAGAGCAGGCGGGGTACCTCCTGGGCGTGTCCCTGTACTACGCGGGGCGGTGGTCGGAATCCCTGTCCGAGTTCTCCCTCCTCGGCATCCGGCATCCGGCATCCAGCTTCCTTCCGCGTGCCGCCTATTGGATCGGAGCGGCAAGCCTCAAGCTGGGCAACTACCAGACCGCACTGGACAACCTCACCGAGTTTCTGAACGGCCCCGACGCGACGAACCCCTACCGGGTGAGCACTCTCCTGTACAAGGCGATCGCGCTGGAAGGCCTTGGCAGGGACGCCGAAGCGTCGGCGGGATACCGCGAACTCCTGGCCGATCCCGCCGCGAGCGGGTATGCTGCCGAGCTGACCTACCGGCTGGCCGGGATCGAGCTTCGGGCGGGGCGATACGCATCTGCCCGGGACCTGTACGGCCGGGTGCTCCTGGAGACCTCCAGCTCTCCCTTCGTGCGGGATGCGGTGTTCTTCACCGGTGAATGCGAGCTGTCCCTGGGCAATCTCGCCGAGGCTGAGAAACGCTACCGGACGGTTCTCTCGCTCTATCCCGACTCCCCCTACACCGAGGCATCGACGTTCCGGCTGGCCGACGTCGCGTGGCGCCAGAAAAGGGCATCGGCCCTCCGGCAGCTCGATGATTTCCTCGTCCGCTTTCCCGGCGGCACCTACCAGGGGAGCGCTCACCGCCTCCGGGGAGACATCCTGGCGGAGCAGGGAAAGCCTGCGGAAGCCGTCGCGGAGTACGCTCGCGCGGTGAGCTTTCTGCCGGAGGGCCGGGAGAGGCAGGCAGCGTGGTACGCCATGGCCCGCATGCAGGTCGCGATGGGCAGGAAGAGCGACGCGGCGGATTCCTTTGCGCATGCCGGCTCCGGCGGGTCGGCCGAAATCGCAGAAACGGCGGGCTTCCAGCGAGCCGTCCTGCTCGCCGGGGACGGGAGGCTGAAAGAGGCGATCGAGGCCCTGCAGTCCTTTCTGAAGGAGTTTCCCGGCAGCGCGCGCGCGGAGGAGGCAGGGCGCCTGCTGGCGACCCTGCAGGAAAATCTGGGCGGCCCTGAGTCGTCCCGGGCCCTTTGGGACTCTCTCGCCCGCGGATTCCCCGGCTCCCCATTGTTGCCCGAATACCTCTACCGCCGAGGGAGGAGCCTCCTTGCGATGGGGCGCGGGGCTTCCGCGTTGGACGACTTTCAGCGCGTCATGAAGGACTACCCCGGATCGCCATGGGCAAGCCGCAGCGCGTACACCACGGGCTACGTTTACTCACAACGCGGTGAGTACCCGCGAGCCCTGCCGTTCTTCCAGGCTTCCGGGCTCGCCCTCGGGAGCCTGTCCGCCGCGATCAGCCTCTTCGACATGGGGAGATTCGAGCAGGCGGCTTCGGCGTTTCGCTCGCTGCAGGCGCTGCCGCAGCCGCCCATCTCCGCGGGGACGGCTGGCCTCTACATCGGGAGGTCTCTCTACCGGCTGGGGCGGCTGCAGGACGCGGCGGCGCGCTTGGCCGATGCCGCCGCGGCACTGGCAGCAGAGGGCTCTCCTCAGGGTGCCGATGCCCAGTACTGGCGCGGGTGGGCGCTGCTGCGCCTTCGCGAGCCGGCGGAGGCGTATGGCGCTTTCCTGTCCGTGGCGGAAGGCTACCCGAAGGATCCGCGCCGGCGCGAAGCCCTGTTTCGCGCGGGTGTCTGTGAGACGATGCAGTCAAACGATGCCGCGGCCGTTTCACTTTTCGAAGAGGTGATAGCTGCGCCGCCGCAGGCGGATTCTGCGCCGCGGTACCCCGCGGATTCTGCATCGCCGCAGGCGGATTCTGCACCGCCGCGGGCAAACTCATCGCCCCTTGTCGTCGAGCAGGCGATGTACGAACGCACCCTGGCCCTCACGCGCCTGGGAAAGACGCGGGAAAGCTCCGAATCGCTCGAACAGCTCTCCGGCGCGTTCCCTGGCGGCCGGCTGGCCGCCCAGGCCCTGTATTCCCGCGCGGAAAGGGCGCGTTCGGCGCAGAGGTATTCGGAAGCCCACGCGGATTTCGACAGGGTCGCCGTCGGGTTTCCGTCCAGCCCCCTGGCGGGCCAGGCCTCGTACTGGTCCGCCGAGACCCTCCTGCTCTCCGGTGATGTCCGTGCTGCGCTGAGCGGGTTCTGGGTCTGCCTGCAGTCGAAGAGCGCCTCTGGGCTGTCCGCGCAGGCGATCGAGGGCTTCACGGCCGCCCTGCATGACCTGGACGACGTGGAAGCGGCGCGGTTGTACGCAGGCAAGGCCCGTTCGACCCCGGGAGTTTCCGTCGAGGCTGAAGCAGGGATCGTGCTCGCGGCCGCTGACATCATTCTTTCCGCCGCGCCGGAAGACGCGCGAGCCCTCATCGACGATGTTCGCCGCAGCGCGCCGCCCGAGCCCTACGCCGGGGAGGCGAGCCTTCTGCTGGGCAAGTACGCCGCAGGGCAGTCGGACTGGAACAAGTCGCTGGATATCTTCGACGCCCTGGAAAGCTCCCGGGCGGATGACGTGGGCGCTCGTGCTGCTCTCGAAAAGGGCCGCACCCTGGAAGCGATGGGACGCACCTCCGAGGCTGTCGACGAGTACCTGAAAGTGGCGTACCTGTTTCCCGACCTCGGCGACCGCGCGGCCGAGGGAATGGCCAACGCCGCGCGACTCTCCCGGGCACGGGGTGACAGCGACCGCGCGGCGAAGATCGAGCAGTCTCTTCGAAAGACGTACCCCGCAAGCCCCTGGATTGACATGCTTTCCGCGGACTGAAATGTCGTTCCGTGTTGCCTCCACGCGGAGGAAGAGCTATCATGCGGCATGGCCAGACGGATCGAGATCTTCGATACCACGCTTCGGGACGGCAACAAGCTCCCGTTCGTCGTGCTTTCTCCGGCTGACAGGCTCCTGCTGGCCCGGCAGCTCGCCACGCTGGGAGTCGACGTCATCGAGGCAGGATTCCCCGCTGCCTCGACGGAAGAGGCGGAATGCGTCACGAGGATCTGCTCCGAGGTGCGCGGACCATACGTCGCGGCCCTTGCACGGGCTCTCCCGGGCGACGTGCAGAAGGCCCTGGAGTGCCTTCGCCACGCCGAGAAGCCTCACCTGCATGTCTTCATGTTCATGTCCCCGCAGTTTCTTCGCCAGGTGCTGAAGGCCACGGAAGAACAGGCGCTGCAGGCAATATCCACGTGTCTTCGGACCGCGCGGGACGCCGGCGTCCGCACCCAGTTCTCGCTGAGCGAAGCTCCCCACGCCCGGCGGGAGTTCCTTTTCCGGGCGGTCGATGAGGCGAGGGATGCAGGCGCGGAAGTGATCAACCTCGCTGACACGAACGGCATCATGCTCCCTGAGGAAATCAGCGCGCTCGTCGCGGAGGTGGCTTCGCGGCTGGCGGGCGCTTCCGCGGCTCCGCCCAGGATCGGCGTGCACTGCCATGACGACTTGGGCATGGCCACGGCGAACACCCTGGCAGCCCTCCGCGCCGGGGCATCCCACGCGGAGGTCACCGTGGGAGGGTTCGGGGAGCGCGCCGGCAATGCCGCTCTCGAGGAGCTGGCGTTTCTCATCTCCGCCTTCGGCGAGCGCGACGGGTTGTCGCACGGAATCGACCTGGCGCAGATCGGACCGACCTCGCGCCTGTTCGACAGCCTCACGGGCGTTCGGACGCACCCGAACAAGGCCGTGATAGGCGAATGCGCCCTCGTGCCGGTCGCCGGGGGCGTCTCCGGAGCCTCACTGGAGCCGCGGCTCCACGCGCTTCTCCAGGAAAAAACCATCGGAAGTCATCCGGGAGAGCCGGCGCCGTTCGCGCCCGCGGAGCCGCCCGGCCCGTATGCCCTGGAGGCCTTCAACGTGCTCAGCAGCTCGCATTCGCCGCCCGTGGGCCTCGTCGTCATCCGCCGGGAAGGCAAGACGCTCACGCAGACTTCCCACGGCACGGGGCCCATCGACGCGTTGTTCCACGCGGTGGACAAGGCGCTCGGGTTCAGCACGCGGATGGTCCTTTATTCCGTCTCCGCGCTGTCGGCGGGGGCCGACGCGCGGGCCGAGGTGAACGTCACCGTCGAGCTGCGGGGACGGCGGTTCCACGGCAGGCACCGGAGCACCGACGTCATCGAGGCGAGCCTTCGTGCATACATGCGCGCCTGCAATTCCATCGGCGAATCGGGCATTCTCGAAGGACCGTCGGAGTTTCACGTGGCGGGCGAGTACCTCTGGGAGTAAAGCACGGGGAAGGCCTAGTCCCGCGGGATGCGGAGGCAGGCGACAACGCACAGCAGCGGGAATCCGCCGGCAATCACCATCAGGACCGGAATCCCCAGCATCTCCCCGAGGGCTCCGAGGGGAACCATGGCCAGGCCGGCGAGCCCCCAGGACAGGCCCATGATGAGGGAGGATGCCATCGCGGGTGAGCCGCCGGAGTGCGTCTGGGCCATGAGGATGAGCAGGGGATTGGAAAACGTAAGCGCGGTGCCCGCCGCCACGATCATCGCAACGGCCGCGGGAGAGGGAAAGAGAACGCACCCGGCAACAGCCAGGGGAGCCCCGACCTCCGCGGAAACCAGGATGAGGCTCCTCTTTCCCGTGCGGCGTGACAACGTGCTCACGAAGACCGAGGCCAGGGCGCCGAGGGAGAGCATTCCCGTGAAAAGGGCCCCGATCGAGGTCACGGGGGATCCGTGCCGCGCCATGAGCACCGGGAGAAACGTGCTCAGGCCGCGGACACCCACGTTGAGGCAGAAGTTGATGAACACCAGCCGCAGGAGCACGGCGAGGTCTCCGCGACTGGCCGCCAGTCCGCGGAGGCTGACCCGGGCAGACAGGGCGGCGCGCCTCCGCAGCTCGTCGACGGGCAGAAGGAGCGCGAGGCCTCCCGCGACCAGCGCGGCCGGCACCGCGAGGATCGGAGTCGCGCGGAACCCCCACACGGAAATGAAATAGGCGATGACGGCAGGACCCGCGGCGAATCCGAGGTTGCCCCCGGCGCTGAACACGGCCATGCCGACCTCGGCGTGTCCGCCGGAAAGGGAGGGAGTCACCGAGGCTCCCTTCGGGTGGAAGGCCGCGGAGCCCAGGCACCCGAGGCAGAGGAGCACGAGGAACACGGCGAACGAAGGGGCGATCCCCAGGGCGCTCACCAGGAGCCCGGTGAGGAGAGGGGCGAGGTAGAGCGAGGCCGAGGCGCCGAACCGGTCGAAGAGGATGCCGAAAAGCGGCTGGCTCACGGCGGAAGCCAGGGCCGCTGCCATGGAGACGGCGCCGACCAGCGAGAGGCTCAGGCCGAACTTGTCCATGAGAATCGGGTAGAGGGGCGTGAGGAAGCCCATGTAGATGTCATTGAAGAAATGGGCGGCCGCCACGAGGAAGAGGATGGGCGACAGCGGCCGCGCGGCGGCGTCCCCCGATCGACGCCTGTCGGCGCTCGCCGCCGGATCCTGTCTCAGGATTTCACCTCAGGTGTTCACCCTTTCCTGGTATTCCCGCGTTTCGGTGTTCACGAGGATCCTGTCGCCCTGCTTGATGAACAAGGGCACCTTCACTTTCAGCCCCGTCTCGCAGGTGACGACCTTCGTGGCGCCGCTCACCGTGTCGCCGCGTTCGGCCTTTTCCGCCTCCGACACGGTGAACACCATCTTGGTGGGGAGCTTGATGTCGATCGGAGTCTGCTCCCAGAAGACGACCTGGTAGTTCTCCCCGTCCTTGAGAAAGTCGCGCTTCTCCTCTTCGCCCTCGATCGGGATGGTGAACTGCTCGTAGGTCCTGGTGTCCATGAAGGCGTAGTTCTCGCTGTCGGCGTAGAGGAACTGCACCTCCTTGTACTCCACGGAGACATCCTCGAGGTTGTCCTGCACCTTGTTCGTCTGTCGGAGGACCGAACCGGTCTTGATGTTCTTCAGTTTCAGGCGGACGAACGCGGATCCCTTGCCGGGGTTCACGTACTCACGTTCCGTACAGACGTGTGGCTGATTGTTGATGAGGATGAACGTGCCTTTCGCAATGTCGCTCGCCTTGATCATGGCATTCCTTTCACGAGTATGTGCCGGATTGTCCTCCCAATATAACGGAAAACGGAAACAAGATCACCCCCTCCAGCGATGTTTCTCCGGTGAAAACCATCTCGAGCCGGTCGACGCCGAGAGCCGCGCCGGTGCAGACGGGAAAGTCGGGGGGAAACAGGCCCGCGAAGTCCGGATCGGCGGCGTGTGCGGTGCGGCATCCCGCTCTCCTCTCCTCTTCGTGACGGACGAAGGAGCGCAGCGCTCCCTTGTCCGTCTCCTCGGTGTAGCAATTGGCGATCTCCACGCCGTCCACGTACAGCTCCCACCTTTCTGCCCAGGGGGTTCCGCGCCGCCGGCGCGCCGTCGTGGGCACGAGGGCAGGGTAGTCGAGGAGGACGAGAGGCTTGTCCCGCGGGAGCCGGGGCTCGACCAGGGTGAGGAACACGATGTGAAACGCCTCCTCCCACGTGGGCGCATCCGGCATGGAGACTCCCTTTGCCAGGCCTTCCGCCCTCATGAGGCGGGGCTCCTGGCAGTGCGCGAGGTCGATGCCGGCATATCGATGGAATGCCTCTGCCATGGAGAGACGGGCGAAAGGAGGGGAGAGCTCGGATGCGGCCCGGCCGGGGACGGTCCGGGCCAGGAGGTGGGAAAACAGGTCCTCCGCCACCGTGATGGAATCCAGGCAGCCCGTCCCCACGGTGTACCATTCCAGGAGCCGAAACTCCGGATTGTGGTGCGGCCCGCCGAAGTCGCAATTGCGAAAGCTCCTGCTGATCTGGTAGATGTCGCCGGAGCCGTATGCGAGCAGCCGTTTCATCCACAGCTCGGGCGACGGGATGAGCCACATCGGCCGCGGGGCTCCCCGTCCGGGAACATACTCCGTCTGGAACACCTCGATGGCGGGCTCCGGGATGAGGAAGGGAGAGAGGGTCGGCGTTTCGACATTCGCGTACCCGCGTGCCTGGAAAAAGGCGCGGATCGCATCGGTGAACTGGGCATGACGCACCAGGCGTTGGCGAAGGGAGGGTGCCATGGCCGGGCAGTATAGCAGAAAACCCGGTCCGCTCCCCGGCGGAGTCGGCGCGGAAAAGGCTCTCGTAGACACGGGGAGGACTCATCCGTATATTCAGGAGGCCATGGCACCCAACGAACCCGCTCGAGGCTTCGCCGTCGTCTCCCGCCGCGCTCTGCCGGAGTACCGCGCGGACGGAGTGCTCCTCCGCCATGCGCGGACGGGGTGCGAAATCTTTCATCTCGCCAGCGCGGACCAGGAAAACCTCTTTGCTTTCTGCTTCACCACTCCGCCGCGGGACGACACGGGCGTGTCCCACATCATCGAGCACTCGGTGCTCAGCGGTTCCGACCGTTTCCGGGTCAAGGAGCCATTTTCGGCGCTCATGAAGGGCAGCATGCGCACCTTCCTGAACGCCCTGACCTACCCGGACCGCACCGTGTACCCAGCGGCAAGCTGCAACCGGGCGGATTTTTTCAACATGCTGACCGTGTACGGAGACGCGGTCTTTCGCCCCCTGCTGCGGAAGGAAACATTCATGCAGGAGGCGTGGCGGCTGGAGGAGGCAGGGGAGGACGGCGCGGAAGGGCGGATGCGTTTTGCCGGCGTCGTCTACAACGAGATGAAGGGCGTCTACTCGAGCCCTGATTCCGTCGTTTCGGAATGGACCTCCCGGTCGCTCTTTCCCGACACGCCGTACGCCCACGACTCCGGGGGCGACCCGGCGGCGATACCCGGCCTGACCCTGGAGGCGGCCCGTGCATTCCATGCCCGCTACTACCACCCCTCGAACTGCCGCATCTTCCTCTACGGCGACATTCCCCTCGCGGAGATCCTGACGTTCCTGGAGGAAAGTTTTCTTTCGGGCTACTCGACGATCGAGACCGACGCGGTCATCCCGCTGCAGAAACGCTGGCAAAGCCCGCGCCGGCTGCAGAAGACCTTTCCCGTGAAGAAGGACACGCCGCTTGCCGGTCGATCCAGCGTGACACTGAGCTGGGTCCTCCCGCCCGTCACGGACCCGGTCGAGATCGTCACGCACGAGGTCCTCTCCGAGATTCTCGTGGAAAGCGCCGGCTCGCCTCTTCGCAAGGCCCTGGTCGACTCCGGGCTGGGAGAGGATCTCTCCCCGGTGAGCGGGCTCGAAACGGACCTGAAACAGATGGTTTTCGCCGCCGGCCTGCGGGGCACGGAGCCGGATCGGGAACGGAGCATCGAGACACTCGTCCTGGACACGCTGCAGGGACTGTCCCGCGGGGGCCTGGATCCACGCCTCGTGCAATCGATGATGAACCGCGTCGAGTTCCGGCATCGCGAGATCCGGGGAGGCGGGTCGCCCTATGCGCTTCGCCTCATGGGAAGGACCCTCCGCGGCTGGGTCCATGGCGCGGATCCCTTCGATTCGTTGGAGTTCGCCGGCCCGATGAACGAGCTGAAAAGGAGGTTGGCCGCGGATCCCCGGTACCTCGAGGGGTGCATCGATCGGAGCTTCGTTTCCAATCCCCACCGGCTGACCCTGGTCGTGGGCCCCGACAGGGAGCAGGAAGAGCAAGATGCCGCGGCGGAGACGGCGCGAGTGCAGACGGCACTGGCCGGCATGACGGCATCCGAGAAGGAAGCCGCTGTCCGCGATGCCCGTACCTTCCGGCAATACCAGCTCGCCCCGGACTCTCCGGAGGACCTTGCGCGAATTCCGTCCCTGCGAAGGTCGGACATCCCCCCGAATGTCGAGCGGATCCCGCACCAGGACACGCGGACGCCGGAGGGCGTGCCGCTCGCCTTGCACGACCTCTTCACGAACGAGATCGTCTACCTGGACCTCGCCTTCCCCACGGACGGGATCACCGGGGAGCTCTCGCTCCTTCTGCCACTCTTCGGCCGCGCGGTGTGCGGCATGGGAGTGCCCGGCGCGCGCTACGATGAGATCGCGCTGGAGCTTTTCCGCCTGACCGGAGGCTTCTCCGCGTCGCTGGACGCCGGAGGAATCGCCGGACGCCCCGACGTCTACGGACAATTCATGTTTTTCCGGACGCGATGCCTCCGCCACAACCTCCCGGCGGCCGCGGACCTCGTTGCCCGTCTGCTCGCGACAGCCGACTTCCAGGACATCGCGCGGCTTCGCGATATCCTGCGGGAGATGCGCAATGACATGAAATCCGCCCTCATCCCCGGGGGACACCAGTTCGCGATGCTTCGGGCGGCGGGGATGATCTCCGCGCCGGTGGCAAAGGAAGAGGAATGGAGGGGCATCACGCAGCTCCTCTTCCTGGAGAAGCTCGTGCGGAACATCGACGCCGAGCTTCCCCGTGTCGTCGCGGCACTGGAGAGGATCCGGGCGGACCTTCTGACCCGGTCCCTGGTGATCGCGAATGCCACCGCGGCCGGAGAATGCTTCGCGGAGATCACGCGGGCCGTGGACACTGTCGCCGGACGCCTCCCGTCGCGCTCCACCCATGAGTTGCCCGCCCCGGAACCCGGGCGGTTCGTCCCTGGAACGCCGGCCCTGAGGGGTGAATCCCTGGTCGCCAGCGCGTCGGTGGGCTACGTGGCGCGTGCCCTGCCGGGCTTCCGGTTCGAGCATCCGCTCAACGGTCCCGTGGCGGTGCTGGGTCACCTCCTCTCCACGGGGTATCTGTGGGAAAAAGTGCGGATGGAGGGTGGTGCCTATGGCGCGTTTTCCTACTCTCGGAACATGGACGGGCTGTTCCTCCTCGGCTCCTATCGGGATCCCAATATCACGACGACGATCCGTGCCTTCGGCGAAGGTCTGAGGCTGATGGAGTCGGGGCCGCTCGATCCCGCGGAAGTCGACAAGGCGGTCATCGGCACGATCGGAAGGGAGGACCGTCCGATCGATCCCGGGGAGAAAGGATTCGTCTGCATGCAGAGGAAGCTCCACGGGATCACCGATGACGCGCGCCAGGCACGCCGCACGCTCCTGCTGGGCGTGGGGAGACACGGCATCTCGGAGGCTGCCCGCGAGCTGCTCGCGTCAGCTCCCCAGGGCTTCACGGCGGTGATCGCCAGCCGCCGCTCCCTGGACGACGCGGCGTCGCAGGTGCCCGAGCTCGCCGGCCGGGTCACGGACCTTCCGGAATAGGGATGGTGAGCCGGGATGAACCTCGAAGTGTTCGTGCTGGGCACGGGCGGCATGATGCCTTTGCCGGGAAGGGGACTGACGTCGGTCCTGGTGCGCCGCGAAGGAGAGCTGTTCCTCTTCGATTGCGGCGAGGGCACGCAGGTGGGGCTTCGCCGCCTGAATCTCCGCTGGAAAAAGATCACCAGCATCTTCATTTCCCACACCCATGCGGATCATGTCACGGGACTCCCGGGCATCCTCATGCTCTCCTCCCAGGTGGACCGCAGCGAGCCGTTGTACATCTACGGGCCGCCGAAGATCCGGGAGTTCGTCGATGCGATGCGGCGGACCCTGGACATGTACATCAACTACGAGATCGTCGTCCGGGAGATCGAGGGCGGAATGCCGGTGGTGAAGGCGGAGGAGTATTCGATCTGCGCGCACACCCTGGTGCATACCAAGCCCTGCCTCGCCTATAGCCTCGTGGAGAAGATGCGACCGGGGATCTTCTTTCCCGAAAAAGCGCTGGCGCTGGGCGTCGCCCGGGGTCCCCTCTGGTCGAAGCTCCAGGGCGGAGAGGAAGTGAGGCTGCCGGACGGCAGCCTTGTCAGGCCCGCCCAGGTCATGGGAAGCGAGCGAAAGGGGCGGAAGTTCTGCTTCGCCACCGACACGGTGGCGGCGCCGGGACTCGTGGATTTCGCGCGGAAGTCCGACCTCTTCATCTGCGAGGGAATGTTCGCCGAAGATCTTGCGGAGACCGCCGCCGAGAAAAGGCACCTCACGGCGGCCCAGGCGGCACGGATCGCCCGTGAAGGCGGCGTGAAGAAGCTCGGCCTGATCCACTACAGCCCGCGGTACTCGGAGAGGGAGCTGAAGACCCTGCTGGGCGAAGCGCGCGAGATCTTTCCGGAATCGTTCCTGACCAGGGACCTGCAGCATATCGAGATGCCCTTCGAGGACTAGCATTCCCGTGCCGCAGAGTCCGGCAGCGTGCGTGCTGGACGCGGCCGCGCGCGCCGGCTACTCTGGGCTGATGAAGATCGGCATCGTGGGGTCCGGGGCCATGGGATCCCT
>JBKQPS010000214.1:0-21041 GCA_052144915.1 Spirochaetia bacterium | reverse complement strand
ATTCCTTCAACGCGTCGCTGCGCGGCTCGACCCCGTCGATTCGGCCAGGGTACCGCCCGCCGAAGGGGGAGGGACCCACGCGGCGGTTATGATTCTCCTGCGCGCGGCGGGCAGGGACTCCGGCGGGGACGCTGGCAGCGGCGCAACCAGAGACTCTGCCGAGATACTTTTCATCAAGCGCGCAGAACGTGCCGGAGATCCATGGTCAGGACACCTGGCATTTCCCGGCGGCAGGGCGGAGGAGTCGGATGCCACCCTGCTGGACCTCGCCATGCGCGAAACCGCGGAAGAAGTGGGAATCGACGCGCGACAGGGCGGCAGAGTGATCGGCAGGCCGTCAACGATCCGCCCTTTGAGCATCCGCATTCCTTCGATCACCGTGACACCGTTCGTCGTCGTCGCACCGCCGGGCGCCGTCCCCCGGCTTCAGCTCGCAGAGGTGGAGGAAGTCTTCTGGATGTCCGCCGGGGGACAGGTGCCAAGCACCCGGTGGCTGTACGTCGCACCCAGGCCATCATGTTGCCGGAGGCCTAGGCGCCCCGCCACCGATCTGCGGGTGCGTCCGGAAACGCCGGGTAGAGACGCTCCAGGCTGTGGACAGTGCGCCACAGGCCCCTGAGCTGGGAGAGATAGCCGCTCCGTATCTCTTCGGCGGTCATCTCTCCGCCTCAAGTAGAACCTCATGCGAGAAGGGCATGGCTGACGTATACACCGTAGGTCATCGGGGATTCTTCGGCTTGGTTCGCGACCTCGGCTTCCGTCGTTTGTTGATCTGTCTCGCCAACCTGTGAATCTCCTCGTCCTCGTCGCCAAACAGTTTCTTAATCGCGTAGCCAAGAATCTTGTACCCGTCGAGCAGGTCTTCCTTGGAGAGCTTTCCCAAGTGGCTGCCTGCATTGCCGATCCACTTCACCGCAAGGAGTTTCTCTAAAACGTCGGGCTTCTTGCTTCTGAAGTCGACAATCCGAGAATGCAGAGGGAGTGGAACCCTCTTCCCTGCACGCGGATATCGACGGACGTCGAAAAGGTCTAGCAGCTGCTCGACGCAAATCCTGATCTTGTTCGCACACGATGCAGAATCAAGCCAGAACAATCTGAATGATTCAACCAAGAGCTCTTCGAGCTCATAAGGGATATCCCCCAAAGGGATAATCTCACGTGCTCTGTCGAAGAATCTCGGAAAGCATCGTTCGAAGGTCTCGCTCTCGTAGTCTTCTGGCCCGATCTGGAAGTCCTCTCCCAGCATCAGCGTTCCCGCGACGACTATTTTCGCATTGCACTTCTTGTTGTCACAGAGCACGAACCCGGCGAATGAGTGTTGGAGCTCTTCTGGTCCCCAGTTCTCTTGAAACATGACTTTCTTGTTGGATTTTTCATCCGGGACAATCTGAATATTCTGTTTCAGAAACTGAAGCTTTCCGGTATTGCAAATCGGACAGGGCAGCACCGGCCGCTCCCCGATGTCGAAGCCCTGTCTGAGGAATGGGCTCTGCGTGAATGTAGGCCGCTTTTTGATCTTTCTCATTTCGCCCTTCCTTTTTTTAAATCGTGGCACTCCGAAAAGAGCGAGTCAACAAATCTTCGCCCTGGAAGCGGTGGGTTTCACCTTTCAAATAACCCTCTGTGTTTCATACGCCGTCGTGATGTACGCTCATTCCTATGGCACAAAAGCGGACGGCGGTAACTCCCGACGAAGTTGACAGGTATCTGTTTTCCGAGCGCCTCCGAGGCCTTGCAGCAATGCGACAGCACAATCTGCAGCTTTCCGATCATCCCCAGGAGCCCGGGCAGCCGCTCCTCATTGCTGAGATCGATGAGCTCGGGATTGCGATAGAGCACTTCTGCCGGCTGTACTTACACATCGACTCCTCAGCGGACCGGCAGCTTCCACGCCTCTTGCGTGACGTCGGCGGAACGCTCGACACCGGCGGCGCCGACCCGGACGAGATTCAGAGAATCAGGTCGCACCTCGTGCATGCTTCGCTCCCTCAAGCAGCGGCTTTCAATAGGATGAGCAGCGTCCAGCAATATGTTCACGAGTACCTGGAGCCCAACAGCCGGAAACTGAACGAGCTTCTGCACCTGCTGCTCGAGCAGGTGGTCAACCCTCTTACCGGCGACTTCAGCAAGAAACCGCCGAGCGAAGCCGCTTCGTAACGTCTACGTCGTGTAGGCTACCCCAGCTCATCAAGCTGGAGTCGTGCAGGGTACCAGCCTGGGTACCAGATTCGCATAACCTGCTGTATCCTGCTATGTCCTGGGGTATTGCAATATCCAAGTAAATTTGGCACTTTCGTAGCATCATGGGTCCGAGAGTATCCGCCAATATCCGCCATAGAACAGCTTCCCAAGCTGGAGTCTGGGGTTCAATTCCCCTCGCTCGCGCTTACAGTTCCTTTTTTTAAAGGTCAGCCATCGGCTCGAAGAAGAAGACTCGCTCACAATAGAACCGTAGGGGCTGGATTAACCAGGCCCTCAACAATCGGCGGTTATACTACTGCAGACCAGCGCATCTTCGGTTTTCCCGCCTCTCCCCTGGAAGGCGCCGACCGCGCCGTGTCACTTTTTGCAGATTATCTTCGACGGAAGAATGGATGCCCCCGTTCGCTTCTCGCTTATGACTAGGCGGCGCCAGCATGGCCGCGGGAAATGGCTTTGAAGGTAGAGTGAAAGAGTTCCGGGCCTGAACCCCGCTTAGTTACAGCTTGTCGGGTAATCCCTAGCCGCCAGGGTCCTGCTCGGCACGGCGATGCAGGCCTCCGCGGCTGTCGTGAGGGGGGGTGAACCATGAAACCGCGGCCGAGGTGATCACGGCGATTGTTCCCAAGGTCACCAGAAAGCCTGAGCTTGCGGACGGTTTCTATGCCTCCCATCGCAAGGACATAGCGGTCAGCTTCAACGTGGAAGCGGCGCTCCGCGTGTCCTTCGCGCCGGAGAGGCGCAGACGAACCGCAGTACGTGGCCGCCGCCGCCCGTGGCCTCGATGGAAAGGAGGTGCGCGTGTGAACAACACTGTCACGTTCGACGCCGCATGGAGCGCCTCCCCAAGCTGGACCTGGAACTGACGTATGGTATCCGCGTATTGCGCGTGAAAGACGGCCCGGGCGAGACGATCCTCCGTCTTCCGCGGGAAGCCCGCGCCTCCGAGAACACGCTCCCAGAAAGCAAGATCGGAATAGTTGAATGGACCGTATCGGCCGTAAGCGTTCGCCTCGGCATAGTAGGGATCGAGCGAAGTTCGTGGGATTGGCCAGCCGGCAGAGCGGTACCCTTGCCTTGGCAGGAAGTCAGTCTCCTCGAGGGGCCGGGCCCAGAATCCGAAATGATTCGTGGTCCCTCGCTGAAGCGCACTGCGGCAATCCATTCGACGAACGTCGTCAGGGTTGCCGAGGTGATACTGGCAGAGATCGGCGAGAAACAGGTAGACGTAGGGAACCGTGGAGCCGGCCGCTAGGACTCCAGCCGAGCGGCGTTGGAGGAAAAGCCCCCCAGCGGGGCCCTGCCGAATCACAAGTGCAGGGACACCCCGATGGCCACCTGTCCGGCGGCAAGCGCGGCCTTCGCGTGGACCGTACCATAGGGCTCATAATCCGAGTCCTCGGGGTTGTTCATTTCCAGGGTGCTCGTCATGAAGCGCACCTCCAAGGAAAATGCCAGCCACCCCAGGACAAACCACTCCGCACCCGCCTTGAACACCAAAACGCTGGGGATGCCGTCCGGTGATATGAGAGTCAGCCCCTTGTCCACCGCGCCGCCGAACAGCGGGCTGTCCTCTTCCAGTTGCACGAGGGCAAACCCGATCCCGAAATAGGGCATGATCCTGCCGTGCGGCAGCTCCTCGCCCTGGCCGAGCTGGAACCTGAAAAGCAGGTAGGGGCAGACTTCCAGGAACTTCATGGTATCCCTCGCCGCTTGGAAGACCTCGAGCCCCGCTCCCATGAGCTGCATTCCCGGGAACCAGTAGACTAGGCCGAAGCCGAAACCGAAGCTCAGGAGATCGCTTTCCACGATGTCTCTCCTGTAGTCCATCGTGACATCCGCATAGACCACGTTGTTGATCAGAGTGGTCCAGATTGAAGCGGTCAGCTCCAGCTCCGCTCGGGCCGCGACTGGCACCACGAAGATGATTGCTGCAAGGACCACGGTTTTTCCTTTCATCTCTCCGCACCTCGATGAAGGAAAAGCAACCGCCGTGCCAACGGGCCTGGGAACTATCTCTTACCATTGAGGGAGATACGAAGAGCCCCCGTTTTCCCGGCGCCCGGTCCTGCAACCTGCGCGGCAACCACCGTTGCACCTGCAACCACGGTTGCAGCTGGGCCTGCCGCAGGTGCGCGCATCTCAAGACCAATTCCTTCCAGCATGCTGACTTGGAGCGCGCCGGCGACATGGCATGCCGCTTGTATCGGAAAAGGCATGAAGAGAAAGAAACCGCTCGCGTCCTTTTGCCTTTTCCTTCTTGCGCTGAGCGCATGCAACTTCCAGGGCCCACCGTCCATCGGCTTCTACCGGCTGTCGGCGCGCGGTGAAGGATTGATCGAAATTCAGGCAGGCTTCGGCGGCAAGGACACGAGCTCCCCCTATGTCACTTCCTATTACCTGGGCGCCGTCGTATGGACTGATTCCTACCAGGGGGACGGCACCTGGCAGAAGGACATCCCGGTGGACGAGGTCCAGGAGCGCGCCTCGGCGACGCCCTACATGTGGCTGTGCATACAGGCAACCGGGCAAAGCACCTGGGTCGAGGTATGGCGTTTCGACGAGAAAGGCTTTCAAACGACCGAAGGCTCACAGGGCGGGGGATCCGCGGGCGTCCAGGTACTCTGGCCGGGCGGAGGAGGCTCTCCGCCATCGACCCCGAAGGTCATCTGCACCGAGCTCCACAGGCAGGGACTGATGGATGATCGGATCTTCAAGGCCGACCAGGCGTACGGACGGCGCCTGAGAGCGCACCAGCAGGACGTTTACCTCGGCTATCTCTCCTGGGCGCGCCCGGTCACGAGCCTCATGAAGAAGTCCCCCGCCTTCACGCGGGTCGTGAGCTTCTTTGCGCAGCCGTGGTCCCGCGAGATGGCTTTCCGCATGGGGGCCACGGAGAAGGGAGATTTCGCGGGCAGGCTGATGATGGACGTTGGGGAGCCCCTCTGCCGCGGTCTCGGACGGGTGCTACATGCCCTTGAGGCTGTCTCCAAGGTTCTTGCACGCCTCTGAGAAGACGCCGTACGGCCCGTCGTAGATCTCCTTGCTGTTTCATTGAAGGGGATGATCCTCTGTATTTCAACACTGGCAGCATGCTTGAGTTCTTGTCGAGTCCGGCATTTCCCGAGGTGGAGGGCTTCCAGCTGACAGTGTCCTGGTCCTGATCCCAGTGGATCTTCTCCCGTGAAAGCGGGGCGCGCACGATTTATTGGCTCAACGCCTGCCGTGCTTCCTGGTCGTAGATGCGGATTCCGCTCTCGATGGGAAAGCCGGAGTGTCTCCAGCTGAGGAGTTTGCGTGCGAAGTCGGGGTTCAACAGACCCTTGGAGAGGAACAAAGCAACCACACTGTGGCGCCAGATTTCCGTCAGAGCTTCGATGGCCCCAGGGGAATGAAGAAGAAGCGGTCATGGCGGTCGAACCCACCTTCCAGCACGATGGCGTGCCAATGGGGGTGCCATGCGGCGAACTCGCCGAAGGCCTGGTGACATGAGACCATGGCGGTGCAGATGCTCCTGCCCGCGGCTTGGGTGAAGTAGCGCGTGAGGATGTCAAAGAGCAGCCTGCCGATGTCGGCAAACAGCTCCCGATCATGGCGAAGGAAGACGCGCAGCACTTTGGGAATTGTCCAGACGAACTGTCGGTGGGGCAGGCACAGCAAGAGATCGTCGCCGAGGTACTCCCCCCGAAGGAGGGTACGCTTCTGGGCGCATGGAGTGCAGAGGAAGAAGCTCTTGCACGAGAAGGGACGGAACAGGTCGTAGCCGCAATCGGGACATCAGATGCGCGCGATGCCTTGGTTCCAGTCTCCGCAGAGGCGGAAAGCGGAGGCGGCGCGGCAGATGAGGGGGAGGCGGAACTTGCCAAAGAAAGCGGTGTACCGTTGCTCATAGGCGGCCTGGAAGGTTGGGAACCGTTGAAGGAAGAGCTTGCGCGGCGGATCCGGCCCACGGGAACGGTAGAGAGTCCGAGCGCCAGATTGGGCAGGCGCAGCGGCCGTAGTTGCCACATGGAGAAAGACGCGGGAATGGGTGCTTCCGCTTGTTTAAGGTCGTTCGTTCATTCCGGCGGCGTTTTATTCGTTGCCAGTATGTTCTTGGTCGGAGAGGACTTCGACCCTGGCACCGTGTCCGCGCGCACGCGCCATGCGAGCGTCGCACGTCACCAGGGGGGCGTCCAACGCTTCGGCGAGAGCGATGTACGCCGCTTCGTATGCCGACAGCGAGTGCCGCAGCTCCCAAATCCGTTCGAGAAACGGCTCATGTGAGCAACGGGTTAATGGAAAAGCGGCGAGGTCATGAAGCGCCTCACGCCCCCGTGCGGCCCGGAGATCTCCTCTTTGTGCGTAGCGGCGAAGCACCTGCGTCACCTCGACATCGAGCAGGTGAGGAGCGAAGAGCGGATCGTCGGGCCTCAGGAGGCGCTCGGCGCAGCTCGCTCCGAGCGGGGTACGGAGAAGCGCCTCGATGAGAGCCGAAGCATCGACGACGGTCACCTCGCGTCCCGCTCGGCGCGAACGGCTGCTGCAGCCGATTCCGTGGAGCGCACGCGACTCCGGGACTCCAGGCGCTGTTTGAGCTCTGCAATGGTGGGTCGTTCCGCGACAGCTTGTATCTGGGCACGCAGGTACTCGGAGAGCGAGGTCCCTTCCAAGGCGGCCCGCGCCTTGAGGCGCCGATGGAGCTCGTCAGGGACGTTTCGGATCTGGATCATTTTCATGTGGAGAACATACTTCCATGCTATGAACATGTCAAGAAAGGGATGCCCTTCTGGTCACCACGCAGAGGGGCGAGTGGGGCCGGGAACATGTTTTCAGCTCCAGGCCTGGGGGATGCGCATGACCTCGCGGCAGATTCGATTGAATCGATTTACGTTCCATCCGAAAAAGGGCATGGGAACTCTCCGACAGACCTATGACTGGAAAAACGGCTCGACGAGATTCTTGACCGCTGTAAACGACTGATGCGCGGCGTCGGCATGACGTCGCTGGAAATACTCGTATGGAGAGCCATCAGGAATGCCGTTCGGGTAACGGGTCGGCACATAAAACACATCCAGGTCCATGCAGGACTGGAAGGCCGCGCTGAAGGAGGGATCGTGCCCTGTGCAGCGCTCTGCGAGCTTCAGTGTTGAATGCCCGAGAACAGGATTCTCTCCGCTGAGGTAGAGAAATGCCTTGAGCAGCTTCTCCGCTGCCTGCTGATAGAGAAAGCATGCAACCTCGTTGTCCCCGTTGTCCGTATTCCTTCCGGCCGTCCTCCCGTCGCGGATGCCCTGGAGAAACCACCGAATCGCTTCTTTTTCATTGTTGTTCATACAACACTTTCCCTTCGGTCATGATGCGCAGGGCAAGGGGATTCTCGCGTTCGATCATTCCGGCGAACTCCTCTGCCGTGTACACGTGCGGCTCGACATCCATCTCGGGAAGGCGCGTGAGCGCGCGAAACCGGCGTGATCGCTCGAACCACTCCTCAGCGTCTGACACGATGATGCAGAGGTCGAGGTCGCTCGAGGTGTTGAAGTCACCGCGGGCAAATGATCCGAAAAGGATGATGCGAAGGGGTCTTGCCTGGGAGACGATCCTCCTGACCAGCTTCTCGATCTCGGTTTGTATCTCCGGTTCGGTTGCACGGGCACTCACGCCTGCCATTGTACGCCGTTCAAGTGACGAAAGTCAAAACCGTCGGCAGGAGGAGGCCGAACCGGCGCTCGCGGTCAGGCCGGCTGCCGAGCTCGCCGTGCCCATGCTTTCAGCTCCAGACCTGGGGTATGCGCATGACCTCGCGGCAGATTCGATTGAATCGATTTACGTGAGGGAATGGCCATCTTTCCAGGGTAATGATGTCCATCCTGCTTCCCGGTTCCAGGGCCTTCTTGAAGTCCACCAGGGAGTGCGCGAGCACGGGGACATCAAAGAGCTCTCCCTGGTGCGCATACTCGATATGAGCCGTGTTTATCGAAAAAGTCGTGCGCTTCCTGATTTTCCTGCCGCGGATGGAATATTCGAATTCTATTTCAAATATGCTGTGCTCATCGTCCATTGCGTCATCGGTGCAGACACAGGAAGTGATTGTCGCTTCCACCTCCTTTCCTCGTTGAAGCACTATTCTGCACAACTGGGACTCGATATGCCGTCTCAGGGATACGCGCAGGACAAGAAGTGAATGGAGAATGCGGTATACGATGGTACGCAAAAACATGGTTTGCAATCGCGCAATTGCACGCGCTCTTTACAACTCTACAGCCTGTTCTCCGTCTCTTCCACGTGTCCCTCGACGCCGCCCGCGGTGCGCGCTAGGGCACATCGACCTCCCAGGTCTCGAAATCCCCGGATATGCCCTTGGCAGTGATCCGGCCGGCGAACCTCGTGGGCACGGTCTCCCTCACTGCCTGGTAGACGGGAGCGCTCACCAGCACGCCGTCGACCGGCGCCTTGCTCTCCATGCGGGACCCGAGATTCACGTGCGCGCCGATCGCCGTGTAGGCCATGATCCTGCTCGAACCCATGTCGCCGACGACGACCTCGCCGCTGTTGATCCCGATGCGGATGTGGATCGGCATGCGGCCTTCCGTTTCCCAGCGGGCGCGCAGGTTCCGCACCGCCTGCTGCATCTCGATACCGGTCCGTACGGCGCGCAGGGCGTGATCGGGCTGCGGGAGGGGATCACCGAAGAAAGCCATGAGGCCGTCACCGATGAACTTGTCGACGGTTCCCTCGTTGCGGAAAACGATCTCGGTCATGAGCTCGAAGTACTCGTTGAGCGTGCGGTGGATCGACTCCGGCGGCTGGGTGGTGCACCAGGACGTGAATCCCGCGATGTCGCTGAAAAGTATCGAGACCACCTTCTGCTCGACGGACATGAGCCGGTCCCGCGTCTGGAGGATCTTGGACATCAGGCGGGGAGCGAAGTAGCGCTCCATGCGCGTGCGGATTCGCAGCTTTTCGCGCTCGGCCTGCAGATAGCGGTACGCGGTAACCGCGACGAGGGTGAAGAAAAAACCAAGCGTCGGCCCGGCGAGCGCCGGCATGATGCCTCCGAAAACGAACAGGGCCGCCTCGCCGGCCGAAAGGACGGTCCAGGCGAGCAGGGCGAGCAGTAAGCCGGCGAGCGCGCGCGGGCGCATTGCAGCCGCCGCGAGCAGCACGGCAAAGGCCAGCGTCAGGAGGAACGTTTCGCCTGCGGACGGGGCGCGGAGGAAGCGGTCGGTGAGGATGCTGTTCAGGATGTTCGCGTGAATGCCGCTGCGGGGGTACACGCGCTCCATCGGGACGGCCCCGTAGTCGCTGGAGCTCGTCGTGAGGTCGGAGATCACCAGGTGGGAGTTTTCCAGCTCCGCGGCAACGCTGTCCGCCAGGCCCGGATCGTGCTCCGCCTGCAGGAGCGCCGCAAAGGAATAGTGCGGGAAGGACGCTCCCCACGGCCCGGCAAAGTCGATGATCATGCGGCCCGCGCGGTCGATGGGGATGTCGATGTCCCGCACGCTGCCGTCCGGCATCCGCGCGCGAGGCAGCCGCACGCGGTGCCCGAAGGTCACCTCGACAGTTGCCGGCTCGACGGCCAGCACATCGCATGCCGCCCGCAGTGCCAGGCAGGGCACGATGCCGCCGCGATAGGCGGCGACCAGCGGCATGCGACGGCAAATACCGTCCGGATCGGGCTCGCTGTTGATGATTCCGATGCCCCGCGCCGCCGACGTCAGCGCCGCGAAGCTCACGGTGGAAGAGACCGCACCTGCCGGTCCCTGTCCGGCGACGAGGCGGGGATGCCAGAGCCAGGCCGCGAGCGGATCCCCGCCCGGCTCGCGCCGCCCCGCGACCGCGTCATATTCTTCGGTGCGCGTGATGGCCGGCAGGTACACGGTGCCTGCCTTGCGGGTCTGCGCGACGAACGCCGCATCCCCCGCGGGAGTGCCCGGCTGCGGAAATATGATGTCGAAGACGATCGAGGAGGCGCCGGCCCGGGACAGCACGTCGACGAGACGGCCGAAATCGGTCCGATCGCCTCCCTTCATGCCCAGCTTTTCGACCATCGAATCCGTCACGTCCACGTGGGCGATGGATGAAGCCATTTTCTGCGGCCCCCGCAGGGCGTAGCGCAGGCGGAAGAAGGAATCGTCGAGCCGGCTGTTCCAGTCGAACCCGCCGGAGGCGGACAGCAGCGAAAGAGCCCAGGCCAGTGCAAGAGAGGCGGCGACGATGACGGCAGGGGCCGGCGCGAAACGAATGCGCTTCACTCGTGCGGAGGGTATGCCGGTCCCGGGGCGCTGTCAACGAATTCACGGCACCTCCCTTGGACGCGGCGCGGAACCTTTGCTATGCTCCCCCCACCATGATCCAGGTACAGATCCCCCGGGTCGGCGGACCCGAAGTCCTCCAGGCAGTGGAAGCCCCTTCACCCCCCGTGCCTGCGGATCACGTGCGCATCAAGGTGAGCGCCGCGGGAGTGAACTTCGCCGACGTGCACATGCGCATGGGGCTGTACGCGGAGGCGCCGCGCATGCCGTTCGTACCGGGATTCGAGGTGGCAGGGGTGATCGCGGAGCTCGGCCCCGGTGTCCGCACGCTCCGGCGTGGAGAACGGGTGCTGGCCGCGTGTCGATTCGGCGGATACACGAGCGAGATCGTGCTGCCCGCGGCGCACGTGCGGCGCACGCCGCGGAAGCTCTCCGACAAGGAGGCGGCCGCCATCCCCATCGCGTTCATGACCGCCTGGATTGCCGTCATCGAGATGGGCCGCGTGCGCGAGGGGGATCGGCTGCTCGTCCCGGGGGCCGCGGGCGGAGTCGGGACGGCGATCGTCCAGCTCGCCGCGCGCGCGGGCGCACAGGTCGTCGCCGTGGTGGGCTCCGCGCAGAAGAAGGAGGCCGTGCGGGCGCTGGGCGCTTCCCAGGCGTTCACCTATTCCGAGTTTGCCGCGCGCGAGCGCGCAGACGCCCGTGATTTCACCACGGTCCTGGACGCCCGCGGGGGTCCCTTCCTGAAGGATTCCATACGGAGGCTGGCTCCCGGAGGGCGGGTGATCAGCTATGGAGTCTCCTCACTGGTCTCCGGCCGCACGCGGTCGATTCCTCATGCCGTCAGGAGCCTCATGCAGACACCGCTTCTGACGCCCATCGGCCTGGCGATGGCGAACAAGGGCGTTTTCGGTCTCAATATGCTGAAGTTGTTCGACAGCGAGCAGGGAATGCGGCTCCTGATGTTGGCGATGGATGGAATGCTGGCAGGCTTCCAAGCGGGCCTTTTCAAGGCGGTGGTGGGGAAGAGCTTCCCACTCACCAGTGCGGGAGATGCACATGAGCTTCTCCAGTCGAGGAAAAGCTACGGCAAAGTCATTCTTATTTGCTGAAATATAATTAAAAAAATCAATTGACAATTAAATAAATCAATATTACCATCGCTTCATGCCGAGAAACAAGATCGACGCAAATGTTCGATGCCCATCATGCAATGGACAACTATTCCCGCGGCTGCTCGTCTGTGATTCATGCGGCCTGAAGGTCGAGGGCGACTTCGTAATGAATGAGTTCGGCGCGTTGACGCCCGATGAGCTGCACTTCCTGCGCGTATTCATCTACTGCGAGGGGAGGATTCGGGACATGGAAGCGGCGCTCGGCGTGAGCTACCCCACCGTGAAGGGGCACATGGCTTCGATCAAGGAAAAGCTCAACCTGGCGAGCGTCCGTCCACCGGCGCCGGCCGGGGCCCCGGCGGACGCCGAGGCCCCGACGAGCCCCCGCACGGCAGACGGGGTCCTGGACGCGCTGGAGTCTGGACAGATCAGCTACAAGGAAGCGATCCGGCTCCTGCGCGCGAAAAAGAAGGAGGAAAAAAACGATGGATAACAAGGCGGCTGACAGGATCCGTGCGATGCAGGAGAAGGGAACGATCACGCAGGAGCAGGCCGAGGAGCTGTTGAGCGCGATCGCGGAGGAAACGCGCGAGGAGCAGGAAGATTCCGCCGGAGGCGAGGCGTCCGGTCCGGGGGAAACGCACGGCCATCGCGGCCGAAGGCGCAGCCGTGGGTTCCTCGAAATGGACTGGGTGGGCGACATGGTGGAAGGCATCACCGCCGGACTCGGCGTCGCCACCGACCGCGGCCACCCCTCCGCGCATCCCGGCGGTTCCAGTGACGACTACCGTTACGAGTGGGACCCTCGGTGGGGCCGGCGGCGGAGCGGCAACGCGGAGAGCTCCTCCCGCGTCGAGCAGCCGGAAGGGGAGTCATTCGAGTTCCAGGAAAACCGCGTGATCTTCAGCAAGCTCTCCGGTATGCGCCTCGTACGCGCGAAGGTCCGGGACAACGCCTTCTCTGCTTCCACCCTTCGGGGAGCCGTGCTCACCGACAGCGCGATCGTCGACAGCTCCCTCGCCGGAGCTTCGGTCCACGAGCTGCTCATGGAAGGCTCGGAGATGAAGGATGTCGCCCTGGCGGGCTCCAAGCTCAGCCGGGTGGAGCTGCGCGGCGCCTCGGGAATGAAGAATGCCAAGATCTCGGGCTCGTCTTTCTCGAGCTTCAGCCTGGAAAGCGGCAGCCGGATCGAAGACTCCCGGTTTGCAGGGGTCGCGATCAACGGCTGCAGGTTCCTGGAAAAGACTCGGCTCAAGGACAGCCGGCTGCGCGGCACGGCCGTGAACTCCTGCACACTCCAGGGGGTCACGCTGACGGACACGCGGATCGACGGGTGCACCCTGGGCCGCACGAACCTGGCCGACACCGAGATCTCCGGGTGCGCGTTCCGCGGCGTGAGCCTCCAGGATTCGGGCATCACGGGATCGACGATCCGGGATTCGCGCCTGGAGGCGGTGGGTTTTTCCTCGCTGAAGATCGAAGGGAGCGAATTGAAAGATGTCGCGATCCGTGACGCATTCGACGGGCGGTTCCCTCGGAAAGCCGTCAATTTCAGCCTCGTGGACGTGAGGCTCGAGAACGTGCAGTTCATCGGCTGTACGTTCCGCGACACGACGATCAGGGGCGTCAAGGCGGCGAACCTGCGGATCCGGGGCAAGGATCTTTCCGGACGAACGATCGAAAAGTCCGCGGAACTCGAGATGCTTTCTGAGCGTTAAACGAGGCGGACGCTGCAACCTGCGGGATGGCCGTCCCGCAGGACTAAAGTTAATAAAGTTAAGTTAAGATTAAAAAATTTAATTATAGTATTGACAGTTATTAAGAATTATGGAAATATATGCTCATGATCAACATCGACAGAACGAAGGAAATGGATTGCATCGACGTGGAAGCCCTTTACTGCCGCCACGGGGCAATGGTCCTGCGGCGCTGCCGGCAGCTGCTGGCAAATGACGAGGCAGCGGCCGACGCCATGCAGGAAACCTTTCTGCGGCTTCTTCGGCGCAGAAACAGCCTGCACGCCCGCTACGCGTCCAGCCTGCTGTACCGCATCGCCACCAACGTCTGCCTCAACATGCTGCGCAGCAATCGCCGCCGCCCGACGGTGAGTGCCGATCCGTTCCTGGACGGCCTCGCGGGGCGGGAAAGAATGGAGGACAGGATCCTGGACTCGTTCGTCCTGGAGCAGGTCTTTTCCGCGGCGAGTGAAGGCACGCGGAAGGCCGCGGAGATGCATTACCTGGAGGGCTGCACCCTCGCCGAAACCGCCATGGAAGTGGAGCTTTCGATTTCGGGAGTGCGAAAAAGACTTCACAAGTTGCGCGAACAGAGCCGGGCGCTCATCGGCGGGCACGCGGGCAGGGAATCATGAAAGAGCCGATCCTCTCGGTGAAAAATCTTCGCAAGAGCTTCAAGAGCCCGCGCGGAAAGGGCAGACCGGAAATCGTGGAGGCGGTGCGCGGGATCGAGCTGTCCGTGGCCGAGGGAGAAATCTTCGGCTTCCTCGGGCCGAACGGGGCAGGGAAGAGCACCACGCTGCGCATGCTTTCGACGCTTCTCGCCGCTGACGCCGGGCAGGTGACGATCGCGGGCTTCGACGTCCGACGCGCGCCCCGGGAGGTGCGAAAGAGGATCGGGTACGTGAGCCAGGCGGGCGGCGCCGATTCCCTTTCGACCGGCAGGGAAAACCTCCTCTTGCAGGCACGGCTCTGCGGGCTGGATCGTGCGCGGGCCGAGCGGCGCACCGGTGAGCTCATCGAGGCCCTGGGGCTTGGAGACTTCATCGACCGTTTCGCCACGCATTACTCCGGAGGCCAGCGGCGGAAGCTCGATATCGGCATCGGGATGGTGCAGGACCCGAAAATGCTGTTTCTCGACGAGCCGACGACCGGGCTCGACCCGGTGAGCCGTCCCCAGCTGTGGGCGCAGATCCGGCTGCTGAGAAAGCTCGGCACCACGGTGTTTCTCACGACCCACTCCATGGAGGAAGCCGATGCCCTGTGCGACCGGGTCGCCATCATGGACCACGGGAAGATCGTGGCCGAAGGGACTCCGGACGAGCTGAAGGGCGGCATCCAGGGAGACATCCTCTGCCTCACCGTGAACCACGTCGAGAACGCCGCCGGGGCAGCCCTCGGCGCCGTCCGCCGGCTGGAGATGGTGCGCGAGGCTTCGGCGGAGGGGGCAAGCCTGCGGCTCGTCGTGGCCCGGGGCGGGGAGGCGCTTCCCGCTGTGCTGCGCCTCCTGGAACGGGCGGGAATCGGCGTCTCGGACATCGCCCTTTCCCGCCCGTCCCTCGATGACGTGTTTCTCCGCGTGACCGGGCACTCTCTTACGGTAGAGAGAGCTGCTGCTGCAAAGGAGTGACGGATGAGACTTTTCACGGATTTTCGCGTCCTGTTCGTGCGCAACGTCAAGGGAAGCCTGCGCAACCCCATCTGGCTTTTCATCGGGATGTTTCAGCCGGTGCTCTACCTGCTGCTGTTCGCGCCGCTTCTCAAGGGGCTGGGAAACGTGCCCGGCTTTCCCCCGGGGGGTGCGTACACGGTCTTCACACCGGGCCTCCTGGTGATGCTGGCCCTGTTCACGACCGCCTTCGCAGGATTTGGACTGGTCGACCACATCCGCAGCGGGTTCGTGGAGCGCCTCCTGGTGACCCCGGCCCGCCGGGTGTCCATCCTGCTCGCCTACCTCGCCCGGGACATCGCCGTCCTCCTGGTGCAGTCCGTGACGGCGGTTCTCATCGCCGCGTGTCTCGGCTTCTCGGTCAGGCTGGGGGGACTCCTGGCGGCCTTCGGCCTGATTGTCCTCACCGGAACGGTAATGGCTTCCTGCTCGTACGCGCTGGCCATGCTATTGAAGAAAGAGGATACTCTGGCGTCCGTGATCAACACCCTCGGAACGCCCCTCCTGCTCCTGTCCGGTATCACCCTGCCGCTCACGCTGGCGCCGAAGATCATCCGCTCCGTTGCGTTCCTGAATCCGCTCGCCTGGGAGGTGACAGCCTCGCGCGCGCTGTTCCGTGGAAATTTCGGCGACTCCGCGATCGTCGTGAGCGCACTTGTGCTCGGTGGTCTTGCCTCCTTGGCTTTCTGGTGGGCGATCCGCTCATTCACGCGGGCAGCGGCATGAAAAGGCGGCAACACCGGGGCCCGCGGCGCGATTCGGGTTGACATCGAGTGCAATCCTCCTGAAATTCGTCGCACGCATGGAGAAGAGAGAAAAGCTCGGGGCGGAGATCCGGTTCCTGGGCCGGGTGCTCGGAGAGATCATCAAGGAGCAGGCGGGCCCCGACCTGTTCGCGCTGGAGGAAGAGATCCGCCTCGGCGCTCGCGCCCGTCGCGAGGGGACGCCCGGCGCCGAACAGGCGCTGGGCGCGCGGATCCGCGCGATGGGCGACGCGCAGGCGAGGACCGTCGTGCGGGCATTCACGCTCTTCTTCGACCTGATGAATCTCGCCGAAGACCGGGAACGGGTGAGGGTTCTCCGCGATCGGGAGCGGGGGCGCTATCCCGAGCCCCGGTCCGAATCCATGGAAGAGGCGGTCCTGATGATGCGGAAGGCGGGCCTCGATGCGAAGGGATGCCAGGCTCTCCTCGATCTGCTCTCCATCGGGCTCGTCTTTACCGCCCACCCCACCGAGGCGAAGCGCCGCTCCGTGCGCACGAAGGTCCGGCTGCTGCGGCAGTCCCTGGTCCAGCTGGACGACGGCGACCTCCTTCCGCGCGAGCGGGAGAGGATCGTCATCCGGATCCGTTCCCAGCTCACGGGCCTCTGGCAGACGGACCTCATCCGGCCCCGCCGCCCCAGCGTCCTGGAAGAGGTCGAGGTGGGGCTGTACTTCGCTGCCACGCTCTGGGAGGTCGCGCCGGATATCTTCGCGGAGCTCGACCGCGCCCTGGGCAAGATCTACCCGGGGTCCCCGTTCCGCCTTTCGCCATTCCTCTACTTCGGATCGTGGATCGGAGGCGATCGGGACGGCAACCCGTTCGTGAGCGCGCGCGTGACGGAGCTCACGCTCATGAGGATGCGCGCCGCGGCCGTGGATGCCCATCTCTCCCGGTGCCGGCTGCTGCTGGATGAGCTCACGAGCTCGGAGCGGCAGGCCGCGGCCTCCGCGGATCTGCGCGAGGCCGTGGAGCAGCGCGCGCGCGAACATCCCGAGATCGAGCATCTCCTGGAGCCCCTCTCGCCATTCGAGACGTACCGCAGGTTCCTGAAGACCGTGGAGTGGCGGCTGCAGCGCACCCGCGCCATGGACTCCCTGGAGAACCTCCCGGCCGGAGCATATCGGACGGGCGCCGATCTCTCGGCCGACCTCCTGCTCATCCGGGACAGCCTGCGGAAGAACAGGGGAAGCGCCATCGTGGAAGGGAATCTCCAGGGCTGGCTCTGGCAGACGGAGGTCTTCGGCCTGCACTTTGCCCGCCTCGACATCCGCCAGGAATCGGGACGCAATACGCGGGTCGTCGCGGAGATCGCGCGGGCCCTCGGCATCTGCAGCGACTATGCCGCCCTGGAAGAGGGGGCGCGACGGGCCCTCCTGCGCTCCAGCCTCGGTGCGCGCAGGGAGCTTCCTGACGAATCCCTCAGCGAAGACGCGCGGGAGACCCTGGACGCCTGCGAGGTGCTGCGGCAGGCGGCCGCCACCGTGGGTGAGAATGCCCTGGGCGGGAACATCATCAGCATGACCCATCGGTTCAGCGACATTCTCGCCGCTCTCTGGCTGATGGAGCTGCGCGCGGGCCGGAGCCAAGGACCCATGCCCGTCATGGACATCGTCCCGCTTTTCGAAACGATCCAGGACCTCGAACATGCGCGCGGGATGGTGGAGGACATGCTCCAGGATCCCGCCTACCGCCGGCACCTCGCGCGCCGCGGCAATGTGCAGATCGTCATGATCGGGTACTCGGACAGCACCAAGGACGGCGGGTACCTCGCCGCCTGCTGGGCGCTGTACAAGACGCAGAGCGTGCTCTCCCGGGTCGCCCAGGAGCATGGCGTGCGGCTGATTTTCTTCCACGGGCGGGGCGGCGCGCTGGGAAGGGGCGGCGGACCGGCCGCGCGCAGCATCCTGGCGCTTCCGCCAGAATCGCTGGGCGCGGGGCTCCGCATGACAGAGCAGGGCGAGGTGCTCGCCGATCGCTACGATGACCCCCGCATCGCGGGCCGGCACCTCGAGCAGGTGATATGGGCGACCGTTGCCGCCTCTGTCCAGCCGCCCGCGCCGCCGCGCGCGGACTGGCAGGCGGCAATGGAGGAGCTCGCCGGCGAGGCGCTTGCGGCGTACCGTGCCCTCATCGAAGAGCCCTGTTTCCTGTCCTATTTCGAGCAGGCGACGCCCATCCTGGAGATCGAATCCCTGCCGATCGCCTCCCGCCCGGCCCACCGCCACGGTGCCCGGGGTCTCTCCGACCTGCGCGCCATTCCGTGGGTCTTCGCGTGGACGCAGAACCGATGCATGATCCCCGCCTGGTTCGGCATCGGCAGCGCGTTTCAGGCATTCTCCCGGGCGCATGCGGACGGCTGGCAGACCCTGCGCGCGATGTACGACGGCTGGCCGTTTTTCCGCGCGACCATCGACAACGCCGTTCTCGCCCTCGCGAAGTCCGACATGGACATCGGCAAGTCATATGCGGAGCTCGTGGAGGATCCGGAGGTGAGAACGCGGATCTGGGGAATGATTTCCTCCGAATACGAGAGAAGCAGGGACTCGGTGCTGCGCACCAACGGCCAGCCCCAGCTCCTGGAGGAAGTCGGCTGGCTCCAGCATTCCATCCGCCTCCGCAACCCCAACACCGACCCCCTCAACCTGCTGCAGGTGGAATGGCTGCGGCGCGTCCGGGACGCCGAGCGGCGGGGTGACGAAGAGCAGGCGAAGGAGTGCCGCGAGCTCCTGCGGCTCACGATCGAGGGAGTGGCGGCGGGAATGCGCACTACCGGCTGAAGCGCCGCGGCATCCCTGGCCCTCGACGACAGGCGATTCCTGCGGTACATTGAACGTATGGCGATAGATTCGGTTTCCCCCATCATGTCACCCTCTCCCCTGACGAGCCTGAGCAGGCCTCCGGAGACGACCCCCGATGCGCGGGAGACCGCCGCCCAGGAAAACGACGCCCGCCGGGTCGCGGAGTCCGTCAGCGGCGCTTCGCCGGCAGCGCAAGGCCGTCCGGAGGAGAGCAGCGGTCCCGTGTCCGTAGGCACACGGGTCCCGGTCGCGGCAGCCCCCGATACGGAGGGCACCCTGCGCGAGGCCGCTTCTCAGATCGTCCGCGCCTCCTCGGGCCCCGACTCTTCGGCTGCCCTGCGCGAGGCCTCGGAAGCATACCAGAGCCAGGCCTCCGCGCGTGACGCGATCGCCCAGCAGCAGCAGAGCAACGGCACGAGCATCAACGTGATGGCCTGAAGGCCGGCACAGCTCACGCCGCCCCTTCTTCGATCGATGCAGTCTCCCACGCCGCGGTACCCCGCGGATTTTGGCGTCTGGGGGAGTTTCTCCCGCCCTTTCAGCGTGCTCGCTCCCATGGAAGATGTCACGGACACCGTCTTTCGTAGGGTCGTCCAGGCCGCGGGCGCGCCGGACCTCATGATCACCGAGTTCACCAGCACGGACGGGTTGTGCACCGCCGGCCGGCCCCGGGTCATCGGCAGGCTCCGGTTCACCTCGGGGGAGAGGCCCCTGATTGCCCAGGTCTGGGGAAACAAGCCTGAGTACTACCGCCGGGTGGCCGTCCAGGTCCGGGAAATGGGGTTTGACGGGGTGGACATCAACATGGGGTGCCCCGTGCGGAAAATCGTCGAGCGGGGATCCTGCGGCGCGCTCATCCAGAACCCGGGCCTGGCGGCCGAGCTGATTGCGGCTGCCACGGAAGGCGCCGGCGGCCTGCCGGTCAGCGTGAAGACCCGCATTGGCCTCCGGGAGTCGCGGACCGAGGAATGGCTCGGCTTTCTTCTTTCCCAGCAGATCGCGGCGCTCACCGTGCACGGGCGGACAGTTGCCCAGCAGTCCGAGGGAGTCGCGGACTGGGAAGCGGTGGCGATTGCAGTCCGATTGCGCGACCAGCTTGCACCGCACACGCGCATCGTGGGAAACGGCGACGTGCGGACCGCGCAGTCGTTTCAGCGAAGGGCGGAGGAAACCCGCCCGGACGGTATCATGATCGGCCGCGGCATATTCGAAAATCTCTTCCTCTTCCGCGCCATCCGGGGCGGGAATGGTCCGCACAATTTCTCTGCCCTCCGCCCGGAGGGGAAAATCGCCTGGTTTCGGCTGCACATCTCCCTGCACGAGCAGACCTGGGGGCGTGAGGGAAGGTTCGACGTGCTGAAGAAGTTCGCCAAGACCTACCTGCGGGCCTTCGAGGGCGCGGGGCGCCTGGTGGATGCGATTATGCACACCCGGACGCACGAGGCGGCCCGCGCCACGCTGGACGCATGGGTGGCGGAGCGGGGAGTCCTTCTGCGCGGGTAGGTGGGGGTGCGGGCTTGCGCGGGCGGCGCCGGGGCCGGGACGGGCGGGGGCGGAACCGCCGCCGCGGAGGCGGCGCAATAAAAGAGGCTGCCCGGTCTCGCGGCTTCCGCCGCGAGGGAGCAGCCTCTCCTCCTTTGGGAAGGGGACGGGGACTAGAATCGGAAGCGCATGCCCATCACGACAGACGTGACATCCGTGATTGAATTGGCCGGATTCGCATCAAAAGCATCGCCACCGTTCGCCGTGTTTTCGAGGTCACCACTGAACATGGAGTACGACGCCGCAAGGTAGGTATCGAAATCCTTGGTGAAGTAGTAATCGGCAACGACAAGGATGCTGTTGCGCGTGCCGTTGTCAATTGTATTGAGCACGTTCTGTGCGTAGTCGAGATAGTAAGCCGCGATGAGGTTCAAGGACTGGGTCACATAGTAGTTCGCCGCCACACCGAGGATGTTGTCGGTGCGCCCATTTGCCAAGCCGGACGAGAATTCGCTGTTGTTGGCGTTGATCCTGGCGAAACCGGAGTCATACTGCGAGTAGAAGTAGAACGCGTAGACGGCGTCCGTCGAGTCGAATGCCCATTTCACTCCGCCGCCGACGTCGTAGTGGTTGTGTTGGTTCGCGTCCAGCTCCCACTGCACCCCCACCGCGGCCGAGACCGGGAAGTCTTTGCTGTTGTACCCGAGACTGCCTGAATACATGGCATTCTGGTTGACTGCTCCAGGGAGAGCGCTGCCAGAGATGCTGCTCAGGTATGCCATGGCCCCGACAGTCACTCCGCCGAAGTTCGCATCGTACTTGATGGAGTCGTCCCATCGAAGAGCCGATTCCTGCAGAAAGAACGCATTCACGGCGTCATTCGAACCGTAGTTCGTGGCACTGACGTATGGCTGATTGCCGTGATTCACGCCGAACACGTCTCCAACGCCGATTGCGTCGCTGAACTCGCCGTACTGCCGGCCAAAGGCGAGCTTGCCGTAGTCACTGTTCACGCCGACCCAGGCCTGGCGGCCGAAAATCTGT